>SHZB01000029.1 GCA_009692485.1 Myxococcales bacterium
TGCATTCAATTGCAGCTGCTCACAGCCCGGATGCGAGTGCGGGCTCACCTGCGAGTTGTCCTCGTGCAACGTCGCGTGCAGCAACAAGAGCGGCTGCGTAGCCGAGTGCGCGGACGGGACCTGCAGCTGCAACGACGCGACCTGCCGCTTTAGCTGCAAGACACCGCCATGCGAGATCGTCAGCTCGAATGGCGCCGACTGCGAGGCGGAGTGCGCCGGCTCCGTCTGTTCGTGCTCCGGCGGCACCAGCAGCTGCAAGTACACCTGCACCAATGCGCCGTGCGACATGGTCTGCAGCGACGGAGCTGCGTGCGCCCTCGACTGCGGCGCGTTCACGCCCGAGACGGCAGATTGCGCCATGCAATGCACCTCTGGCACCGCGACCTTGTGTCCCGATGGCAAGACGATCACCTGCAATCAGGCGTGTCCGAACTGAGCCGCGCGCTGCGCCTTCGAACGGGCGACCGTCTCGCACGCGACCGGCCCCAGCGCGCTCAACGACTCGCTGTTCCCTAGAGCCACCATGGCCGATCCACTGCCGCTCTTTCCGATCAAACGCGAGCCAGTGACGGAGACCGAGCCGCCCGCGAGCACGACCGCGAGCACGACCGCGAGCGCAACCGCGAGCACGACCGCGCTCGCGAGCGAGGTGCGGCAGCGGTATTTCAATCGTGAGCTGAGCTGGCTGCGCTTCAACGAGCGGGTGCTCGAAGAGGCGCTCGACCAGAGCCTGCCGTTGCTCGAGCGGGTGCGCTACCTGTCGATCTTCGCCAGCAACCTCGACGAATTTTTCATGATTCGCGTCTCGGGGCTGCGCCGCCAGCTCAACTCGGGCGTGCTCGAAGCGCCGCTCGATGGCATGACGCCGGGCGAGCAACTTGCCGCGATTCGCACGGATTTGCTGCCGCTTTTGAAGCGCTGCCAGGATTGCTGGCGGACAGAGTTGAGCCTCAAGCTGCGCGAGAGCGGCATCAAAGTCCTCTCTTACGGAGAGCTCAAGGGCAAGCAGCGCAAGCTGTTGCGCCGGTATTTCGAGCGCGAGGTGTTTCCTGTCCTCACGCCCCTCGCCTTCGATCCGGGCCATCCTTTCCCGCACATTTCGAACCTGAGCATCAACCTCGCCGTGGTCGTGAAAGACCCGGTTCACGGAGAGCGCTTCGCGCGGCTCAAGGTTCCTCAGAGCTTTCCGCGCTTGCTTCGCATTCCGGATGAAGATCGCGCCGAGAGCTTTGAGCGCCTCGGGCTGGTCGAGGTCACGGCCGCGAATTTCGTGTGGCTCGAGGAGCTCGTCGGTCACAACGTCGATCTGTTGTTTCCGGGCGTGGAGGTCTTGGCTGTCTACCCGTTCCGCATCACGCGCGACGCCGACGTCGACATCGAGGAAGACGAGGCCTCGGATCTGCTCTCGGCGATGAGCGAGTACGTCTCGGAGCGCCGCTTCGGGACCACGGTACGCCTCGAGATCGACGAGCGCATGCCGCGCGGCATCGAGGACATCCTCGTTCAGAACCTGCGCCTTCAGCCCTTTCAGGTCTACCGCGCCCCGAGTCCGATCGGCGTCGCCGATGTGCTCGAGCTGACCAAGGTAGAACAGCCGCAGCTGAAGTTTGCGCCCTTCATTCCCATGGTGCCGCCGGCGCTCGCGACCGAAGAGAGCATCTTCAGCGTGCTCCGTCGCCGCAGCGTTGTCCTCTTTCATCCCTACGACAGCTTCACGCCCGTCGTGAACTTCGTGCGCGAGGCGGCGCGCGATCCGGACGTGCTCGCGATCAAGCAGACGCTGTACCGCGTCGGTCGCAACAGCCCCATCGTCGAGGCCTTGCTCAAAGCGCGTGAGAACGACAAACAGGTGGCGGTCCTGGTCGAGCTGAAGGCGCGCTTTGACGAGCAGAACAACATCACCTGGGCACGCGCGCTCGAGCGAGCAGGCGCCCACGTCGTCTACGGCGTCGTCGGCTTGAAGACGCATGCGAAGGCGTGTCTGGTGGTGCGTCGCGAGCGCGACGGGATCCGCCGTTATGTGCACCTCGCGACCGGAAATTACAATCCGACGACGGCGCGGATCTACACGGATATCGGCCTTTTCACGTGTGATCGCGAGATCGCGGATGACGTCTCCGATCTCTTCAACGCGCTCACGGGGATCTCTCGCAAGCGCGACTATCGCAAGCTCTTGGTCGCGCCGGTCGGCATGCGAGAGGAGATCGTGCGGCGCATCGAGCGCGAGATCGAGGACCACAAAAGCTCGGGCGCGGGGCGCATCGTGCTGAAGCTCAACGCGCTCACCGACCGGGTCGTGATCGACGCGCTCTATGCGGCGTCGCAGGCCGGCGTGCAGATCGAGCTTCAGGTGCGTGGGATCTCTTGCTTGCGACCGGGCGTGCCGGGGCTCAGCGAGCAGATCAAGGTGACGTCGATCGTCGGGCGCTTGCTCGAGCACACGCGGATGTACTGGTTTCGCAACGGCGGAGACGAAGAGCTGTTCGTCGGCAGCGCGGACATGATGGGACGCAACCTCGAGCGCCGCGTCGAGACGCTCTTTCCCATCGAAGATCCGCGCCTGAGAGCCGCGCTGAGGGACGACGTGCTGTTCTTTCACCTGGCCGACACGGCGAAGGCACGGAGGCTCACGGCGGACGGAACGTGGCTGCCCGTCCTGCCCGAAGAGGGCTCGAGCGCGCTCAATACGCAGGCGATGCTGCTCGAAAAAGGGGGCCGCTGGCGCAACGAAGAATGACGCCGCGGGTCGTCGTCGTCGGAGGTGGGCTCGCCGGACTCGCTGCCGCGCATCGCCTCCTCGAGCTGTCCGCGCCCGGTTCGCTCGAACTCGACGTGCTCGAGGCCGGGGCCCGATGGGGTGGGGCACTGCACTCTGAAGCGATCGACGCGTATCCCGTCGTCGAGCACGGCGCGGACATGTTTCTCACAGAGAAACCGTGGGCGCTCGAGCTCTGCCGGCGCGTCGGCCTCGAGGCAGAGTTGGTGTCGTTGAACGACCGCTACCGTCGCTCGCTCGTCCTCCACCAAGGCAAGCCCGTCGAGGTGCCGGCCGGCTTCGTGCTGATGGCGCCGTCCGAGCTCGTGCCGTTCTTGCGAACACCGCTCTTGAGCATCGCCGCAAAGGCACGCGTCGCCGCAGAGTTGGTGATTCCGCGGCGGCCACCAACGGATGACGAGAGCATCGCGTCGTTCGTACGCCGGCGCTTCGGGAGCGAGCTGCTCGACCGCATCGTGCAGCCGCTGGTCGGCGGTATTTACACCGGAGATCCCGAGAAACTGAGCTTGCGCGCGACCTTGCCTCGTTTTCTAGAGATGGAAGCCACGGCTCGGAGCGTGACCCTCGCGGCGTGGCGACGTGCGAAGGGTGAGGGTCGCGACGCGAAGAAGGGCACGCAGCCGACGGGCGAGAGCGGCGCACGCTACGGCATGTTCGTCTCACTTGCGCGCGGGATGCGTTCGCTCATCGACGCCCTGAAGACGCGCATCGAGGCGCGGGCCCGGCTCCGCTTGCGTGCGAAGGTCGAGCGCATCACCAAGCGGGATGCGGGCTATCGCGTCGAGCTCGCGGGGAGCGAGGCCATCGATTGCGACGCCGTGATCGTGGCGCTTCCCGCATTTGCCGCGGCGGAGCTGACGCGTGAGCTCTCCGCGTTGCTGGCGCGCGAGCTCGACCGCATCCCTTACGCTTCGACCGCGATGGTGCTGAGCGGGCATTCGCTCGCGGACGTGGCGCATCCCCTCGACGCGTTCGGGCTGGTCGTGCCGCACGTCGAGAAGCGCAAGATCCTCGCGGTCAGCTTCGCGAGTCGCAAGCTCGAGGGGCGCGCCCCACGCGGCTCGGTGCTGCTCCGCACCTTCGTCGGCGGCGCGATGCAGCCCGAGCTGTTCGAGCTCTCCGACGCACGCATCGAGGGGCTGGTCCTCGCGGAGCTGCGCGCGATCTTCGATGTTGGCGGAGCGCCGGACTTCCTTCGCGTCGTGCGATGGCCGCGCGCGATGCCGCAGTATCACGTCGGTCATCTCGCGCTCGTCGACGAGATCGAGAAGCAATGGGCGTCACTGCCGGGGCTCGCGCTCGCGGGCAGCGCCTACCGTGGCGTCGGGATCCCCGACTGCGTGCGTAGCGGCGAGAGGGCCGCAGAGCGAGTCTCGTCCACGCTCGCGAATGCGCCGGTTTTTGGCCGAATCGCGGGCGATCGCTATCCTTGAGCGAGTGAGCGACACGAGCCCCCCTCGCTATGAGGAGCCCGGGATTGGGCTCGTTCTGGCTGGCGGCGCGGCACGAGGCGCCTACGAGGTTGGTGTGCTCGAGCATCTCGTCGAGCATGTCTCGCACGAGCTCGGCTACGACGTGCCTCTCGACATTTTGTCGGGCACAAGCGTCGGCGCCATCAACGTGTGCGTGCTCGCTGCCTTCGCCGATGAGCCGCGCTCGCGAGTGGCGCGGCTCGCGGCCGTGTGGACCGGGCTCGAGATGGCGACGATCCTCCGGCCGGCGGCGCGTGGAATGTTCGACGTCGCGCGTGGCCTGCTCGGACGCGGGCTGACGGGCCTCGAAGCGGGGGCGCTCTTCGATCCGACGCCGCTCGCCGAGACCTTGGAACGCGCGATCCCCTTCGAGCGCATCGATACGCACATTCGCGCCGGCCGGGTCCGCGCCGTCACCGTGTCCGCGACGCAGGTCGCGACCGGGCGCCCGGTCGTGTTCGTGCAGCGCCGGCGTGCGTATCCCGACCCATGGCCGACGACGCACCAGACCCTGCCGAAATCAGTTCGACTGCGCCCCGTGCATGCGCTGGCCTCCTCGGCGGTGCCGCTCCTGTTTCCGGCCGTGCCCATCGACGGGCGCTATTACTGCGACGGTGGGCTCCGCCAAAACGTGCCCTTGTCCCCGGCTCGCAGGCTCGGTGCGCGCGCGCTCATCGTCGTCAATCCGAAATACGCGCCCCCAGCCGAGGCCCTCACGGCCGATGACCATCACGGCCACGAGACCGCTCCCAGCCCGCTGTCGATCATCGGGAAGACCCTGAGCGCGCTGCTCCTGGATCGCATCGACAACGAGCTCGATCGCTTCGAGAAGGTCAACGAGATCCTCGAGGCGGGGACGCGGCGCTTCGGGGACGAGTTCGTGAACGGACTGAACACCGAGCTTGGGTTTCACCCGACCGAGGGGCTGCAGCGCATCGGGATCGTGCACCTTCGCTCGAGCGCGAATATCCCGCAGCTTGCGGCCGAATACGTGCGCGAGCCGAGGTTTCGCGTGCCCGGGCTTCTCGGCCGTTTGATGAAGCGCGTAGCCGACGACGAGACGATGCGGGACGCGGATTTGCTGTCGTATTTGCTCTTCGACGGCGAGTTTGCAGGTCGGCTCATCGAGCTTGGTCGCGTCGATGCACGCGCTCACCACGTGGCCTTGTGCAAGCTCATCGACGACACCGTCGGGCTACGCATGCGCGCGAAGTGACCCTGCGGCCCGGCTACGAAATCGCGGCGAACTCGGGAAGGCCAAAGGCCACGTTCAGGTTTTGCACCGCTTGCGTGGCCGCGCCCTTGAGCAAGTTGTCGAGCGTGGCGACCACGACCGCGCGCGTGCCGAGGGTCGTGATGCCGCCGAGCTGCACGCCGTGGCGACCGACCGCATCACGCACGAGCGGCGGCGCCTCACTCACCGTCACGAGCGGCTCGTTGGCGTAGCGATCCGCGAACCTACGAGCGAGCGCAGAAGCGTCGTGCGCGGAGCTCAGCTCGCAGTCGATGGTGAGCGAAATTCCCCGGAAAAACGGCGCAACATGCGGCATGAAGCGGACGGCGTGCCCGAGATGATGTGAGATTTCTCGCTCGTGCAAATGCCCCGCGAGCGCATACGGAATGAGGTTGTCGGCGAGCGCAGCGACGTCGTTGCGCGGCGACGGAGCCGTGCCCGCGCCGCTGTAACCCGACACGCCGAAGATAGAAGGCGGCCCACGAAGCAGCTCGCGCAAGGGCTCGAGGGCGAGCTGCGCGCAGGTCGCATAGCAGCCTGGATTTGCGATGCGTCTGGCCCCGATCAGCCGCGCGCGATGATGCTCAGGCAGTCCGTATGCAAACGTCGCCGTGAAGCGGTGATCCGCGCTGAGATCGACGACGAGCGCATCCGGGCACGCGCGATCGACCGCGGCGACATAGGGCTCTGCGTGTCCATTCGGCAACGCGAGAAACAGCGCATCGACGCCTCGCGACGCGGCCTCTTCGGGCTCGAGCGATTCGATGGTCACGCCCGCGTCCGTGGCTTCCGGCAACACCTCGGAGAGCGGCGCGCCCGCGAGCTGCCGCGACGAGACGAACGCGAGCGTGAGCTGGGGGTGACGCCACAAAATCCGAAGAAGCTCCGCGCCGACATAACCGCGCGCGCCGATGACGCCGACCCGAAGCCGCCGCCCCGCTGTCGTGCCCAAGAGGCCGCTCGCGAGAGGCAGCGGCTGGTCGATCACGGGCGCATCAATCACTGGCGACGCCGTGGTCCTTGAGTGAAGGAGGCAGCGCGAGGGCGGTGCGAACACAGCGCTCGATCTCCTCGAAGCCTTGCATGCCGTACCAAAACACCGTCCATTTCGGGGTGCGGTAGCTGCCCTCGCTCTGCTGAAAATACCAGGAATTCACGTCGTTTACGGTCTGCGAGCGCCAGAAGAGCTTCTGGTTATCCTGCCGCATGCGCGTCCACACCGAGCTACCCAGTCCTTCGCCTTGCGCCTTGCCGGTGACGCCGAACTTGTCCAGGTACGGTAGCTCCGCCTCGCGCGTGAGGATCGCCGTGGCCCGATAATCCTCGGTCAAGTACACGCGGAAGAAATTCTTTTCGTCGAAATAGCCCGGTAAAAGGCTGCGCCCGAAGCATGACTCGAGCAGCTGCTGAAGCCGCAGACGATCGATGTCTTCAAAGCCTTCGAAGCACACGACGCGCTCGCCACGGCGCACGAGCGTTCCGGCGCCACGATGCGTGAAGAGCTCTCGCGCGAGATTGTCTGGAAGGGTGAGCGAGACGCTCGACTCCGCCGGAAGCTCGTGAAGCATCCCGTGGATCTGCTCGAGCCGAATGCGCGAGCTTTCGTCGAGCCAGGGTTGCGCCATGATCCGCTCGTAGTCCTCGGCGAGATTGACGGCGCTAATGATCTCGCCCTTCTCGTCGACCAGCCCCCCGGCCGGCGTGAGAATGATCACTTTGGCAGGTTGAAAGCGCCGCGCCAGCGCCCGCGCGGCCATGTCGGCGTTCAAGTACACGAGCTGCCCGCCGCGAGTCGAGCCGAGGCTCGTGAGCACGGGGAGCTTGCCCGCTCGCACCGAAGCGACCACCGCCGCGTCGTCGATGTTCGCGCTCCCGCCCAAGAATCCGTAGCGCGGCAGGTCGAGCGGCTCGGCCTCGAACACCCCGCTCGTGATCGGACGGCAATCGCAGCCCTGCTTCTCGAGCGCCTCCACGAGGGCGAGGTTCTCCGCCTGGCTCACGCGGCGGATCACGTCCAGCGCCTCGACCGAGACCACACGAAGGCCACCCTTTCGCGGCGACGCGAGCCCGGCCTCCGCGAGCGCCGGATCGAGCCGAGCGCCCGGGCCGTGGAGCACGATCGGCATCAGCCCCACCTGATGCAAGAACGCGATCGACGCGGCCACGGTGTCGAGCTGATCGAAGAGCACGCTGCCGCCGATCTTCACGACGGCGTAGCGCTGCGACTCTCCGCTGCAATAGTGCCGAAGGTACTGCTCTACCTCCTTCTTGTTGCCGAGGTTGCTCAGCAGCTTCACGAGCGTGTCACGCGTGATGCTCATGGCTTGAGCAGCGCGCGCATGACGGCCTTCTGCACGTGGAGGCGATTCGCGGCTTCGTCGATCGCGATGCACGCGGCCGAGTCGAGGACGGCGTCCGTCACCTTCACGTTGCGTCGCACGGGGAGACAGTGTGAAAACAGCCCGCCGCCGGTGAGCGCCATTTTTTCTTCATCGACCATGAAGTTCCGCGCCCGCTCGCGCATCGGTTTCTCGTCGGCCCAGCGACCGAAGTACGGGAGCGCGCCCCAGCTCTTCGCGTAGACGATGTGCGCGCCACGGTAGGCCGCGTCGATGTCATGGGTGACCGTCAAGGTGCGGCCATTCTCGGCGACGCTGGCCTGGGCCGCGCTCATGTATCGCTCGTCGAGCCGGTACTCTTCGTTCGGACAGAGGAGCGTGACGTCGAAGCCGAATTTCGCCGCGATGATGAGCGCCGAGTTCGCGACGGCCGTGTTGAGCGGTTTGGGGTGATAGGTCCACGTGAGCAGGAATTTCTTGCCGTCCGTCGTGCCGAGATGCTCCTCGAGCGCGAGCATCAGGGCGAGTTCTTGGCAGGGATGGGTGATCGTCTCGAGGTTGATCACGGGCACGCTTGCGTACTTCGCGACGGCGTTCACGACGCGGTCTTCGCGGTCCGCGCTCCAATCCACGAACTTTGGGAACGACCGCACGCCGATGAGCTCGCAGTAGCGAGAGAGGACGCGCGCCACCTCCGAGATGTGCTCCTCTTCGTCGCCGTCCATCACAAGGCCAGGCTCGAACGCGATCGGCCAAGCGCCCTTGCCCGGCTCGAGCACGACGGCGGCGCCCCCGAGTTGCCGCGCGCCAATCTCGAACGACGTGCGCGTCCGCAGCGACGGATTGAAGAACAACAGGCCGATGGTCTTGCCCGCAAGCTCGTTGCCCAAAGCGCCACCCTTGAGCGCGCGCGCGTCGTCGAGCAGCGCCTGAAGCTCGGCCCGCGACCAGTCAAGAGTGGACAAGAAATGCCGCATGACGCGCGGACACTAGTACCCAGAATCCATCAAATCGAGAGGTAACTAGACGTCCCCGATTTGGCGAGGACATCGAGTTCTCCCTCGACTTGCGACGCTATTGATTCGGGCACTGCTGTTCATTCACCCCTCGATTCGAATGAATCGCTAGTGCCTCGATTCGCTTGAATCGAGCATTCGAAGCGCTCGGCCGCCGTGAGCGTGAACTTCCACGCGCGTCACGATGGCGCGGGCGGCGTCAACCTCGCAGGTGAAGCGGCAACGTGCGGCTGCTTGGCGCTGGGTGACCGCGCAGCTCCGCCAGGATTTCGCCGGGGAGTGGGAACCATCGCAGCGCCTCGAAATCTTCCGAGGGCTGGGCATCGACGATCTCGAGGTCGGCCGCGGGCAGCGCATCCATCAAGCGCCGGGCTTCTTCGAGATAGCCGGCGAGCACCCACTCTGGCTCGCGTGCGTGCTGCGACCGGTACTCGAGCTTGCCGTTGCGATAGCTCAGCTCGCGCAAGCGCATCGCGGCATGGGGGCGACCGCGGCGGTGGCGCCACAGGCCCGTGGCCGGCTCGAATTCGTAGTCCGGCAGGAGCCGCCAACCCTTGTCCGCGACGAGCTGAACGGCCGCCATCACGAACTCGAAGACGGCCTCCGAAATGAAATAATTGAAATTGACCCGCACCCACCCCGGCTTGATTCCCTCGCAGCCGCGCACGATTTCCCGCTCGAAGTGCCGCGACGTCTGGAGATCGATGCCGAGCAGACGATGTCCATACGGGCCGGCGCATGAGCAGCCCGCGCGCGCCTGGATGCCAAGCAAATCGTTGAGCAGCGCGGCGACGAAATTGTGGTGCAAATAGCGGTCTCCGTGGCGCACCACGAAGGACACGATCGACAGCCGCCATGCGTCGCGATTGCCCAGAATGAGGAGATTGGGATTTTTCTCCCAGCTTGCGATCGCCCGCTCGATGAAGTGCTGCTCCCGCTCTTTGATCGCCTCGTGGCCGACCGACTCTTTGAGCTGAAAGACGAGGCCCGCGCGGATCGACTCGATGATGGCCGGCGTTCCGCCTTCTTCGCGATGGACCGGATCGTCGAGGTAGCGATGATCTTTCGGGTTGACGTAGGCGACCGTGCCGCCGCCCGGGTTCGTCGGGACCTGGTTCTGGAAGAGGTGGCGCTTGGCGACGAGGACCCCAGGAGTGCCGGGGCCGCCGATGAACTTGTGCGGCGAAATGAAGATCGCGTCCTTGTAGACGAGGCCGCCGCGTGGGCCGTCGTCCTTCATGTTCATCTCGATCTTCACGTAGGGGGCGGCGGCCGCGAAGTCCCAAAACGAGAGCGCGCCGTGCTCGTGAAGCAACGCCGCCACCGCTCGCGTGTTCGTGCCGATGCCGGTGACGTTCGACGCCGCCGAGAAGCTCCCGATCTTGAGCGGCCGCGCCTGATACGCGATGAGCTGTCGCTCGAGCTCGGCGAGATCGATCTTGCCGTCGGGTCCTTCATCGATGGTGACGACGTCGCAGATCGATTCACGCCACGGCAGCTCGTTCGAGTGGTGCTCGTAAGGGCCGATGAAGACGACCGGGCGCTCGCTCGCGGGGATGTGGTCGGTGAGCCGGTAGCGAATGTCGAGATCGCGCGGCACGCGAAGGTTCATGACGTCGATGAGCTTGTTGATCGCGCCGGTCGCGCCCGAGCCGCAGAAAATGACGGCGTCGTCCGCTGTGCCACCGACGGCCTCGAGGATGATCGCGCGGGCGTCTTCACGAAACCGCGTCGTCTGGAGCCCCGTTCCGCTCGATTCTGTGTGGGTGTTGCCGTAGAGCGGCATCACCTCGTCGCGTACGAAGTCCTCGATGAAGGTGAGCGACCGGCCGGACGCCGTGTAGTCGGCGTAGGTCACCCGCCGCGGACCATAGGGTCCCTCGATGACCTGATCGTCACCGATGACGGCGTTGCGGATGTTCTCGATGAGGCGTGCTGCCCGCTCGTCCATGGCCACGCGCCTCGCTCACGCGTCCGATGCGAATCGTGCAGGAGCTGTACTACGATTGCGTCGTGGCCGATGCGACTCAAACACTTCACGACTCGCCGCCGCCCCACAGCGTGCTGGTCATCGACTTCGATCACTTCAAGCTCTTGAATGAGCTTTACGGAACCGAGGCCTGCGACGAGGCGCTCCAAGAGTTCTTTCGCCACCTGCGGGCGGCGACGCGCGACAGGGACGAGCTGGTGCGCCGCGCCTCCGACGAGTTTGTCGTCACCCTGGCCAACACCGATCTCGAGAGCGCACGCATCGCGGCCGAGCGCATCCGGCACGCGATGGAAGAACAGCCGATCGCGCTCTCGTCTGGGCAGTTGGTGACCCAGACCGTTTCGATCGGCGTCGCGACTTGGGACGGCGCCGAGTCGTCCGAGGATCTCGAGCTCCGCGCGGACGAGGCCATGCTCGCGGCGAAGGCGAGCGGGCGAAATCGCGTTCACGCCGTCGAGAAGCGCTCCCTGACGAATCGCCCGACGCTGCCTCCAAGCGACCTGGCCCCTTGCGACGAAGACGAATGAGGCCAGGCCCAGCGCGTCCGTGAGTGGCTCGTGGCCGCGAGCGAAGGCCCTCAGGGCGACAAGCGGCGGAAATAATGTGCGACTTTTCTGGCGTTTGCGTGTGTGATCTGCGGTCCGCGGCGGGCGACCCGCGCGGGGAGAGTTTCCAATATGAAGAAGAAATACGAGTGGCTCCTTCTTGCGGCGGCGTTGCCGTTCCTAACCTTGGCTTCCGGATGTGCAGAGGAGCGCGAACCCATCAATCGCGTACAGGCCAATGCCCTGGCCAAGAGCTTCTACGTCGGCACGCTCGCCACGCCATCCGACGACCCAGAGTTTTACACGGCTGCCACGGTCATCGATGTGCCCTACGGCGCCGATCAAGGCGGAGTGTTTCCGGGTCTCGTGGGTCAGCTCTTCAGGATCAAGTGGGAGATCACCGAGGACTACCTCAACGCGCGTCTCACCTACGAGAACATCGACGGCGTCGACGGACACGGCGCCAAGAAGAGCGGCAATGGCAAGGTTATCGCTTCGTATTCCATCGCGGACCATTTCGATATTCGCCATGCGTATAACCCTTCCACGGGCGAAGAAAACAACGTCATCGAGGAGAACAAATCCGACCGTCCCTGGTATTCGCGCGAGTATTTCCGCGTCGATTGGTCCATCAACCACATCGCGACGTCGCAGACCTGGGACCCGCTCTCGGACGACGGTTTCGAGGTCGAGCCGCTCGCCTACTACGTCAGCGATCCCAGCCACCCGGATGCGCCACACTTTGCCAGTGAAGAGGGCTATTTCGACGTCACGAACAAGCTCCATCTGAAGCCGCGGATGCTCGACCTCGGCGGCGGGCCCGCCCCGGCCTGTTTCTACTATGGCCATGTCGTCAACGGCGGCACCTACCCCTGGGGAAACTGCGAGAACAGCGAGATCACGGTGCGCTTCGCCTACAAGCGCATTGCCCATGAGGGCGAGCCCGGGTTCAGCGACTACGAGCCCATCGACTGGGATGGCTCGCGCATGAACGCAGCGGGCGTTTTCACCCGCGATCGCCTCGGCTGGGACCGCTCTTACGGAATCGTGGACGAGAAGTGGCGACGATTCGCGCAGCGCTACAACATCTGGAGTGCCAGTCACACCGACCGGGAGTGCGCCTTACCCGCGACGACTGCGCTTGGCTGCAATCCGACCCGCGACACCGGGGACATCGATTGCGACGGCAAGCCTGACCCCATTCCGGGCGCGGACGGCACAGCGTTCTTTGGCCCCAATGGCACCGACGACGAATGCGAAGATGGCAAGAATTGGGGTAGCAAGTGCGACGCGCTCGTCGGGAAATGCACCATCCCATTCTCGAAGCGCACGACCCGGCCAGTCCCTTGGTATTACACGCTCAGCCCCGACGACCTCACCATCTTCGAGTCGACCGAGTTTGCTACCTGGCAATGGGATGCCGCGATGCGCGTCGCCGTGCAATCCGCGCGTTACGCCGAGTGCATGCGAACCGGGACGGCCTCGCTGATCGGCACCGCGCGCGCTGACCAGTTCATCGATTCGAGCACCTCGACGCTCGAGATCATTCGCGCTCGCTGCGGTGAGCTGTTCCCGATCGACCAGTCTTACGACGACGCCGAGCTCGATAGCGTGCGCGACGTGAACATCTGCATGAAGGCCGGCGGCAGCCACGCCGAGTGCACGAAAGAACTGTCCAGCGCGGCCGTCGGAGCGATGCCGGCGATGGTCCTCATGTGTCGCAATCCGGTGACGGCGACGGACGCTCCGGGCTGCGGCAAGGTGGGCACGGCGGCGCGTCCTGGCGACATTCGCTATCACCAGCTCAACGTCTGGCCGACGCGGCATTCTTCTTCGCCGTGGGGATATGGCCCTTCGCTGTCGGACCCGCTGACTGGCGAGATCATCTCCGCCGGCATCAACGTCTACAACGCCGTCACCGACTCTGCGGCGCAGGGCTTCTTGGACCAAATTCGATGGATGAACGGCGAGCTCAGCGCCGGCGACATCACGAGCGGCAAACACGTTCACGATTGGGTTCAGGCGACCGAATACGGCAATGCCCAGATGGGCCCGCTCTTGACCCGCGAGGACATCGCCGCGCGCATCGGCGGACTCGCTGGCGCGCACCCCGGAGCCGGCGAAACGGCGCAGATCGACCCCACGTTGCTCACCAAGTTTGCGAAGGTGGCGCGCGATCTCGACCGTGAGGTGCTGCCGCCCGGAGTGATCCCGGAGGACCGCTCTGTGTTCGAGCAGCGCGTGGCCATGGCGAAAGAGACCGGCGTCGAAGCGGAGCTGATGAACCCGATGTGGCTGCAGATGGCGGGGGTCGATCCCGACCACGCCGAGGACGTGCAGCTCGAGATGGCCTCGCCCTTGCGCGGGATGAGCTCGCGCCAGTTGTTGAAGGCCTACGATGACTCCCAGGCGCGCTTGGCCGACCGCGGACAATGCATCCTCGGGGCGCCGGAGCCGACGGGGATCCCGGCAGTCGCGAAGATGATGAAGGCGAAGTTTCCCTTCGTCGTTGACGCAGATCCGGTAGCCCAACAAGAGCGCCTCTCGAAGATGTGGGACTACCTGCGCTTCAAGATGCACTACACGGTCATCTTGCACGAAATGGGGCACACGATCGGCCTCCGCCACAACTTCGTGAGCTCGTACGACAAGTACAACTACAAGACCCAGTACTGGCAGCTTCGGACCGGGAGCGGCACGGTCAAAAAGATCTGCAATGGCCCCACCGCCGATGGCGCCGACTGTATCGGTCCGCGCTACCACGATCCGCTCACCCAGGACGAGCTGGACAACTCGATCTGGACTTGGATGCAGACCACCGTGATGGATTACGCGGGCGATCTCACCCAGGACATGATCGGACTGGGTGCCTATGACATGGCGGCGACCCGCATGTTTTACGGAGATGTCGTCGACGTGCGGGCGGATCTGACCCTGCCGCCGGATGGTGAGGCTCCCAGCTCGGAAGAAGAGCGCAGGGCGGCGTCCGTCGCGAGCATGGTCGACTATCCGGGGTATCTCTTCGGTCAGATCGTGAATTGCCCGCAAGGCAATGGAGGGTGCTCGCTGTCCGCGAACAACGGCCTTATCGGCCACTACTCGTTTTACAACGAGGCCTTCAAGCTCGTTCAACCCGAGCGCTGCGTGGCCGTGAACCCGGAGCCGCCGTCGTGGTGGGACGGGGATAAGTGGGGAACTTGGGACGCGCTCTGGGACGGTCACGTCGTGCACAACGAGCGCTGCACGAGGCCGCCGGTTGATTTCGTCGAGTGGAATCAAATGGTGCCGGACAACGTCGTCGTGGACTTCGACGACAGCGACTACTTCACGCCGCGCCGCGCCAAGGATGCCTTCGGGAGACCGCGCGTGCCCTACGGCTTCTTGACTGACAATCAAGCCGACGGGTGGTCGCCGTCCGCGTACCGGCACGACAACGGCGCCGATATGTACGAGGCCATGGTGTTTCACTCGAACCTCTACGAAAACCGCCATATTTTCGACAATTTCCGCAACGGCCGCGTGAATTTCACGGTCTACGGGGCCTACCAGCGTGCGCTCGCGCGTTACCACACCAAGGTTCAAAACCTCACCCAAGGGTTTGCGTACGCGGTCGACTTCATTCTTCGTGAATTCGCGAAGAACGTTGGCGCAAAGTTCGCGGACGTCGTGGCGACGAACACGGGCGAGGGCAGCTTCCTCTACGACCACGCGGTGGCGGCCTCGATCGGGTTCGACCATTTCACGCGCGTGATGACCCGCCCGCACCCGGGTGCCCATTTCTGCCGCGGCCAGCTCTTCTGCGACCCGAAGGGCGACCGGGTGCTGCGACCGGCCGAAGATGAAATCGGCGGCATTCCACAAGGGAACGTCGTGGCGGGCAACATCCCGAACGGCAATATGATCGCCGGCAATTCCGTTGCCTATGGCGGCCGGCCCATCAACAACGATTTCCAGTACGCCCATGGACACTGGACGTTCAACTATCTGAACCAGGCGGGCTCCTATTACGAGAAGACCTTCGCCGTGCAGTCGATGCTGGAGGCGTCGTACGGGGCGATCAACTTCTTCCGCTTCGACGGGCTCGATGCGCGCTTCCGGCACGTGAACTATGGCGATCTCTTCCCGGATGGAATTCGGCGCTTCCTGGGCCTGGCGCTCACCGAAGACGCGCAGGTGCTCGGCGCGCGAATCACCTCGAACTCGCTCGGTGCTCCGAAGTTTGCCGAGCTCCCCGACGCCCCAGAAGGCGCCAAATTCCCGGTCGATCCGATGGCCTGGCTGTCCTTCGTGCCCGAAAAGGGGCCGGTCGCGTGCGCCCCGGTCGGCGATGTCCTGTCTTGCGTCGACTCGCTCGGAGTTCCGATTGCGAATCAAGCCGGGCCTCAGGCAACTGCCTGGTTCGTCGATCCGCAGCTTGGCTATGAAGTCCAGAAATTCATCGTGTTCTGGTACTACGTGTATCAGCCCGCGAGCGAGATGCTCGATTGGGTAGATCTGCTCCGCATCTACCGACTCGGCTCGGACACGAATCCGGATTATCTGCCAGAACAACTCGTCGAGTGGGTCGATCCAGAGAGCGGTCTTCGCTACCTGGCGAAGCGCTTCGGCGACGAGACCATCTTCGGAAAGGTCTACGACAAGGGGCTTGCGGCGAAAATGATCCAGTGGGCCAACACGCTCACGGGCCAGGTCTATGAGCTGGACAAGCTCGAGCCTTTCGATCCGGTGACGGGCGCGCCCAACGTCAAGTTCGTGGATGGCGCTCCGGTGGTGTTGGGGGGCAGCAAGGACGATAACCCCAAGTGGCAGCAGCTTCGGCGCTACCGCGGGCTGATCGATTTCACGCGCGACACCGCGTCCAAGCTCGGCTTCCCAGAGCCGGCCTTGCAGATCATCTCACCCTGAGCGATAGGCGCTGAGCCGGAACCGCCCCGATCGGACACGAACCCGATCGGGGGCGAAGCGTGCATTCGGTCGAGGCCGTCGTCCTTCGCTTCGCGGCCGTCCGTTCGCAGAATGGCGTCAAAGACCGGGGTCGTCAATCTTCGGTCCTTCGATGGTCACGGCGATATCGACCTTCATGACTTCGCCGTCGGGCTCTTCTGTCTTTGCGGTCTGGGTGAATAGGAAGTGGTCGGTCCCGAAGCGCAGGAAGGTGTCGCCGGAATGCGCGAACACGTCCGTGTCGAGGTCGTCGGCACCGTCGGGGATCGTCACGTCGAAGAGGCCTTCGACCGGTGCGGGAGTGCACACGGCTCGCTCGTAGGTCTCATGGGTGTCGGAGTTTTCCCAGGTGACGTTGGCGCACACCGCCGCTCCTTTGTACGTGGCGGTCGTGCCGTGCACACGGATCTCTGCGCGGATGACATCTGCGCTGCAACCCGCAGCAAATGCGAGTGCACACATGGCGACGATGGAGCTGGGGGCGGAGGCTTGCATGCGGGAGATGGTAGAAGGGCGTGACGGAAAACGCCACAGCGGCGGGCCATCCGCGAGCTGCCGCGCGAGTTCTACGATGAGCATGGCGTAGGACCAGGTTGCACCGTCGGCGTGGCGCCGGTATCCGTCATGGGCGTGCTTCACTGCTACCGCAGCAACCGGACGGAGGTGCTCGCCGACGCGCTCGCCGCGGTCGTGCGTCAGCCGCTTCGGGACCCGCTGGCGCGCGAGTGGCTCGTCGTTCAGGGCCGCGGAATGGCGACATGGCTCGCGTTGGCGATGGCCGAACGACTCGGGGTCTGGGCTGGTGGCGGAGGGATCTTTCCGCGCGCATTCGTTCGCGCTGCATTTGCCGCCGTGCTTGGGGACGCGGCGTGTGACGCGGGCGATGCCTTCTCGCGCGAGCGGCTCCATTGGGCCATCGCCCAGGAGTTACCGCGCCTCCTCGACAAGCCTGAATTTGCGTGGATCGCATCGCATCTCGAGCACGATGACGATCGCGCGCTGCTCTTCGCACTCGCCGAGCGCATCGCCGACGCCCTCGATGGGTATCTCACCTATCGCCCTGAGTTCATCCTCGCCTGGGAGCGCGGGGATGACTCGATCGCGACCAAGCACGACGAGGCGTGGCAGCCGATCTTGTGGCGCGCATTGCTCGCGCGAAAACTGCTCGACGATGAAACGCAGGTCGCGCCGGTCCATACGGCCTCGCTCGAGCGCGCGTTCTACGAGCGGCTCTACCGCGACGCCGCGCAGGCTGGCGATGCCCCTCTGGATGTCGACGGTCCCGCGGCCGGTGATGCCGCTCGACACGGTAACGCACCGGTCCTCGTCGATGCATTGCCCGAGCGCATCGTGGTCTTCGGGCTCACGACGCTTCCGCCATTTTACCTGCGCGCGATGCTGTTGCTCGCCCGTCACGTCGACGTGCACTGGTTTCAGCTTTCGCCCTCGCGCCACGCATGGTCGGAGGAGGTACAGCCACGGCTGAAGCGTCGGCTCGCGCGAGACGGAAAGCTGCATGCCGGCCAGCACCTCGACCAAATCCATCCGCTCTTGAGCTCCCTCGGTGCCGTCGGTGCCGAGGCGGACCAACTCCTCTTCGAGAGCATCGAGTCCTTGGGCGTCGAGTCGCTCGGGTTGGACGCGCACGAGCCCGAGGATTCTCTCTACGTGGCACCGGCCGGAGGCACGCTGCTTGAGCGACTGCAGCGCGACATTGTCGAGTCTACGGACACCGCCAGATGCGAGCCAGGCGACGGCGCGACCGACGACCGCACGATCTCGATCCTTGCGTGTCATGGCCCCGTGCGCGAGCTCGAGGTGCTCCACGATGAGTTGCTTCTGCTCTTTGACGGTGGCGATCTCCGGCCCGAAAACGTCGTCGTCATGGTGCCCGATCTCGAGCGCTTTGCACCGCTCATCGAGGCCGTGTTCGAGCGCGACGGGCCGACGAAGATCCCCTATCGCATCGCCGATCGGCAGCTCCGACCTGAGAGCCCGCTCTTGGATGCCTTTCAGCGCGTCCTCGAGCTTGCCGGCACGCGTCTCTCGACCTCGTCGGTCTTCGATGTCCTTGCGCTCGAGCCCCTGCGGTCGCGCTTCTCGATCGAAGCAGGCGAGCTCGACAAGCTCATGGCGTGGACGAGCCAGTGCGGAGTCCGTTGGGGGATCGACCGTGAGCACCGAGCTACGCATGTCGAGCCGCCAACGTCCGAAAACACCTGGGAATTCGGCCTCACGCGGATGCTGCTCGGTTTCGCGATGCCGGGTGCCGAGCGCGCGCTCTTCGCCGGGGTCTTGCCCTTCGACGAGATCGAAGGTGGCGACGCCCTCCTCCTCGGACGCTTTGCGCGCTTCGCTGCCAAGTTGTTCGAGACGACGCGAGCGCTCGACGGGCTTCGCAGCATCGACGCGTGGCGCGAGCTGTTGACCCGCATCGTCTGTGAGCTGTTCACCGCGCTGCCTCACCAGTCCTTCGAGCTCGAGCGCATTCACGGCGCGCTCGGAGAGCTCGCCAGCCTCGCAAAGGACGCGGCCTTCGATGGGCTCGTCGGCATACGAACGATCCGCAAGCTCATCGCCTCGCGCATCGAAGCGGGGCAAGGAGAACGCGGTTTCCTCAAAGGCGGCGTCACGTTCTGCGCGATGATGCCGATGCGCGCGATCCCCTTCGACGTCGTATGCCTCGTGGGCATGAACGATGGGGCGTTCCCGCGCGGACAGCACGCGAGCGAGCTCGACATCGGCGCGCGTGAAGGCCGCAAGGCAGGCGACCGATCGCGGCGCGAGGATGACCGCTATCTCTTCCTCGAGGCGATCCTCTCCGCACGGCGTCGCCTCATCATCACTTACAGCGCCATCAGCCTTCGCGATCGGACAGAGCTGTTGCCAAGCTCGGTCGTGAGCGAGCTCTTGCTGGCGCTGACGAAGTCGGGGGCGCACATCGGTGACACGACCGAGAGGCTCGTGACGCAGCATCGCTTGCAGCCTTTCGCCGCCGCGTACTTCGACGGCAAGACCGAGAGGCTGCACAGCTACGACGAAGCGCAGCTCTTGGCGGCACGCCAGCTCGTCCGTGGCCAAGCGCGTGAGTGGCCGTCGCTCTTCACGGGGCCGCTCACGACCTCGAGCAGCGCCGCGCCCCACGACGTCGGGCTCGATGATCTCGCCGCCTTCTTTCGTCAACCGGCCGAGTATCTGCTGCGGCACCGCTTGCGTATCGACACGACCGAACGCGATGCATCGCTCGACGCGCTCGACCCGGTAGAGCCGGACGCGCTCGAGCTTTGGGCATTGAAGGACCGCATCCTCGAGCTCATGCTCGGAAACGCCCCCGACCCCGAAATCATGGCGATCCTGCGCGCAAGCGGGCAACTGCCGCCCGGCGAGCTTGGCGCGCGGATCCTGCGCGAACATGGCGCCGGCGTTCGCGAGATCGCGGCACGTACGATGGACGCCCGCGGCACGGGAGCCCTTCCAAGTCTGTCGGTCACCGTGCCCATCGGCAATGGGCTGTGCGCTCGCGGCACGATCGGGAACCGCTTCCGGGGCGGACTCGTTCACCACCAAGCTGGGACCCGCCGCGCGCGCCAGCTGTTCGTGCCGTGGCTCCACCACCTCGCGCACGCGTGCTCGACCGAGGGCCCCGTCGAGAGCCGCATCTTTTCGCGAGCCGTGGGCAGCTCCGCTCAGCTGACGCGTCTCGACGCGGTCCGCGAGCCTGCCCTGGTCCTCGCCAGCCTCGTTGCCATTCGCAACGAAGGACTGGACGCGCCGCTGTTGTTCTTTCCGGAGGCGTCGTTCGCGTATGCCCGCACCGTCCGCAGAAAGACCGAGTCCGAGGCATTCGCGGCCGCGCTCACGCAGTGGAAGGACGAGTCCGAGCGGCTCTCATTCATCGAGCGTGCTTACGGACACCCCTGTCCATTTTCGGCCACGAACGAGGCCCACGCTCGCTTCGCAGAGCTGGCCCGCGCCGTCTTCGACCCGATGCTTGACGTGCTCACCGAGGGGCGCGCATGAACGCCTTCGATGCCGCCACCGTGCCGCTCTCGGGCCGGAACGTGGTCGAGGCCAGCGCCGGCACTGGCAAGACCCACGCGATCACGACGCTGGTCGTGCGCCTCGTCCTCGAGCGGGCGCTCGCGCTCGACGAGATCTTGATCGTGACCTTCACCGAGGCTGCCGCGTCCGAGCTTCGGCGACGCGTTCGCGCACGCCTCCAGATGGCGCAAGAGGCCCTCCACGAGCTCGAAAAACGGGCGCTCGCCAACCAATCACCTTCGCTAATTGCCAATGAGTCGCCTTCGCTGATTGCCAATGAATCGCCAGCGCTGATTGCCAATGAATCGCCAGCGCTGATTGCCAATGAGTCGCCAGCGCTGATTGCCAATGACCTCACCCCGTTGCTCGACGACGTGCTCCGCAGGCAGAGTCTCGGGATCGATGAGGTCCGCATCCGGCTCGCCGCGGCGGAGCGAGACGCCGATGAAGCGTCGATCTTCACGCTGCACGGATTCTGTCAGAGGGCTGCGCTCGAGAATGCCTCCTTCGTCGCTGCCTGCCCGGATGCAGAGCTTGCGACGGACGACACCTTTCTGCTGACCGAGGTGAGCAACGATTTCTGGGCCTGCGACGCTTCCCGGGCCGACCGCGTCCTCGTCGATGCGCTCGCGGCCAGAGACGTCACGCCATCTTCGGTCGCCCAGTTTTTGAAGCGCGCCACGGGCTCACGAGCGACGCCGCTACGGCCGCTGCTCGGCCCACTTCTGCCGCTCGACACGGCGCCACTGTTCGCCGCCTTCGCAGGGCTCGCGAGCGTGTGGGATGAGCAATCCGTCCGCACGCGGGTCGCGGCAATGCGGCTCGGCGGCAAGGGCCGCGCGGACTACGTCGCCAAGTGGAGCGCGCAGATCACGGGCTATCTCAAGACCACCCATGCCGACGACGCGGCCGCGGCGCTCGCCGGCGTTCCCAAGGATCTCAAGCGTTTTACGACTTGCGCGCTCTCCGATGCCGGCGCCAAGAACCTCGGTGACCCCGAGCCGTGGAGCTCGTGCCAGCGCTTCGTGGACGCGGTCTCCGTCTTCATGCGCGCGGTCGATGACCACGTCGTCCTCTTCAAGCAGCGCCTCGTCCGGTACGCGCGCACCGAACTTGCGCGCAGAAAATCGCGGCTCTCGCTCAGGAGCTTCGACGACCTCATCTACGACCTCCGGGACGCCCTCGCCGGGCCGACCGGCAGCGCGCTCGCGGGGCGATTGCGAAGACGGTATCGGGCCGCCCTCGTCGACGAATTCCAGGACACCGACCCGGCCCAATGGGAGATCCTCCGCAGCATTTGGCCTCGAACACCCGCGTCCAAACGTGAAGGCGATGACAGCGTGCTCATGCTCATCGGCGATCCGAAGCAGGCGATCTATGGCTTTCGCGGCGCGGACGTATTTGCCTATCTCGATGCCCGCGACAGCGTGCCGGAGTCGTCGCGGTACACGATGACGTGCAATTACCGCAGCGACCAGGGGCTCGTCCACGCGAACCACTGCGTCTTTCTCGGTGCGCCGAGCGCTGCCGACTTCGACGAGGACGCCGCGCGAGGGAGCCCGGCTCGGTTCGCGGCTCCGGGCTCTAGGCGCGCGTCGCCGCCATTTCTCATGGAGGCCATCCATTACCCCGTAGTGACCGCTCTTCCCAAGCCCGAGTGCGCCCTCGTCAGGCACGATGGCGTCGAAGTTGCTCCCCTTCGCATCGCGTTTTCCGCGGAGCGACACGCCTCGAAAAGCGCACTCGAGGCGCTCGTGCTCGAAGATCTGGCGTCGGACGTGGCGCTCACTTTATCCGGTGGCGAGAGCGGCCTCGAGCCGAGGATGACGCTCTCGGGTCGCGCCGTCCGTCCGAGTGACATCGCCGTGCTCACCCGGACCAACGAGCAGGCCACTCGCGTGCAGGCGACGCTCCGCGACCGCGGAATTCCGAGTGTCGTCACGGGAGCGATGAGCGTCTTCGCTCCCGACCGGGCGAGCGCCGTCGATGACGCGGGCGATCTCCAGCGCATGCTCGAGGCGCTCATCGAGCCCGGCAATCCGAGGGCCCTCCGCACCGCGTTGGTCACCTCCCTTGTCGGCGTGAGTGCGGTGGAACTTGCCCGCATGGACGACGGCGACACCGGCTCATTCGACGCCTGGAATCGCAGCTTTTCCGAGCTCTCGGAGCTTTGGCAAGAGCGCGGCTTCGTCCAAATGATGAGCGCGGCGCGGACGCGGCTGGGGATCCCCGCGCGGCTCCTCGGGCGCCCCGACGGCGAGCGGCGCATGACCAACTTTGCACATCTCGTAGAGCTCGTGCACGTCGCCGGAGTCACGCTTCACCTTGGCCCGCGCGCGCTCGTCGGATGGCTCGCAGCTCGCCGCTCTGACAAGCTTGCCAGTCTGGACGAAGAGCAGATCCGGCTCGACAGCGATGAGCCGGCCGTCATCATCACGACGGTTCATAAGAGCAAGGGCCTCGAGTATCCGATCGTCTATTGCCCATTCCTTTGGGACACCGGGATCCGCCCGGCGACGGAGGTGTTCGTCCACGAACACGGCAAGCTCGCGCTTCACTTTTTTACCGGCCGTGAGAGCCCCGCGGAGCAACAGGCCCACGCGGCCTACCAGCAATACGAAGAAGAGTCGCTCGCGGATCAACTGCGTCTCCTCTACGTCGCGATGACGCGGGCAAAGCATCGGACCGTGCTCGCGTGGGGCGTCACGGCAAAGCGAGACATCTCAGCGCTCGACTACTCGCTGTTCGGACACGACCTTCTGCCTGCCAGCGTCGCCGCACTACGCACCACCGTCGATGCCCTCGATGGCCCGAGCATCCGTGCGCGCCTCTCTGCGCTAGCGGCGGGCTCCGCACAGACGATCGTGCTCGCGCCTCTCTCCGATCTCGCTGCGAGCCCATCCGCCATCGGCCTTGCCGCGCCGCCGGTCCACGCGCCGTCCCTTGCCCACGCGGCCCCGGCCCACGCGCGGCCGGTCCACGCGCCGTCCCTTGCCCACGCGCCCAATGCCGCCGTCGCCATGAAGCCGGTATCCCTCAGCGCGCGGACGCTCGCGTGCCCGATCCCGCGCAGTCATGCCTTGGCCAGCTTCACGCAGCTCTCCGCACGGAGCCACGCGCTCGGCATCGCGCACGGCGAGGGACGTGACCGCGATGAGCATGCGCCGGTGATCGTCGAGCCTCCGCAACGCCCCCCTCCGAGCCTCGCGCGCCCGTCTCTCTTGCTCGAATTTCCGCGTGGTCCCGAGGCCGGCACCTTCTTTCACGAGATCTTCGAACACGCCGAGTTTTCTGCGGATTCCGCGATCCTCGAAGCGCTGGCGAAGGAGCGTCTCGCCCGCCACGGCTACCCTGGCTCGCTGGCCCGAAGCGTGGCCGACGCCGTCGTGGAGATCTGTGCCACGCCATTCTCGATCGGGGACGGCGAGCTGCGACTCGCGGATATCCCGCGCACCGCAAGGCTCGACGAGCTCGAGTTTCACCTGCCGGTTCGCTCGGCGCTGCCACCTGGGACCCCGCTGCAAGACAACGTCAAACCGAGCCTCCGCGACGCACCGCTCTTGTCGCCCAGCTCGCTCGCGCAAGTGTTCGCGGACCACCCGTCCGCCGCGCTGGATGGGCAATACCATGCGCGCGTGGCCGAGCTGGGCTTCGCGCCGCTCGCGGGGTTCTTGAAAGGCTATATCGATCTCGTGTTTCGACACGGTGGTCGGTATTACCTCGCCGACTACAAGACGAATCACCTCGGGGACACGCTCGCAAGCTACGAAACGTCGCGTCTCGGGGCGGCCATGAGCGATGGTCACTACTACTTGCAATACCATCTCTACGCCCTCGCCCTGCATCGCCACCTCGAGCAGCGCCTGCGGGATTACGACTACGAAGAACACTTCGGCGGCGTGCACTACCTATTTGTAAAGGGAATGACCCGCGGCTCAGGCACGCTCGCTGGCAGCTTCTTCGAAAAGCCCCCGCGTGCGCGCTTGAATGCACTCTCGGCGCTGTTTGCGGCCCGCGCTCCGGTGAATGCCGCGAGTGCCGACTCTGCGGACGCTGCTATTGGCCAGTTGGGGGAGGGCGCAATTGGCAAGTTGGGGGAGGGCGCAATTGGCAAGTTGGGGGAGGGCGCAATTGGCAATTAGTCGCGAGCTTCGTCTAGAGGCCACGGGCGCAGCTCCGCGAGTCGTCTTGCCCGTCGGCGTTTCGGTGGTACCGCCGGATCGCCGCATGGAGCTCGCAAGCTTCGAGGACCTCGGCGTACTCGTGCCTATCGATGTGGAGCTCGCCCTCGCGTGCGGACAGCTCGCGGCCGACGTCAGCGCCGCCGAGCGACTCGCGGTGGCGTTCGTGAGCCGAGCGGTGCGGCACGGACACGTCGCGCTCGATGTGGCCGGGCTCACGACCGAAGCGCTCACCGACGAGATCGGAACGACCGTCGCCGTCACGAGCGCGGAAGGTGGCCGCCCCGTCGAGCTACCCGCGCCCGCAGCATGGCTGAATATCCTGGCGGCTAGCGCGCTCGTCGCCAAAGCGCCCGAAACACTCGCGGAGCCGTGTGCCTTCGCTCCGCTCGTGCTCGACCTTGATGGGCGGCTCTATTTACGCCGCTATTTCGAATACGAGCGCACCGTCGCGCGCGCCATCGACGCTCGCCGTGCCGAGCCCGTGCTCGTCGATGAAGCCTGCCTCGCGCTCGGGCTCTTGCGGCATTTCCCGCCGGCGACACGCGACGCCGCGCAATCGTGTGCGGCTGAGCTCGCGGTACGGCGCCGTTTCGCGGTCATCAGCGGGGGCCCCGGTACCGGTAAGACCACGACGGTCGTGCGAATCCTCGCGCTGCTCGAAGAACAGGCAATCGCCCAACAGGTGCCGGCGCCGGTCGTGCTCTTGATGGCGCCGACCGGC
Organism: Myxococcales bacterium; assembly: GCA_009692485.1. Classification (GTDB taxonomy): domain Bacteria; phylum Myxococcota_A; class Polyangia; order Polyangiales; family Polyangiaceae; genus SYFR01. The sequence goes on from SHZB01000029.1 coordinate 25,263, forward strand.
AAGGCGACGGATCGCCTGCGTGAGTCGGTGGCCGAGAAGTGCGCGCAGGTCGACGTCACGGGCAGCATCGCCGAGCGCATCGCCGGACACGCGCGACGGGCGTCCACGATCCACCGCGCGCTTGGGTTTCAGCCGCGCACGCCGACGCACTTCCGGCACGACGCATCGAGTCCGCTCGCCTGTGATGCCGTCGTCGTGGACGAGGCGTCGATGGTCGATGTGGCGCTGATGGCGAAGTTGTTCGATGCGCTGCCCAAGGCTTGCCGCATCATCCTGCTCGGCGACAAGGACCAGCTCACGAGCGTGGAAGCGGGTGCAGTGCTCGGCGAGCTCTATGGACTTGAGGGTTCGAGCGCCCACCTCGGGCACAGTCACCGCTTCGGGGAAACGAGCCCCATCGCGCGCCTCACCAAGGCCATAAAAACGGGCGCCGCCGATGAAATGATGCTCGCGCTTCGCGACGGCGCGCCAGACCTTGCACGCGAGGACATCGAGGCCTTCGAGCCGCTAGCGGGTTCGCTCGGGGCGAGTGTGCGCGAACATTTTTCGTCGTTCTACACCCTCGATCCCGCGGCTCGTCTCGACGCGCTTGGGCGGTTTCGCATTCTGTGCGCGCATCGCAAAGGCCCCGTCGGTGTCGAGGCCATCAACCTTGCGATCGAGCAGCTGTTGCAGCGCGAACGCGGGATCGCCACAGCCGAGCGTTATTACGACGGCCGCCCCGTGCTCGTGACCGAGAACGACTACGACACGCGCCTCTACAACGGCGACGTCGGCGTGATCTGCCAGCAAGGCGGGGTGCCGTGTGCGTTCTTCCGCGGGGAGAACGGCGCGCAACCTCGTGCGGTACCGGCGGCGCGCCTGCCGCGGCACGAGACCGCATATGCGATGACCATTCACAAGAGCCAAGGGAGCGAGGTCACCGAGGTCGCCGTCGTGCTTCCCGAGCGCCCATCGTCATTTGCCACGCGCGAGCTGGTGTACACGGCCGTGAGTCGCGCGACCCGTCGCGTGCGGCTCTACGGAACGGTAGAGACACTGACCGCAGCCGTCGGGTGTTCGAGCCACCGCACGAGTGGCCTTGGCGCGCGACTCCGGCGCTGACACGCGACCGACGTGCCGTTCACCCGCCGTTCACACGCCGATCACCCGCCGTTCACACGCCGATCACCCGCCGTTCACACGCCGATCGCATCTCGTGTCTCGCGCGGTATCATGCGCGCCGTCCATGGCACCAGGGGTTGGCAGCATCCTGCGACCGGGGCTCGTCCTCGTGCGCCCGCTCGGCGAGGGAGCGATGGGAAGCGTCTGGGTAGCGGAGTCCGCAGACCCGCCGCGCACCGTGGCGGTGAAGTTCATGGGCAAGACGCTCGCGAAAAATGCGGCGGCGCGCACACGCTTTCAACGGGAAGCCGCGGCGACGGCGCGCATCGACAGTCCCCACGTCGTCAAGGTGCTCGAGTCCGGGGCGACGGACGACGGTGCCGCGTTCATCGTCATGGAGCTGCTCGAGGGCGAGACGCTCGGTCAACGCATCGAGCGCCTCGGGCGGATCGACCCGGGCGAGGCCGCGGCGATCGTGCGACAGATCGCGACGGCGCTCGATGCGGCGCATGCGCTCGGCATCATTCACCGCGACATCAAGCCCGACAATGTCTTCATCATTGCTGTGGGCGATCGCGCGCTCGTCAAGATCGTGGACTTCGGCATGGTGAAGGCGACGACCCACCGCATCATCGATCCGCTGAAGGACGACAGCATCATCACGGGCACCGGGGTGCTCGTGGGCACGCCCGACTACATGAGCCCGGAGCAGGCGCTTGGCAGCAAGGAAGTGGACGCGCAGTCGGACCTCTGGGCGCTCGGCGCGGTCGCCTACCGCGCGCTCACCGGAAGGCTGCCCTTCGAGGGCGAGACGCTGCACGCGCTCGTGTTTGCCATTTGCCGTGGAGCGTTCACCTCGCTCGCGGGCTATGGCCTGCCCGAAGAGCTCGACACTTTTTTCCGACGCGCCTTCAATCCTGGCAAACGTGGACGATTCGCCTCCGGGAACGATCTCGCGCAAGCCTTCGAAGATGTGACCCGGCTCGCTCGCGATGCGTTTCGAGATGTTCGGATAGCGGCACGCCTCGATGCACTCTCGACTCCGTCGGGGGAGTTCGCAGTCGGCGAGAGTCATGCTGGCCACTCCGTCGGGCAGAGCGGCGTCAACGATGCGCCCGTCACGCTCCCGCGCGGTCGAGGTGTGTTGGGACCGCCGGCGGACGGAGCCAGAAGTTCGGACGTTCGCAGTCTTCCACGCATCGACCTCGATGAAATCACCGACGAGAAATCCTCCAATTCCGGAGAAGGCTTCGGCGAGGAAATCGCGACGAAAATTTTCGAAGCGGGCGCGCTCCGCGACTCTGTGCCTGAGCCCGAGCCCTTGGAACTTGCACAGCAACGCGCTCCCGCCGCTGTGGCGATCGGCGTCGTCGACGTCGCACGAATCACGGCCGGCGCGAATGCTGAAGGCCTCGCTGCACCATCGCCGCTCAAAGCCATGACCCTCGCGACGACGACGCGCACGCAGCGCACCCGAACCATGAAGCGCCTTCGCCTCGCCGTGGCATTCGTGTTCATGCTCGTGTTCGTGACCGTCGCCATCGGAGCCGCGCTCTTGTTGTAAGCGTCGCGTGAAATTACAAACACCGTTCATGCAGGACGACACCTCTGACCCTCGGTCCGCGCTGGAGCTGACCCAAACCACCGAGTTCAGCGGATTCCACCGGCTCGGCATGAAGGACCGCCGCACGCGCTTGGCCGAGCTGACAAGCCTCTCCGAGCGCGAGCTCGACGTGCTGTCGGCGGAGTTCAGGCTCACCGACGCACAAGCCGACAAAAAGGTGGAGAACGCGCTAGGCGTCATGGGGCTGCCGCTTGG
>SHZB01000030.1 GCA_009692485.1 Myxococcales bacterium
CGTCTCGACGGCGCAAGCGAGATTGTCATCGTGTATCGGTTGCTCCGTCCGCTCGTGGCCCCGACGCTCTCGGCGCTCTTTCTTTTCAGTTTCGTCTACCACTACAACGACTACTTCTGGCCGCTCATGATGACGACCGACGATAGCGTGCGGACCTTGCCGCTGGGCGTGGCGCTCTTGCGTGAGCAAGGGACCGGAGTGCGCTGGCATGTCGTCATGGCGGGCAACGTCCTGATGAGCCTGCCCGTGTTCGCCGTCTTCGCGCTCGCTCAGCGGCGGATCCTGCGCGCCGTCACCGCCCGCACGCTTGCCTGAGGCTGAATGAGCGTGCGACCGTTGACGATGTCGGCTCACAAGGGGGCAATGCGCCTGAGGTTCTCGGTCGCGTGGGCGGCTCTCGGTTGCGTGGGTGTGGCGATCGTGACCTTGCCGAGCGCGTCGTTGTCACTCGCGATGGACAGCGCGCGCGAATGTTTCGGACGCGCAGAACTTGGGGCGGACATCGACTGCGCGCGGGTGGCCGAGCCGTGGTTGGCGCTGCCGCGGCGAGCGGGTTGGACACGTCGCGAGGCCGAGCTCGTGACGGAAGAGGCCGCGGCGCGCATGGCCGTCGTGCGCTACGTCGCCGCGGCGGTCGTGACCCTCGACCGAGCGGAGATGGCGCGGCGATTCGGCGAAGTGCTCGAGGCAGCGGCGTTGCTCGAGCGCGGCACGGGGCAGCTGCGGCTGGATATTCTGGGTCGCAGCATGCCCTCGCCCGATGCCGCCGAGCTTGCGTATGCGGTCGGAGATCGCCGCTCGCTCGTGGACCACGGCTTCGATTGGACCCAGCATTACAGCGAGAAGAACGCGATCCGGGCGGCGCTCATCGACGGCGAGCCCGGGCGCGCGCTGCGGCTCGCGGAGCACTATCGCGGGCGCCCCAACACGGACGAGCGCGTGCTGGTCGGCGCGCTGTCGTGCATCGCCGGCCATTACGAGTCCGCGCTCGCCACGGTGCGGGAAGTCGAGCTGTCGCGGGCCTCGAAACGCCACGCGAATTTTGCGCGCAATTTCGGCACCGCGAGGCTCGTCGTGGAGGTCTGCTCCAAGCTCTCGTGCCAGGCTGCACCGGAGGCGCCAGAAGAGCGCGACGCGGGCGTGCTCGATCATTCCGAGACGCTCTTGGCGATGCGCGCAAGGCAGCCAGGGGCGGTGCCGGGATGCCCGACGACCTCGACCGCCGCGCCTCGCCTTGGTCTCGGCAAAGCCCATGGCGTCGGCGAAGCCCATGGCGTCGGCGAAGCCCATGGCCTCGGCGAAGCCCATGGCCTCGGCGAAGCAAGGTACGCCCACCTGCTCGCGCGCCTCAGCGGAACGGGCCCCGTCCGCCATCGCACGGCCCTCCTCGCCCTGATCGCGGACCGAATCGACGATGCACCGCGCCTCGCCGCGCTAGCCCGTCCCCGCGCCGGCGAGCCCAGCTTGGCCGAGCACTTGCCATGGACGCTCGCCGCCTGGACCGGCGCCGATGCCCGCACGCCCTTCGTGCCGGCGAAGGACTACGCGCGCGCGGCCGCCCACGTGGCGAGCCTGGCGGCGAACGCGATTGGCCAATCGACGGGGAGCGCGATTGGCCAATCGACGGGGAGCGCTATTGGCCAATTCGACGCTGTGGCGGGCGAGCTCCGGCAGCTGTCGGGGGCGTTCTGGCTGGAGGCTGCTCGTTCACACGCGATGGCGTACGAGCCCGAGGACGGCAAGCGCGCCCTCGAGCTGGGACTCTCGCTCCTCGCCCCGCCGCCCGACCGCGCGCAGCTCATGCGGGCGAGCCTGGCCACGGTCCTCGGTGATCGCACCGGAGGGCTCGCAGCGCTGAAACCCGCAGAAATTACGCCATTCCGTGCACGCGGCGAGCTTCGGCTCGTGCGCGCGTGGCTGCTCTTGCCGGACCGAGCCGCGGCCGCACGGGAGCTCGATGCGGCGCTCGCGGACGCCCCCGATGACGCGGACCTCTCAGCGCGCGTGGGTTGGCTTCGACTTGCCATTACCGGCCACGAGGTCGCGGCCGATGAGGCTTCCTTCGGCGTCGCGTCGGCGAGAAACTCGAGCGCGGCTCTTGGTGAGTTAACGCGGAGTCGCGGCTCCGAGCCGCCCTTCGACGGGCGAATGGCGCTCGATTCTTTGGACAGCTGGCGAGCGTGGCTAGCGGCGGCGCCAGGCTCGCCGGGGGGGCTGCGGCTCGAGATCCTGCGTGCCCGCGGCACCGCTCCTCACGGCGAAGAGCTCCCGGCCGTTTGGCTGCTCGGCGCACGTTTCGCAGGCGGATTCGAGAGCGACGCGCGCGCCTCGGCGACTTCGGCGGAAGAACGCTGGCTCGACGCGCTGACGGCCTTCGATGCCGATCGGCTGCCGACCCTTCGCTACGTGTGGAGTCGCCACGACCTCGCGCATTCGCGAGGAAACGCGGCATCGGCGGCCATCTGGCTCGCCCGGTTTCGCTCTCTCGCCAAGCTTCGCGAGCACCCGACCCACGGGGAATTGTGGCGCTCGATCGATTCCGGCTGACGATGCGACGCTTTAGCAAGAATGCCACTTCGAGAAACAATGCCAAGAAAGAACCTTCACGTCTCCACGGAGAAGCCCGCGAGGCGGACGCCAAAGTCAGCGCGCTCTGCCCCCGTGCACTCTGCCCCCGCGGACCCTGCCGCCGCGGATAGGAAAAAAACCTCGCCCTCGCCTGGGCGTCGGCTGTTTCTTGGCGACGGTGCGCTTCCTTACGATGCCATCGCCGCGTGTCGTGCCTTGGTGCGCGCCGATCCGGAGCTCGGCCGTTGGATGAAAGAGGCGGGTCCCTTCGCTCTGAAGGTCCATCGTCCAGCGACTACGTTCGCGGCGCTGGCCGAGTCGATCGTCTATCAGCAGCTCACGGGCAAGGCCGCGGCGACGATCTTCGCGCGTGTGCTCGGTCTGTTCCCGGGCCGACGTGCGCTTCGGGCCGCGGATGTCGCCGCCGCAACCGATGAGTTGCTGCGCTCGGCGGGGCTCTCTCGCGCCAAGTCCGCTGCGATGCGCGATCTCGCCGAAAAGACCCTATCGAAAGCGGTCCCTTCGCTACAACGGCTCGCGCGGATGCATGACCGAGAGATCATCGACGCGCTCATCCCGATACGCGGGATAGGCCCTTGGACCGTGCAGATGCTCTTGATCTTCAAGCTCGGGCGGCCCGACGTATTGCCCGTCGACGACTACGCTATTCGTAAGGGCTTTGCGCGCATCTTCGGCCTTCAGACCTTGCCCACCACGCGCGAAGTGGCCGCTCGCGGAGAGCTGTGGCGACCCTATCGCTCGGTCGCAAGCTGGTATCTCTGGCATGCCAACAGCGCGCCGCCGTCCGAGCGCATGCTCCGGGACGTGTAGCGCTCGGGAGTCACCGCGCTCACGCGACGCCGGCTGGACCTACCACGCTCTAGCGCGCTCGGTCAGCGTCGGCTGGTGAGGACGTAGAGATCGCGGGCGCCGAGGCCTTTGAGGTCGAGGGCGCCGCGTGACGCTATGCGGAACTCGCCGGCGAGCCGCAGCGCAACTTCGGCGCTGACGTGGATCCCACCCGGCGGCGCGCTACCCTGGAGCCGGCTGGCGATGTTGACGGTGTCGCCCCAGACATCGTAGGCGGGGCGCGTCGTGCCAATGACGCCGGCGACGACCGGGCCCGAGTGCAGGCCCACGCGCAGCTCGATGCCGTGGGCGGCACGCAAACGACTGATGAGGTCGAGCGCGAACGCGGCAGACTTCGAGAGATGATCGCGCGTCACCGGCGGCAGGCCGCCGACGGCGAGGTACGCGTCACCGATGGTCTTGATCTTCTGCAAATCATGGCGTTTCGCGAGCTCGTCGCAGAGCGAGAACACGAGGTTGAGCTCGGCCACGACGGCGCTTGCGTCGCGCCCAGCCGACCGCTCACTGAAGCCCACGATGTCCGCGAAGATCACGCTCACGTCGGCGTGTGCGTCGGCGATCGTCGTCTCGCCCCGTTTCAAGCGAACGGCGATGTCGGCGGGGAGCATGCTGGCGATGAGCCGCTCGGAGCGGGCCTCCTCCGCTTCGAGCAAGAGCGTGAACATCAGCTCCCGGTCATGCAGCCGCTTCTTGGCGAGCGTGGCGCTGACCCGCGCCTGGAGGATGCGTGGCTCGAAGGGCTTGCCGAGAAAATCTTCGGCGCCAAGCTCGATGCACTGGGCCACCACGGCGACGTCGTCCACTCTCGAGATCATCACGACGGCCAGATCTTTGAGGCGTGGATCGGCCTTGATGCGCCGCAACACCTCGACGCCGTCGAGCTTGGGCATTTCGATGTCGAGCAGCACGAGATCGAAGGGCCGCGCGATCGTCGTGAGGATCTCGAGCGCGGCCTCGCCATCCTGGGCGGCCGTGACGTCGTGGTCGAGCTTGCTGAGCATGCGCCCGATGAGCGTGCGATTGAGGGCCACGTCATCGACGACGAGCGTGCGTGGCCGGGCCACCTCGCATGGCGTCGGCGTCATCCGCCGTGAAGCGCCGAGGGCACGGGCGGAAACGGTCGGCCCAGCGTGCGGTGGAGTCGGGGGTGACGTCCATCCGTCGGTCAAGCAATCAGCTCATCGTGTCCATCCGTCGGTCAAGCAATCAGCGAATCGAGCAATCAGCGAATCAAGCAATCAGCGAATCGAGTCGCGAAGTTTGCACCAGCTGTGGGCCGGGCGCGCCAAATTGCGTGAGCCAGCGCGCGCGTCGGCGGCGTGGTCAAAAGCCCCAGGCGTGTTCGAGCTTTCCGAGCGCGAGCAGGTTGTGCGTCGGGCTCTCGGTGGGGTCGCCGAACACGAGCGCGCGGTAGCGGAACTCTGCGCCGATCGTGACGCTGCGCGACAGCTGATACCCGAGGCCGGCTATGCCCTCGAGCCCGAGGTGGATTCGGGTCGCGCCGTCTTGCACGAACATCGCGGTCGGGCCGACGGTCGCGCCGAGATACGGAACCCACGTGAGAATATCGAGCACGTATTCGGCCCCGACGCCGGTGTTCCAAAAGACGGCGCTGGTCTGGGGCTCGGGCAGCTCGAAGGCGCTGAGATCGCTGTGAACGCGCAGGTTGAAGGCGTCCGTGAGGCCGTAGGTGGCATGGATCCCAGCCGCGAACCCGCTCGCTTCGACGCCCTCGTAGCCGGCGAGCGCGTACCCGCCTGCGAGCCCCGCCTTCCATTGTCGCTCGAAGGCGTGGCTCTCGCACGGCGCGGTGAACATGGCCACGAGCGCTGCCGCGAGCGCTGCCACGAGCGGCGGGAGCGATGCCACGAGCGGCGGGAGCAGCGACGTCCGGCGGGGCGGTGCGTTTTCGGCGTGGCGCTCAGCCACCGTGCGACTCGACCTTCGCGCCGGGTGCATTCCCGAGTCCGAAGCCATCGTGCAGCGCGCGCACCGCGAGCTCGGCGTACTTCGCGTCGCAGAGGCAGCTCACCTTGATCTCGCTCGTGGAAATTGCCTGGATGTTGATCCCCTCGGCTGCGAGCAGCTCGAACATTCTCGCCGCAACGCCGGCATGGGAGCGCATTCCGAGCCCGACGATGCTGACCTTCGCGACGCTCTCGTCGTAACGAAGACCTTGCGCGCTCACCTTCTCGAGCAGTGCTTCCATCACCGGCCGCACGCGCGGAAGATCGTCCTTGTTCACGGTGAAGGTCACGTCGGTGCGACCTGCCGCATCGACGGCGGCGTTCTGGATAATCATGTCGACCGAGATGTTCTCGCGCGCAAGATCGCCGAAAATCCGGGCGACGACGCCGGGCCTGTCCTCCACCGAGACGAGCATCACGCGCGCGTCGTTCTTGTCGCAGGCGACTCCGGTGACGACGATGCTCTCGAGCGAGCCGGTCGCGGCGCCCGTCCGTCCGGCCCGGTCTTCGCCCGTGACCCAGGTGCCTGGCACGTCCGAGAAAGAAGAGCGGACATGGATGGGGACAGAGTATTTCATGGCGAGCTCCACGCTGCGGATCTGCAAAACCTTGGCACCGACGGACGCGAGCTCGAGCATCTCTTCATAGCTGATGCGCTCGATCTTGCGCGCGCTGGGGCACACGTTCGGGTCCGTTGTATAGACCCCGTCGACGTCCGTATAGATCTCGCACACCGAGGCCCCGACCGCAGCCGCCACGGCCACTGCGCTGGTGTCGCTGCCGCCACGGCCGAGCGTCGTGATGTTGCCGTCGTCGTCGACGCCCTGAAATCCGGCCACCACCGCGACCGCGCCGTCGGCGAGCGCCCGGCGCACTGCGTCTGCCTCGATGCCGAGGATGCGCGCCTTGGTGTATGCGCTGTCGGTGCGGATCTTCAGCTGGTGACCGAGCAAGCTCTTGGCGCGGCCGCCGCGAGCGTGGATCGCGAGAGCCAGGAGCGCGCTCGACACCTGCTCGCCCGTCGCCGCGATGACGTCCAGCTCGCGTTGGTCTGGGATGATTCCGGCACCGCTCGGCGCGCCTTGGCTGACCTGCTCGGCCAGTCCCAGCAAGCGGTTGGTCTCGCCCGCCATGGCGCTCACGATCACGACGACCTGGTGACCCTCGGCCTGGGCCGCGAGCGCGCGCGCGGCCACCCTATGGATGCGCTCCACCGAGCCGACGCTGGTGCCGCCATACTTCTGGACGATCAGTCCCAATTGGAGCTCCTCACGCGCGGCTCCTCCCTAGCGCCAGGCCCCGCGCGAACCAAGGACGAAGTGGCCGCGTCCGCGCTTGACGGAGCGCGCATTCCAGAGCGGCGACCGATTGGCATTCCAGAGCGGTGACCGATTGGCATTCCAGAGCGGTGACCGATTGGCATTCCAGAGCGGTGACCGATAGGCATTCCAGAGCGGCGACCGATAGAGCGCGATTGACAGAGATCGGTTCGCAACTATTGTGCGCCGCTCGAAGCGCGCCGGGCGGCCTTTTTCAGGGCGTGAAGCGGCGTGCGGCGGGACGGCCCGCACTCAGTAGCCGGAACCAAACGTGTAGCCGGAGGCAAACGTGACCAGCGACGTAATGATCGAAGCGCAAGGACTGACGAAGAGGTACGGGGCGTTCCGTGCGCTCGACCGCGTCAGTTTTCAGGTGAAGAAGGGCGAGGTCGTAGGTTTTCTCGGTCCGAACGGCGCCGGAAAATCGACGACGATGCGGATCTTGACCTGCTACCAGTCGGCCACGGCGGGCTCGGCGACGGTGCATGGGCACGACGTCTTCGACGAGCCGCTCGAGGTGCGCTCGAAGATTGGGTACTTGCCGCAGCGCGCCCAGATGTACGGCGAAATGGGCGTGCTCGAGTACCTGCGTTTCGTCGCAGACATTCGCAAGATCAACGTCACGCTGTTCAACAAACGCATTCGCAACATCGTCGAGGTGTGCGGTCTCGGGACCGTCCTCGGAAAAGATCTTCGGCAGCTCTCGCACGGCTATCGGCAGCGCGTCGGCCTCGCGCAGGCGCTCATTCACGACCCGCCGATCTTGGTCCTGGACGAGCCGACCGAGGGCCTCGATCCGAACGAGAAGACCGAGGTGCTCGAATACATCAAGCAGATCGGGCGCGACCGCACGGTCATCCTCTCGACCCACAACCTGGCCGAGGTCGAAGAGGCGTGCTCGCGGGCGATCATCGTCTCGAAGGGTCGCGTCGTCGCCGATGGCTCCATCGACGAGGTCCGGGCTCGCGGCGGCCGGGTTCGCTATCACGTGTCGATCGACGAAAAGAACGCGCTGGCCGGAAAGTCGGCGCCGGCCGTCGGTGACGTGGAGCGGGCCCTTGCGACTCTCGACGGGATCACCTCGGCGAAAGAGACGCCTACGGACGATCGCGCTCACGCGTTCTCGCTGCTCGGCACCCGCAGCACCGATCTGCGAGCCGACATTTACCGCCTCTGTGTCGAGCGTGGCTGGGTGCTGCTCGAGATGCGCCGCGACATTCAGCGGCTCGAGGACGTGTTCAAGGCGCTCACGAAATCGGACGAGCTGGCCGATCGGCTGCGCGCCCCGGCCGCGGCTTCCGTCGCGGATGAGGACGAAGACGCCGACGACGAGGGCGACGACGCCAATGCCGATGATGACGATGCCAATGATGAGGGCGATGCCGATGATGAGGGCGATGCCGACGACAAGGGCGATGGCGACGCTGCCGGCGCGAACGGCAAAGAGGCGGATGAAGACGACGATGACGACGAGGGCGCTGACGCTCCGGCGGACAAATCCAAGGGCAAGGGCTGAGGCGCGATGAGCACTACGTGGACAATTGCGAAACGCGAGTTTCGCTCGTACTTCGACTCGCCGGTGGCCTACGTGGTCATCTGCTTGGGGCTCGCCGCGCTCGGGCTCCTCTTCTTCAACTACCGCGGCGGGTTCTGGGACGCGAACCGCGCCAGCCTCGAACAGATGTTCATTCAGGTGCCGCGCGGCTTGTCGTGGCTGGTCGTGCCCGTCATCACGATGCGCCTCATCGCGGAAGAGAAGCACAGCGGCACGCTCGAGCTCTTGATCACGCTGCCGGTGCGCGACTCGGAGGTCATCTTCGGAAAATTTCTAGGCGCATGGGGTCTCGTCCTCGTGTTCATCGCGGCGACAGGCCTGTACCCGATCTTGATGTTTGGTTGGCCCTGGGATCTCGGCTCGCTCGACACCGGACCGGTGCTGAGCGGCTATCTTGGCCTCGCGCTCTTCAGCGCCGCGGCGGTCTCGATTGGTCTCTTGATCTCGTCGTTGACCGAGAGCCAGGTGATCGCGTTCTTCGTCACCTTCCTCGTCTTGTTCATGCTGCACATTGTGGGCAGCGGAATGACCCTCGACATGCTGCCGCCGCGGGTCGAGTACGTGGTGACCTTCATCAGCTTCGAGACGCGGATCGCCGGGTTTTTACGCGGCGCCATCCACGCGCGCGACATTCTCTTCTTTCTCACCGTCACGGCCGGTTGTCTGACCGGTTCGTTCTGGGCGCTCGAGCGCCGCAAGTGGGCCTGAGCCCGAGATATCGATCATGGAACGAAAAGTACGGGCTGCTCGCCTCTCTGGCGCATACGTCCTCGCCATCGCCGCCGTCCTGGCGTTTGCCAACGTCGTCTCCTACCGGCTCGACAAGCGCTACGACGTCACGAAAAACGAGCGATTCACGCTCTCGAAGGGCTCGGCGAATCTCGTCAGCGAGGGTCTGCAAGAGAACCTCAAGCTCTCGCTCTACGTGACGCGAGGCTTGCCGAAGCTCGATCTCTTCGTCGAGGACCTGACGAACCTGATGACCGAGTACGAGCGCGCCTCGAAGGGCAAGGTCTCGTACGTCTTGACCGAGCCGAAGACCGACGAAGAGCGCGAGAAGGCGAAAGAAGCGGGCCTGCAAATGGCGCCCTTCGGTGAAGGCACGGAGGGCGGCGATCAGGCGACGATCACCCAGGGCTTCATGGGCCTGGTGCTCTCGTACGGCGCCGAGAAGGACGTGATTCCGATCTTGTCCCCGGAGAGCTCGCAGGGCCTCGAATTTTGGATCACCAACAAGATCCGAAATCTGCGCGACAAGGTGCACGACAGCTACCCGAAGATCGGCCTCGTCAAGAAAGAGGGCATCACCATCGACGACGACAACCTCGTTCCGGCCGGCGGGCGCGGGGGCGGGCCGACGATGAAGGCGATCCTGGGCCAGCACTTCCCGTTCTACAAATTCGAGGACGTCGTGCTCGAGGACGGCAAGAAAGAGATCGACGAGAAGCTGAACGGCCTCATCGTGACCCAGGCCGACAAGGCGTGGACCGACGCGGAGCTCGCGCGCATCGACCAGTTCTTGATGCGCGGCGATAAATCGCTGCTCGTCTTGGCCGGCGCGGTGAACATGAAGGCCGCTGACGCCGCGATGAAGGGCGAGCTCGACTTGCGCAACCTCGACAAGCTCATGCTCGGCTACGGCATCGAGATGAAGAAAGAGGCCGTCCTCGAGTGGGGCACGCCGATGCGCATCCCCGTGCAGGACCAGTCCGGGCGCGCCACCTGGCTCTTCACCCCGGGCGTGCTCGCGCTCGAGCACTACGCCGACGCTGAAGAGAAAGAGCAGCTGCTCGACAACGGATTCGTCGGGTTTTTCCGCATGGATCAGATCGCGGTGCCCTTTCCGTCGACGCTGGTCGCCAAGCCCGAGAAGCAGCCGGAGGCGAAGTACCGCACGGTGCTGCGCTCGAGCGCGAACTCGACCGTTGAGGTCGACAGCCCGGTCGATCTCAGCATGAAGACCGACTGGAAGCCGCGCGGCGAGTTCGGGCAGCGCGACATCGCCATCGAGGTGAGCGGCGTCCTGAAGAGCGCCTTTGCCGACAAGAAGCCCGAGGGCTTCGAGGGCGAAGTGCCCGCGTCGTCGAAGTCGCCGAGCCGCGTGCTCGTGATCGCGTCGGGGCAGTTTCTCGCGAATCCCTTCGCGCGCGCCGGCAACCCGCCGCCGATGCCGCCGCAGATGGCCATGATGGGCTCCTTCGGCGGAGATCCGAATCTGCAGGCGATCGCGCGGTTTTACGCGATGCCGCCGGCAGAGTACTTGAGCAAGGCGATCCTCTCGTTCAAGAATTTGCTCGACTGGGTCACCAACGACACCGATTTGATGGCTGCGAGCGCGAAGCTCCTCGGCGAGCCGGCGCTCACGTACGCCAACATCGCGCGGCCAAAATTCGATCTGTCCAAGGACGACGACAAGGCGATTCAGCGCAAGCTCGAAGAGGTCAAGGCGCAACGCAAGGTCTTGCAGAGCCGCGTGCAGTGGTCGTTGACCTTGCTGCCGTCGTTGGCCTTCATGGCATTTGGTCTCTTGCGATGGCGCGCACGCGAGAATAACCGCGCCAGCGTGAAGCTGCCGGCTACGAAGGGAGCCTGAGCGATGAAGAAAGAGCACAAGCTCATTGCGGCATGCGTGGCGCTCGTGGCGCTGGGCGGCGCCTATTATTCGGGCACGCAGACCGAAGCGAAGGACCGTCAGGGCCACAGCGGAGGAGCCGCGCAGGCGCTCGCCAAGATCGCGATCGCGAAGGACCGCGCCGACAAAGTGACCAAGCTGGTCATCACGCACAAGGAGCACGGCGAGGTCGTCCTCGAGAAGAAGGGCGACGCGTGGCGAGTCACCAAACCCATCGACGCCGCGGCGAGCGCGAACAACGTCGAGCAGCTGCTGAAGAGCCTGGACAAACTCGAGCTCGACAGCGTGATCGCCTCGACGCCCGATGACAAAACGTTTGCCCGCTACGAGCTGGACGAGAAGAGCGCGACACACGCCCAGATTTTCGCGGGCGACGAAAAGCTCTTCGACGGATTCTTCGGCAAGAGCGGCACGGCAGGGCAGCTCGCGCGGCTCGCCGGCACGAACGCCGTCTACACGGTGAAGGGCTACTCGAGCTATCTCTTCGCGCGCGAGTTAAAGAACTGGCGAGACACCGATGTGCTCACCTTCGAGGACGCCAACGCGGTGAGCGTCGAGGTCGAGAACGCCAACGGCAAGTTCAGCTTCACGAAGGCCGGAGAGAAATGGGCCGGCTCGTTCTACGCGCGCGACAAGGACGGCGAGGTCGCGAAGAAAGCGAAGAAGTGGGAGAGCTTCGAGGAGGCGAAGGTCAAGGACATGCTGCGCGCGTTCAAGGCCTTGAAGGCGCTCGATTTTGCCAAGGACGGCGCCGACACCGGGCTCGCTGAGGCCGGAAAAACGGGCGGAATCGTGAGGGTCAAGCTCAAGGACGACGCGGGCAACTTCACGATCAACGTGGGCAAAGTGCAAGAGGGAACGAACCGCTACCTCGCGCGCGAGGGAGCTAGCACCCCGGTGTTTGTGGTGGCGAGCTGGACCTCCGATTGGGCCGTCGCGGATCTGGCGAAGTTCAGCAAGGCCGACGACGCGGCGGACAAAAAGGACGGCAAGGGCGGCTTCGAAATGCCCCCAGGGCTAGGCATGCCGGGCGGTCTAGGGATGCCGGGCGGTCACGGGATGCCGGGCGGTGACGAGCCTCCCGAGCCAGACGGCGAGTAGCCAAGGCGCAGCGAGCCGCGCGCGGCGGTGCGTCGCTCGTGGCGGTGTCGTTCGTGTGATGACGGCGACGGCAACCGTGGCGCGTGGGGTGGCGTCGACGGAAACCGTGTGGCCTGCGCTGGGTGTGGCCTGCGCTGGTTGCTAGTTGGGGCGGCCCCATGTGAAGATGTGCCTCGCGGTAGTTTCGCCGCTCGGTTCCAACACCTCAAGGGGAATAGCCCATGACGTCTCGCTTGCTTCGCATTGTCTCCACGTTGTTCGCGGCCTTGCCGTTCACGTTGGCTGCTTCGGTCGCACAGGCCGAGGAAACGCCGTGCGGAAACTTCGATTTCAGCGCAGGCATCAGCTGTTCGATCGAGGTCGACGCCGGCTGCACCGCGCAGTGCACGCCCTTCAAGTTCGAGGTCGGATGCACGGGCGAGTGTACGGCGACGTTTACCCAGACCTGCTCCGGGAGCTGCGGCGAGGCGTGCATCCTCGAGTGTGACCCGGACCTGCTCGATTGCTTCAAGGGCTGCCACACCGAGTGCGACGAGCCCATCACGAAAAAGTGCCAGAAAGACCCGCCGAAGGAGAACTGCGCTGACGTCGCCGTGGCCCAGTGCGACATTCACTGCAAAGAGTCGTGCGCGGTGCCGCCGAGCAGCTGCCAAGAGCACTGCACCAGCTGCTGCGCCGGCGCTTGCACCACGGACGCGAACTACGACTGCAACCTCGCCTGCTTTGCGAAGCTCGAGGGCTCGTGCTCGGCCCAGTGCTCGGCGGACGGCGGGCTCTTCTGCAATGGCCAGTACGTCAACGCCAGCGATATTTCGGCTTGCGTCACCTACCTCGCCACGCAGGGGATCAACGTCACGGGCTCACTGAAGGCGACGTGCGACCTCGCGAACGGCTGCGACGGCGTGTTCGAGGGTTCGGGCTGCGCGGTCGCGGCGGTCGGCAGCGGCGAAGATGCGCGCGGGCTCGAGCTCGCCGGGCTTGGCCTCGCGGCGGTGGGTCTCGCGTTCGGCCTCGCGCGCGCGAAGCCTCGGCGTCGCTGAGCGGGGGCTCGATCGACTGAAACTCGGGGGCTCGCCCGACTGAAACATGGGGGCTCGCTCGGGTTGTGTCGCAGGGCCGGCGGTGCCATGCCGTGCGGCGCAATGAAGGCGAGCTACAGCTGGTTACGGTCCCTCTTGCCGGGTCTCGAGGCCTCGCCGCGAGAGGTCGCTGAGCGCTTGACGCGCGGCGGTCTCGAGGTCGAAGAGCTGCACGAATACGGGGTCGCGAGCCCTCATGTCGTCGTCGCGGAGGTACGCGTCGTCGAGCCTCACCCAAGTCGTGAGCGGCTCAGGCTCGTCACGGTAGCGCGCGGCGGCGGCGTCGAGCAGCGGGTCGTGTGCGGCGCGCCGAACGTGCCCGAACCCGGGCGCAAGGTGGTGCTCGCCCCGGTCGGGACGCACCTTCCAGCCGCCCAAATGACGCTCACCCCGCGCGCGATCGGCGGCATCGCGAGCGAGGGCATGCTGTGCTCGGACCAAGAGCTTGGGCTCCTCTCGGGCAGCGCCAAAGGCGACGGGATCCTGGTATTTCCGGCCGATTTCGACGCGGCCGCGGGCACCTCGCTCGCGCGGGCGTTGCCGGCTAGCCACGATTTCGTATTCACGATCGGCGTCACTCCGAATCGGCCGGATGCGCTCGGACACATCGGCTTGGCGCGTGAGCTCAGCGCGCTCTTCGAGCTACCGTTCTCGCCGCCCGAGCCCGATGCCCCGGCACGCGTCGCTGGCAACGTCCGCATCGCCGAGCTCGCGAGCGTCACGATCGAGGACACTTCGCGCTGCCCTCATTATGGGGCGGCCGTCGTCACCGGGCTCCGCGTGGGGCCGTCTCCGCTGTGGTTGCGCTACCGGCTCGAGAGCCTCGGCGTGCGCTCGATCTCGAACCTCGTCGACGTCACCAACCTCGTGCTCCTCGAGTTCTCGCAGCCGATGCACGCCTTCGATCTCGATCGACTCGCGGCCGGACGCGTCGTGGTGCGTTGCGCGCGGCCCGGCGAGCGGCTCGTCACGCTCGATGGTGTCGATCGGCAGCTCGACGAGGATGACTTGCTCATCACCGACGGTGAGCGGCCGCTCGCGCTCGCGGGCGTGATGGGCGGCGCCGAGAGCGAGATCGGCGAGACGACGACGCGGGTCTTGCTCGAGTGCGCGTATTTCACGCCGCGCGGGATCCGGCGCACTTCCCGGCGTCATGCGCTGCACACGGAGGCAAGTCACCGCTTCGAGCGCGGCTGCGATCCGGAGGGCGTACCCGACGTGCTCGCGCATGCGGCGTCTCTGCTCACTCGCGTTGGAGGCGGTGCCGCCGTTCATGGCAACATCCTCGCCGGCGTTTCACCCGCGCCGCGCGTCGTCATCGAATATCGGCAAGCGCGCGCGGACTCCCTTCTCGGCCTGGCGATCCCGCTTGCGGAGGCCTCGACGATCCTCGCGCGGCTCGGGTGCGAGACGACGCGAACCCACGATGGCCTGAGCGTCGTCGCGCCGAGCGGGCGGCCCGATCTGAAGCGCGAAGAAGATCTCATCGAGGAGGTCATGCGCGTGCACGGCATCGACGAAGTGCCGGCTACGCTGCGTGCCGTCGTGCCGCGGGTGGGTCGCTCGACGCCGACGCTCGCGGATCGCGCACGCGCGGTGGCGGTCGAGCTCGGACTCTCCGAGGCGCTCACCTTCGGCTTCACCTCGAAGGAAGAGCTGCTCGCGATAGCTGCCCCCGAGCCCTGCGTCATGTTGAAGAATCCGCTCACCTCGGACCGCCGCGTGATGCGAACGAGCCTCTTGCCTGGGCTCTTCGCCGCGCTTCGAAACGCGCGCCGGCACGCGCTCGCCGATCTGCGCGCGTTCACCGTCGGCAGCGTGTTCTTGCCGAGCGAATCCGGTCCGCTGCCGGTTGAGCGCTCTTCGTTCGCGGCCGTGCTCGCGGGCGAGAGACGCAGCGGACTCGACAAGCCCGTGGCGCTCGATGTCTACGACGCCAAGGGGATCGCGGTTGCGCTCGTCGAGCGGCTCACGCTGCGAGAGGTCACGATTGCCCGAGACGACGCGCCGCACTTGCATCCGCGCGCCGCCGGGCGACTGCTCATCGACGGCGTGGTCTTGGGTCGCTTCGGTGCGCTGCACCCGGACGCGGGCCTCGCGCTCGACCTCGAGCAGGAGTGTTTCGTGCTCGAGCTGGACCTCGCGGTGATGGCGGGCCTCGCGCTCGAAGTGCCGCAATTCCGGGCGCTGCCGCAATTGCCGAGCGTGGGGCGGGATCTCGCGTTCGTCGTATCGCAAGACCTCGAGGCGGGCCTCGTCCTAGAGGCGATGAAGGCCGCCGCCGGTGAGCTGTGCGAGTCCGTGCACCTCTTCGATCGCTTCCTCGGCAAGGGACTCCCCGAGGACCACCAGAGCCTCGCGTTTCACTTGGTGTTTCGCGATCCGAAGGCATCGTCGAAGCCCGACGAGGCGCGCACCTTGACCGATCGAGAGGTCGATGCGTGCACCGAGGTCGTGGCGCGCGTCGTGGGCGAGCGCTTCGGCGGGGTGCTCCGCGGCTGAGTCGCGGCTGAGTGGTGAGGTCGCGATGGCCGAGGCGTGTCACCCGAGGAGCAAGCTCGCGAAAGCGGCGAGCACGGCGCCACAGGTGCCGAGACCCGAGAGCGCGAGGCCGGTGGCGACGAGGCGCAGGCGTCTGTTTCCGCGCGCGAAAACAACACCGGTGAAGGTCACCGACAGGCCAACAGCGAGCACCACCGGGATGGTCGCGTCCGCGAGCGCGAGCGACGCCACGGGCGGCACTTCCCGGACGCGCGCGAGCAGATCGAGGCGCACCGCGAACTGAAAGGCGAGCCCGAAAAGGACCACCAGCGCGTGAAGCACGAGCAGGAGCGCGACCGGGGCAGTGCGCCGCATCGGGCGGGACCTTGGCGTGGCTCATCGCGCGCGGCTAGGTCGGACTTCCTGCCGCATCGCGCCGAACCTTGGCGTGGCTCATCGCGCGCGGCCAGGTCGGACTTCCTGCCAAATCGGCGCTCCGATGTCCTTCGGTCCGATGTCCGTCCAGTGTCCCGGTGGGTCCAGTGTCCCGTGTCCCTTTTTTTAGCGGTGGCGCCATGTTATTGGCCGCACGCCCGAGCGCGCCCGCAGCTCGGGGCAGGCATCCTCGCGGGTCAATCCGATGCCCATCGCACTCAAACAGTTCATCCTCGTCATGGCGGTGCTCGCCATCGCGCTCGTGTTCGTCGTGCAATTTCGGCCTGGCACCGACGTGCAGAGTGCGACCGAAACTTGTGCCGTCGAGCAAGAAGGCCGCTGCGTCGTGAGCCACGCGGACTTCGTGACGGCATACCGTCTCGCGTCTCCATCGGGTGGCGACGGCGACGATGCGAAGAGTCAGGTTCGGCCGCTCATCATCGAGGGGCTCGTGCAACGATGGCTCCTCGTCGAAGACGCGGCGCGCCTCGGCGTCGGCGTCTCGGAGGCGGAGGTCACGCGGCAGCTCTCGCGGGGGTTTGCGCGCGTCTCACTGCCCGCGGATCAAGAGAGCTTTGCCAATTACATTGGGCTCGCCGAGCCTCCCCAAGGTCCCGCGCGCAACATGGGGGCGCTCGATCCGAAGACCAACCGTTTCGATTACGCGCGCTACGAGAAGTTCGTCCAGCGCGCGACGGCCAAGACGCTCAAGGACTTCCGCGAGTATCAGGACAAAGAGGCGCTCGCGGCCCGCATGCGCCAGCTCGTGAAGGCCCGTGTCCGCATCTCGGAGAGTGAGGCATTGGCCGACTTCACCGGGAAAAACGCCAAGATCGTCGTCGATTACGCCAAGCTCGAGCGCGCATTTTATCAGCGCCACGCGCTCGACCAGTCCGAGGCCGCGCTGAAAGCCTGGACCGACCAAAATCAAAAGGAAGTCGATGAGGCGTTCGCCGCGCGCAAAGAATCCTTCCTGCCGGAGTGCCGCCTCGTGCGCCAGATCATGGTGCGAATCGACGACACCGCCGGCGACAAAGAACTCGCGAAAAAGAAAGCCAGCGACAAACTCGAGCTCGCCAAAAAGAGACTCGAGAGCGGAGACAAGTTTGCGGACGTCGCCCGCGAGCTGAGCGAAGATCCTCAGAGCGCAACGAGCGGTGGGCAGCTCGGCTGTTTCGCCCCCGGCAAGCTCGCCAAGCCCAACACCACCAAGGCGCTCGACGATGCTGCGCTCACGCTCGCGAAGGGCAAGCTCTCCGACGTCATCGAGAGCACCTTCGGGCTGCATTTGGTGCGCCTCGACGCGGTGCTGAGCGGTGAAGACGCTGAGCGCGAGGGCAAGCGAGAGACCGCGCGCGAGCTGTATTCGAAGAAAGAGGGCGAGAGCCGCGCCGCCGAGGCGAGCAAGCAAATCCTCGCCGCGGTGAAAGGCGGAAAGACCCTCGCCGCTGCGATCGAAGCGCACCTCGCGGAGCTCACGCTGCCCGGAAAAGCTGACGCCGAGGCGAGCGCGAAGGCCCGCGCGGCGCTCAGGGGCGATCTCGGGTGCCCGCGTGTGGAGACCAGCGAAGAGTTTTCCCTCGGGAGCCCGCCCTTCGCCGGCGTCGAGAACCCAGCCGACGCTGGGCGCCTCTTGTTCGGCATCGAGCAGATCGGCGGGTTGCCGAACGACGTCCTCAAACTCTACGACGGCTATGCCGTGGCGCAGCTCAAAGAGAAGAAGTCCCCAACGACCAAGGACTGGGAAGAAAAGCGGGACGAGTCGATCGCCCGCATGCGCGAAGCGAAGCAGCGCGATGCGATCGTGGCCTATGTGCACGAGCTCCGCGAAAAACACGCGAAGAATCTCACCTACAAAATAGCGCTGCGCGAAGAGCCCAAGAACAAGGCGGCGAAGTAACGCGCCGAAGCTTGCGCGACGAGTTTGGGTGGAGCCGGGGAGTCCAATGGAGCCGAAGATCTACACAGACGTGACCGCCATTTTGGCGTCGGGCGGAATGACAGACGCAGGCGCGCGGCTCACGCTCGATCGCGTGTTGCTGCTCAACGGCCGCACCAAAGAGTCCTTCGATCTCGCGTTCGCCCGCTCGATTCGCGCGAACCTCGAAGGTGCCGTGTTCGTACGTGGCGACAAAGCCCTTCTGCCGGCCGTCAAGCGAAAGCTCGACGAACTCGCTTGAGCATCGGAGTCATCGCCAAGGGAATTCGCTGAAAGATCGTCCTCTGCAATGCCTCACAGGCGGAGATCGCAGCAAGCTCCTGCGCGGAGCTCGACGAGGGCCTCCGCGCGGTGCGCGCCGAGATGAAGCAGATGCTCGGCGATAAGGGCTAGCGCTAGCTCTTCCGGCGAAGGCTAGCTCTTCCGGCGAAGGCTGGTTCGTAGGCGCGGGCTAGTTCGTAGCCGCCGGGCTCGTTCGAAGGCGCTGGCTCAGGTCTTGATGCCGTTGCCCATGGCGACGAGCGTCTTGCGGGCGTCGCCGAGCACCATCATCGTGTTGGGCAGCGCGAAGAGGTCGTTGTCGATGCCCGAGAATCCCGGGTTGAAGCTGCGCTTCAGCACCATGACGGTCCTCGCCTTGTCCACGTCGAAGACCGGCATTCCGAAGATCGGGCTCTGTGGATTGGTCTTCGCGGCAGGGTTGACGATGTCATTGGCTCCGACGATCAGGGCCACATCGGTGCGCGCGAACTCGTCGTTGATCTCGTCCAGATCGAAGAGCTGGTCGTAGGGGACGTTGGCCTCGGCGAGCAGCACGTTCATGTGTCCTGGCATGCGGCCCGCCACGGGGTGAATCGCGTATTTGACCGTGGCGCCCTGCTTCTCGAGCTGCGTGGCGAGATCGCGCAGCGCGTGTTGCGCTTGCGACACCGCCATTCCGTAGCCAGGCACGACGATGACGCTCTGCGAAGACTGCAGGACGTCGACGACCTCTTCCATCGTCGCTTGATGGACGTTGGCCGCCGGAGCCGCCGTCATCGCCGTCGGCGACGCGTCGCCAGTGCCGAATGCGCCGAACAGAACGTTCGCGAAGGAGCGATTCATCGCCTTGCTCATCATCAGCGAGAGCAAGAACCCTGAGGCGCAATCGAGCGAGCCGGCGATGATGAGGACGTTGTTGTCGAGGGCAAACCCGGTCGCCGCGGCCGCGAGACCTGCATACGAGTTGAGGAGCGACACGACCACGGGCATGTCCGCGCCACCGATCGGCAGCACGAACAAGATCCCGAGCGCGAAGCCGGTAGCACACATGGCGTAGAAGGCCCACGCGGTCTCGGGCTGAACGATCAGGAGCACGAGCAGACCGAGCGCCCCGAAGAACGAGCCGAGATTCGTGAGGTTTTGACCCTTGTAGGTGAGCGGCGCGCCGCTGATGAAGCCCTGCAGCTTGCCGAAGGCCATCAAGCTGCCGGTGAAGGTGAGGAAGCCGAAATAAACCTCGAGGCCGACGGCTCCCATCTTGAAGCCTCCGAGGCTGTCTCCGAGGTGTAGATACTCCGAGACGCCAACGAGTGCGGCCGCGAGCCCACCAAACGAATGCGAGAGCGCGATTCGCTCGGGCATCTTCGTCATCGGGATCCAGATGCTCATGGCGGCGCCGATCACCGCGCCAACCAGCGCCGCGAGAGCGAGCCAGGTGTAGACCTTGATGTCCGGATGCAGCAGCGTCCCGGCCACGGCGAGTGCCATGCCGATACACCCGAGCAGCACTCCCTTTCGGGCGTGGCGTGGCGAGCTGAGCGCCTGCAACGTCAAGATGAAGCACACGGAGGCGATGAGGTAGCTCGCGCCCATCAAGAACGCGCTCGTCGAGGCCGGTGCGGTGACGGCTGCGGTCGTCGATGCCGTGCTCATCAGCCGTGCCCCTTGGGCTGAGCGCCGCCCGGACCGCGTCGCTTGAACATGCGCAGCATGCGGTCGGTGATCAGGAATCCACCGACGGTATTGATCGTGGCGCAGGCGACCGCGACGACGCCGAGGACGGTGCTGGCCGTGCTGTAGTCGCCGCCCGCCGCGACGAGGGAACCAACCAGCGAAATCCCGCTGATGGCGTTCGTGCCCGCCATCAGAGGCGTGTGCAAGAGCGGCGGCACCTTTGAGATCACATGGTGGCCGAGGAATCCGGCCAGGACGAAGATGTAGAGGCTGAAGAGGAGACCGAGGGTCATGGCACCTCGTCTCAGATTTCCCGTCCAGCGCCAAGCCTCAATACAGATTCAAACCAGCCTCCGTGCGGCCGCTTCGAAACGCCGCCGCCGAATCGTTGGACCCAAGCGCCGATGGGCACCACACGATGCCGCCGGCTCGCGCTTGACGCCGTTGCTCGGGCGCACGTACGGGGGCAGCGATGGCGACCCACGCGGCCGAGGACGACCGAGATTCGCGCTTCGTGGTGCCCGCGCTCGACGAGGTCGAGGCCCCTTTGGGCTCACGATCACTCAGCGAACTCGACCTGCATTTATTTCAAGAGGGCACCCATCGTCGCGCCTATCGAGCCTTCGGCGCGCACCTCGCGGACAAGAACGGCGAGGCGGGCACGACCTTCGCCGTGTGGGCTCCGAATGCCGCGCGGGTCAGCGTCATTGGCGACTTCAACGCCTGGGATGGCGAGGCCCATCCGCTCGAGCGCCAAGGGAGCTATGGCGTCTGGCAGCGCTTCGTTCCCGGCGTGGCCGAGGGGGCGCGCTACAAATACGATATTCAGTCCGAGCAGCGCCGGTACCGCGTCAAGAAGGCGGACCCCTTCGGCTTTCACCAGGAGACCGCGCCGGCCACTGCGTCGATCGTGTGCGGACTTGAATACGCCTGGGGCGACGGCGATTGGATGAAAGAGCGCCGCCGGCACAACGCGCTATCGAGCCCGATATCCATTTACGAGGTTCACCTCGGCTCGTGGATGCGCGTCGTCGAAGAGGGCAATCGCTCGCTCAGCTACCGCGAGTTGGGGCCGCGGCTCGCTGAGCACGTGGAGCGCCTCGGCTTCACGCACGTCGAGATCTTGCCAGTCATGGAGCACCCGTTCTTTGGCTCTTGGGGTTACCAAGTGACCGGGTTCTTCGCTCCGACCAGCCGCTATGGCACGCCGCGGGAGTTCATGGCCCTCATCGATTACCTGCATCAACGCGGGATAGGCGTGATCCTCGACTGGGTTCCCGCGCATTTTCCGTCGGACGAGCACGGTCTTAGTTTCTTCGACGGGACGCACTTGTTCGAGCACGCGGATCCGCGGCAGGGCTTTCACCCCGAGTGGCACAGCTTCATCTTCAACTACGAGCGCGACGAGGTGCGAAGCTTCCTCGTGTCGAGCGCGATGTTCTGGCTCGACCTCTATCACGCGGATGCGCTCCGGGTGGATGGCGTGGCCTCGATGCTGTACCTCGACTACGCGCGCGAAGAGGGCGGGTGGATCCCCAACGAGCACGGCGGGCGCGAGAATCTAGGGGCCCTCAAGTTCTTGCGGCAGCTGAACGAGGCCGCCTACGAAGAATTCCCGGACGTGCAGACGATCGCCGAAGAGTCGACGTCGTGGCCCATGGTGACGCGGCCAACGCACCTCGGCGGCCTAGGCTTCGGCATGAAGTGGGATCTCGGCTGGATGCACGACACGCTGAAGTTTCTGGGGCGCGAGCCAATCCACCGAAGATGGCACATGAACGAGCTCACGTTCCGAACCATGTACCAATTCGACGAGCACTTCGTCCTGCCGCTCTCCCACGACGAGGTCGTTCACGAGAAAGGCTCACTCTTGAGGAAGATGGACGGCGACGAATGGCAGCGGCTCGCGAACCTGCGGGTCCTCTATGCTTATCAGTGGGCGCTCCCTGGCAAGAAGCTCATGTTCATGGGTGCAGAGCTCGCCCAATGGAATGAATGGAATCACGACGCGAGCCTCGACTGGCATTTAGCGGAGCTCCCCGCGCACGCAGCGATTGGCACTTTGATCGGCCACCTCAATGCCCATTACCGCGCGGAGGCATCGCTCTTCGAGCTGGATACCGACGCGGCTGGTTTCGCCTGGGTGCTCGGTGACGATGAGCAAAGTGTCTACGTATTTGCGCGTCGCGCGAAGAATCACCGGACCATCTTGGTCATCCTGAATCTGACGCCGGTCGCTCGGTATGGGTTTCGCGTCGGCGTCGAGCTTCCCGGCTATTGGCAAGAGCTCTTGAACACCGACGCTGCGGAATACGGCGGCTCCGGAGTCGGAAACCTCGGCGGTGCGCAGACCCAGGCCGTGCCCAGCCACGGATACGATTGGTCGCTCGCGGTGACGCTACCGCCCTGTGCTGCGCTCTATCTGGCGGCTCCGAAGGCGCGCGTGGAGTCGGTGCTTGCCAATTCCGCGTCTGGCACAGCGCCCGGCGTTGTGGTGAAGCGCGCGTGAAGACTCTCGGCCGGCATCTCATCCTCGAGCTCTACGACTGCGACCGCGCTCTCATCGACGACCTCGCCGTGGTCGAGCGCTGCCTGCGCAAGGCCGCAGAGCGCGTGGGTGCGACGGTGATGGCCGCTCAGTTTCATCGCTATTGCCCCCAAGGGGTGAGCGGGACCCTGTTGATCGCGGAGTCGCACCTGTCGATTCACACCTGGCCCGAGCACGGCTATGTGGCCGCGGATATTTTCACCTGCGGTGGGCTCGATCCGCGGCCCGGCTTCGAGGTGCTCGCGCTTGAGTTGAGGGCAGGCCAGCATCGCCTGCAAGAAATCGTGCGCGGGCTCCCGGACGAGATCGCTGCCGGCCGATCGATCCTGCCCGCGGACGTGACCGTCACACTTCGAGAGAGCGGCAGTGGCTCGCCGGGTTAGCGCTCAGCTACGCGGCGTCGTGGCTCTCGCCGAGGTAGGCACCGCGTACGCGTTCATCCGCCAAGAGCTCTTTGCCCGGGCCACTGAGGCGGATTTCTCCGGTCTCGATCACGTAGCCGCGGTCCGCGAGCTCGAGCGCCATGCGGGCGTTTTGTTCGACGAGCAGCACCGTGACGCCGCTCTCGCGGAGCTTGACGAGCACGTCGAAAATCGCACGCACGATGAGCGGAGCGAGGCCGAGCGAGGGCTCATCGAGCAGGAGCAATTTCGGCTTGGACATGAGCGCGCGACCGAGCGCCAGCATCTGCTGCTCGCCACCGGAGAGGGTGCCACCGGGCTGTTCGCGTCGTTGCCCGAGCACCGGGAAGAGCTCGTAGGTCGTGGCGATCTCCTTGGCGACGGCCTGGGTGTCGCGGCGCGTGTAGGCGCCAAGCTCGAGGTTCTCGTGCACGGTGAGGCGGGCGAAGATGCGGCGGCCCTCGGGGCTATGGGCGAGCCCACGTCCGACGAGCTCGTGGGTACGAACGCCGGCGATGTCTTCACCCTGGTAGCGAACGACGCCCGCGGTGGGTTTTACGACGCCGGAGATCGTGAGCAGCGCCGTGCTCTTGCCAGCGCCATTGGCGCCGATCAAGGTGACGATTTCACCGTCGTCGATGCGAATATTGAAGTCACGGAGCACCTTGACTGCGCCATATCCAGCGTGAATTCCTTCGAGTTCGAGCATTGGCATCGATCAACCTCTCGTTTCGGCGCGTCGTAGGACAAGGCACGAGCTTCGGAGCTAGGCGACTGCGTCTTGCCCTAGATAAGCGGCAATCACTGCCGGTGAGCGGCGCACCTCGTCGGGCGTGCCCTCGGCGATCTTGCGGCCGTGATCGAGGACGGCGATGTGGTCGCTTATTCCCATGACGACCTGCATGTGATGCTCGATGAGGAGCACCGTGATGCCGCGGGCACGGATGCTGCGAATGAGCTCCATCAGCGCGCGCGCCTCGGTGGGGTTCATGCCCGCAGCGGGCTCGTCGAGCAACAAGAGCCGCGGCTCGGTGGCGAGGGCGCGGGCGATCTCGAGGCGCCGCCGATCGCCGTATGCAAGCTCACTTGCAAGCGCCGCCGCGCGGGCCCCAAGCCCCACGAAAGCGAGCAATTCTCCGGCTTTCTCGCGATCTGCGCGCTCGCTGAGGACGGCCTTTTCGCTGAAGGCCCCGAGACGCTGCGCCCAGGCGAGGTAGGCCGCGGAAGTAGCGAGCCCGAGACCGAGCGCGATGCCGCCAATGGCCAAGTGAAAGCGCGCCCCGATGCCGGCGAGCACGAAGAAACTGGCAATGAGTACCGGCGTTCGAAAGGCCCTCAGCCGCTCGAGCATGACTAGTTTCGGCGAGCGCAGCGCGACCATGACGTTCTCGCGCACGGTCATGGCCGAGAAGAGGCGAATGTTTTGAAAGGTACGGGCCACGCCTTGTTGGGCAATCCACGAGGGCGCGCGCCGCTGCTGCCGCCAGACCGAGCGCACGCCGGCGAAACCGAGCCACGCGCCGAGGATGAGGGCCGCGAGATTCGTCATGCGGGCATTCGACCGAGCCATGACGAGCGACTTGGCATTATCGACTCGGTTCTGCGCCTCTTTTTGGGTGACGGCTTCGTCGAGCACGCGCCCGTCGCCCGCCCGCAACACCCAGCGGCCGCCATCTTCGCTGGGGGTAACGGCGGCGAGACTGCCAAGCTCCGTGAGCCGCTGGCGCCGTTCGCGGGCTTCGGCCTTCGTGGCGGAGGAGCCGAATGGCATTTTGCCGTCGGGGAGCGTGACGTAATAGCGACCTGCGCGTCGCTCGATCGCCGCTTCACCCGCGAGGTGCGCCACGGCGTCGCGAGCTGCCTCGGCCGGTGAAAACCCGGTGATGCGCCCGACGTAATTGCCGCGGATGGTGACGGCCCAGAGCTTGTCGGGGTTCGACCCTAGAACGACCGAGACGAGGCCGAAGCCAAGGCCGCAGAGTGCCCACCACCAGCGGTGACGGCGCGTCTCGGACCGCGTGAGCGGGGCGCCGCCTAGCTGAATACTGCCCTCGGTCATGGGGGCTAGACCGGCGATGGCATTGAAGAGCGTCGTCTTGCCTGCACCGTTGGGTCCGATGACCGCGCTGATGCTGCCCTGCTCGATCGACAAGTCGACCGAATCGACGGCTGTCAAGCCGCCGAAGCGCACCGTGAGACCCTTGATCTGGACCAGCGTCTCGCTCACGTTGCCTCCTCAGGGAGCGAATTCGAAATAGGCAGAGTGGCAATCGGCAGAGTCGAAATAGGCAGAGTGGCAATCGGCAGAGTCGAAATAGGCAGAGTCCCAATAGGCGGAGTGCCAGTGCCGGGCGGGTCGTCCTCCGTGACGTGGGCGCGCTCGGCCGGCCATATGCCTCGCGGTCGGTAGCGCATCATCAAGACGAGCGCGGTCCCGAAGATGATCCAGCGCCAGTTGCTGAAGGTGAGAAACACGTTGCCGGCGTCACTCGCGGCCGACTTTTGCATCAAGCGCGTGAGCATCGGCGACACCACGTTGTCGAAACCGACCAAGACGGCCGCTCCGAGCAAAGCCCCGCGAATGCTGCCGAGCCCGCCGATGATGACGCAGCACAGCACCATCACGCTGTAGTTGAAGTCGTAGGTGTTGGGCTCGGCGGTGGTCGTGAGGTTGGTCGCGTAGAGTGCGCCAGCCAGG
This sequence comes from Myxococcales bacterium, assembly GCA_009692485.1. Taxonomy (GTDB): domain Bacteria; phylum Myxococcota_A; class Polyangia; order Polyangiales; family Polyangiaceae; genus SYFR01. Next base: position 25,529 of record SHZB01000030.1, read on the forward strand.
CCCGCGACGGCGGCGCCCCCCGCGAACGCAATGAGCTTGATGCGTGACGGGTTCTCACCGACGCAGGCCGAGGCCAGCTCGTCCTCGCGCAGCGCCACGAAGGAGCGCCCGAGTCGGCTCTTTTCGACGTTGCGAAACACGATGACGAGCGCCACGAGGCACGCAAGCGCGGTGTAGTAGATGACGAGCTGGTGTAGCCGTCCGCTCGTCGCCGCCTTGCCAGCGAGCGACTCAAGGGCGGCGGGCAGCCACGGGGCAGGGACGGGATTCAGCCCGCGCGGTCCGTCCGTGACGCTCTCGAGATTGAGCAGCACGACGCGGGTCACCTCAGCAAATCCGAGCGTGACGAGCGCGAGGTAGTCGCCCTTGAGTCGCAGCGTCGGCGCGCCAAGCACGAGGCCGGCGGCACCCGCCGCGAGCGGTGCGAGGACGATGGCCCCCCAGAGCTCGAGCTGGAATGGGTACTTGGCGACCGTGAATATCGCGGCCGTGTAAACGCCAATGGCAAAGAACGCGCTGATGCCGAGCTGAAGAATGCCCGCGTAGCCGACTTGCAGATTGAGCGCGAGCGCCAGCATCGCAAACACGAACACGCTCACGAGGTGTCGGTCGAGATTGGCCGACGGCGCCCCTACCGCCGCGAGCGTCCAATCGATGAAGGGCGCTAGCGGATACACGATCACGAGCGCGAGCACGACAAGGGCGAAGAGCTTGCGCCTATCGACCTGAGCGGTGCCTGTTGGGGCTGTGCCTATCGGGGCTGTGCCAACCGCGTCTTTTGCGGCTGTGCCTGTTGGGGCTGTGCCTATTGCAGACATCAGACCTTCTCCGGGGCATGCGAGCCGAGCAGGCCCGATGGACGGAAGATGAGAATGACGATCAGGATGGCGAACAGGACTGCTTGCTGCCACTGCGCGCCGATGACCTGATCGGAGAATGCGCGAACGATGCCGATGACGAGGCCACCGACGACGGCGCCGCCGATATTGCCAATTCCGCCGAGGACTGCGGCCGTGAAAGCGTAGAGGCCGTTCTG
>SHZB01000031.1 GCA_009692485.1 Myxococcales bacterium
GGTGGGCTCTGGCAGATGCGCCCACCACACGTCGCCCTGTCCAATCACCATGCACTCCGCGAAAGCGTGCGGCTTGCAGCATGAAGCGTGAACTCGTCCCGTTCGTCGGCGAGCTCGGCACACACTCGATTCAGAGCGTCGGTGACCTCCTCCGGCGCGTGCCTGGACACGAACTCCGCAAGAGCCCGACTGAACAGTTGGCTGCGGTTCAGCTTCAGTTGCTTGGCCAATAGCTCCGCGCGGTCGAATACATCGTCTGGGACGGACACTGCGGTCTTCATACCCGGAGTATAACGGGATTCGCGCGTGCAGTGCTGAGGATGGCGTCCAGAGGATGGCGTCCCAAATCCTCTTTCCGCGGTACCCTTTGTGCCAACGGCGCGGCGAAGGTCTCGGCGAACATCAGCGAACTTCAGACACCCAACAACTATCCACAATCCGCCCAGGAGCGGCCCCAGCCGACGTCGACGACGAGCGGGACGCGGAGCGGGAGCACGGACTCCATCGTTTGTCGGATGAGCTTCGCAGCGCGCTCGATGTGCTCTTCGGGGATCTCGAACACGAGCTCGTCGTGGACCGTGAGCACCATGCGCGCGCCGGGCACCACTGGCTCGGCGAGCTTCACCATCGCGAGCTTCAAGATGTCGGCGGCGGTGCCCTGAATCGGCGTGTTTTGGGCGACCCGCTCTGCGTAGGCGCGCTGGTTGTGGTTCTTGCTGTTCAGCTCCGGAAGCATGCGCCGGCGGCCGAGCATCGTGCGAACGCAGCCGGTCTTCTGCGCCGCTTCGAGCGTCGCTGCGAGGAAGCGCCGTACGCCGTCGTGTCGCTCGAAATACGTGTCGATGAACTGCTTGGCGGCGGCACGCGTGATGCGAAGGCGCTTGGCGAGGGCGAGGGCCCCCATGCCGTAGAGCACGCCGAAGTTCACCGTCTTGCTCTGCGCGCGCATCTCGGAAGTGACCTGCGCCTCGTCGACTCCGAACACCGTCATCGCGGTGCGAACGTGGACGTCCTCGGCGCGCTCGAAGGCACCGACGAGGACCGGATCTTCGGACAGATGCGCGAGCACGCGAAGCTCGATCTGCGAATAATCCGCGCTCAAGATCAGCGAGCCTTTCGGCGCCACGAAGGCCTCGCGGATCCGCTTTCCGTGGGGCGAGCGCACCGGAATATTTTGCAAATTGGGGTCGCGCGAGGAGATGCGCCCGGTCGCGGCGACCGCCTGCTCCCAGTGCGTGTGGATGCGTCCAGTCTCGGAATGAAGGAGCTGTGGAAGCGTGTCGACGTAGGTCCCCTTCAGCTTCGCGAGCGAGCGGTGGGCGAGGGCGATGCCGGGCAGGGCGTGGGCGTCCTCGAGGGCCTCGAGCGCTTCGGCGTCGGTCGAGCGCCCGGTCTTCGTCTTCTTCGTTGGGCGAAGGCCCAGCTCGTCGAAGAGAATCGTCTCGAGCTGCCGTGGCGAGCCCAGATTGAATTCACGCCCCGCGGCTCCGTGCGCCTGCACCACCAGCGCGGCGAGATCGCGCTCGAGCTCCACGGCGAGCACTGCGAGCGGCGCGCGATCCATCGCCACGCCAACCAATTCCATCTGCGCCAGCACGTGCGAGAGCGGCATCTCGAGGTCGTGAAATACCGACGCGAGCTGGTCGTCAACGAGTCGTCCGCGGTAGGTGCGTTCGAGCTCTTCGATCGCGTCGGTGTACGCGCAGGCGAAGGGCGCGACGGTCGAGATCTCCCGCTCGGCGAGGCTCTCGAGCGGCCGGCCCTTCGTGGCTCGCGGGGCGGGTGTGAGCGCCGTCCATGAAATGCCTGCGTCGCGCTCGGCGATGAACTCGAGTTTGTGGGCGAGGTCAGGATCGAACAAATAGCTGGCGAGCATGGTGTCGAAGACCAAGCCAGCGAGCGCGACACCATGGCGTGCAAGCAGCACCTCGGTCCGCTTGAGATCGTGACCGACCTTGGCGATGCGAGCGTCCTCGAGGAGCGGGCGGAGTCGCTCGAGCACGGCAGTGAGCGGCAACATCGCGCTCACCTTCCCGGCGTCGAAGAGCGCGCGGTGCCCGACCGGCACGTAGGCCGCATGTCCGATGGCCGGCGAGAGCGCGAGGCCCACGAGCGACGTTCGCATCGGCTCGTCCTCGGCGCCGAAGGCCGTGATCGCAACGCGACCGCTCGCCGCGATCGCCACACACAGCTCGTCGAGCTCGGGCATGGTCGTGATCGCTGCGAATCGCCGCGGGTCCGGGTTTGCCGGCGCGTGAAGGACCTTGGCTGGGCCTTCGATCGGTGGCGCTGACTCGAGCTTGGCGAGCAGGCGCGAGAAGTGAAGCTCGGTAAATAGCGCGCGCAATCGCGGTAAATCCGGCCGTCCCCACGCCAGCGTTTCGAGCTCGAACGCGATCGCGAGGTCGTCCTTCAGCGTCACGAGCTGAACCGCGAGCGCGAGCGTCTCGGCGCCGGTCTCGAGCGCGAGCCGCAGCTTCGGCCGATCGATTTCACCGATGCGGCGGCACAGCTCGTCGAGCGAACCGAAGCGCGTGAGCAGCTGCGCGGCGGTCTTCGGGCCGACCCCTGCGATGCCAGCGACGTTGTCGGAGGTGTCGCCCACGAGCGCGAGGAGATCGCGGACGAGCTCGGGGCCGACGCCGAATTTTTCGCGCACCTCGAGCGGGCCGAACACCTTGTTTCGCATCGCGTCCCACATGACGACGTCGGCGCCCACGAGTTGAAGCAGATCTTTGTCGCTCGAGGCCACCACGACCCGAAGCCCTGCGGCACGGCCGTGGCGCACGAGGGTGGCGATGAGGTCGTCCGCTTCGAAGCCATCTTCGCGAAAGATGGGCACTCCGTACGCTTCGAAGATCTCTCGCGAACGCTCGATTTGCACGACGAGATCTTCGGGCGCGCGCGGGCGGTGCGCCTTGTAACTGGGGGCTAGCTCACCGCGGAATCCGAGACCCGGAGAGTCCATCGCGACGGCCAAATATTGCGGCCGCTGATCTTCGACGATGCGAAGGATCATGTTGAGCGTGCCCAGCGTCGCGTGCGTGGGCTCACCGGACGCCGCGTGCATCGGTGGCATCGCGTGGTAAGCGCGAAAGAGGAAATTGAACAGATCGATGACGTAGAGGACGTCGGGCGCGCCCGCCACGGGGAGGGTGCCGCGTTCATCCGCGATCATGATGATGGGCGCTCAGCGTATGGAGCGCGTGCGCTCGGGTTGGTCCGCGATCATGATCATGGGCGCTCAGGGCGTGGAGCGCGTGCGCTCGGGTTGGCCCGCGTCGCCGTCGGCCGGCGGCTCTTCGGCCTTCGCGCCACCTTCGCCGTAGCGATTGGGGAGCTTGCCAAGCTCGATGCGACGGTCTGCTGCCTCGCCCGCTGGACCCTGTTCGGAGCCGACCGGCTGCACGGGCCAAGGCGTCTCGCTCGCCGAGCCCCCGCAGCCGGCCACGACCGCGATGGCGACGACGACCCGAGCGAGCGCCGGGGTGGCGCAGACCGCGAAAAGGCCGGTAATTTGCTCGCGCTTCATGCGCAGAGTCTACCCGCTCCGGTGTGACGAACGCGTGCCTTTCGCGCCAGCGTCGCTGTTGTCGTGGCGCGGGTCCGCTCGCTTTTTGTCGCTCGCTTTTTGTCGCTCGCTTTTGTCGCTCGATTCGAGTTGATCGAAGCACTAGAAGCTCGCGTCCATCGAAACGACCGGTATACCGATGCCCCCGATTTGGCGAGGGCATCGATATACCCTCGATTTCCGCCGATATTGACTCGGCACTTGCTGTTACTCACCACTCGATTCTAACGAATCGAGGCACTAGGCTGGCGAACGCATGGAGTTCTTGATCACGTCGCGCCGCGGTCGCCCTGGCGACGATCCCATCTTCTCGCTCAATGACGAGGCGATGAAGCGCGCTGCCGCGGGCGAGGACATCGTCAACGCGACGATCGGCCTCTTGCTCGAGGACTCTGGGCGACTGGCCGTGATGCCGACCGTCGCGCAGGTGCTCGCGTCGTTGCCCTTCGAGGCGGTCGCAGCCTACGCGCCCATTCCGGGCCTGACAGAGTTTCGCCGCGCCGTCGTCGATGACCTGCTAGGTGCGTTCGGCGTCGCCGAGCTTGCCACCTGCGTCGCCACGCCGGGCGGAACTGGCGCGCTGCGAATGGCGATCGACGATTTCCTCGAGCCAAATCAGGCGCTGCTGACGAGCTCCTTCTTTTGGGGCCCGTACCGCACCATCGCGGAAGAGTCCGGCCGCAAGCTCGAGACCTTCGAGATGTTCGATGCCGACGGGCGCTTCCATGTCGCGGACGCCGACCGCAAGCTCGGTGAGCACCTCGAGACACAAGGCCGCGCGCTGCTTCTTTTGAACACGCCCTGCCACAATCCGACTGGCTATTCGCTCGATGAGAGTGAGCTCGATGCGCTGTTCACGGTCATCGAGCGCCACGCCGCGCGCGGCCCCATCACGATCGTGCTCGACATCGCCTATGGCTACTTTCGGCCCGAGACGCTCGCGCGCACCGTCGACATCGCATGCAAGCTCGCCGGCAAGGCGCTGGTGCTCTTCGCGTGGTCCGCGTCAAAGGCGTTTGCGTTGTACGGTCAGCGCGTCGGGGCGCTCATCGCGGTCGTGCCGGATTCCGCTCAGCGCGAGCGCATCACGAATGCGATAACCTACTCTTGCCGCGGTCTCTGGTCGAACTGCAACGCGGCTGGGATGGCCGCGGTAGCGAGGTTACTGTCGGAGCCGGAGCTCGCCAAGCTCGTGCGGGCAGAGCGGGCCGGTACCGTGGCGTTGTTGGCTCGTCGCGTCGTGCACTGGAACACGCTCGCGACGGCCGCGAAGCTCCGCTATCCGCGTTATGACGGCGGCTTCTTCACGACCGTGTTCAGCGCCGATCCGCTCGCTCACTCGAAGCAATTGCGGGCGCGCGGGCTCTTTCTCGTGCCGACGGCAGGCGCGCTTCGTGTCGCCGTGTGCGCCGTGAACGAGGCGCAGATCGGCCGCATCGTCGAAGGGCTCGCCGACGTCGTGACTTCGTAACGCGGGCGGCCAGCGCCACCAGATTGCACACGTGTCCGGTATCGGCGTCGTCCTGAACCCGCACGCGAAACGCAACGCGCGTGATCCGGGGCTCGTCGAGCGCCTCGAGCGGAGCCTCGGCCACGAAGGCGTCGTACGCACGGCGCACACCCTCGACGAGCTGCGCGTCGTATGCGCGGACTTGCGCGATCAGGGCATCGACGTCTTGGCCGTGGCGGGCGGCGATGGCACGAATCACGCGACCATCGGCTGCGCGATCGATGCGTTTCAAGGACGCCCACTGCCGAGCATCATGCTTTTGCGCGGTGGCACGATGAACACGACCGCGAATTCTTTCGGCGTGCCGCGTTGGCGACCCGAGAAGCTGCTCGAGCTTGGAGTCCGGCGATGGTCGCGACGAGGGCTCGAGCCCTTGCGCTATGCCGAGCCCCACATCTTGCGCGTCGAGCATCGCTACGGCTTCATCTTCGGGACCGGTGCGCTTTACGGCTTCATCTCGGAATACAACAAAAAGAGCGAGCGCAGCGCGGCCTGGGCGGCTCGCGTCCTTGGTCGTGCCATCGCGTCGAGCCTCGTCGGCGGAGCGGCGATTCGTCGCGTGGCGCAACGATGGGAAGGCGAGGTGCGCTTCGATGACGGCTCGGCGTTTCCGGCGCGCGATTACTTCACCGTCGGCGCCTCGACGTGCGCGGAGATCGGCCTTGGCTTCAAGCCGTTTTATCGCAGCTGCGAACGCGAGGGCTTCATCCACGTGCTCGGGATCCACTGCTCGAGCGGCGAGATCGTGCGATCGCTTGGACGCATCCATCGCGGCGAGCCGCTCGGCGGTGAGCGAAGCTACGAGACTCTGTGTCGCTCGGCCACGCTCGTGCCGCGCCACGGCGTCGTGCCGTACATCGTCGACGGCGACGTCTACCTCAAGGAAGGCAATCTCGAGCTCGCCTGCGGGCCGAAGCTGCGCATCCTGCTGCCGTGATCCGCGCCGCCGAGGAGCCGCGCTAGAGCGGCTTCTCTAGATGCGACCGCCAAGCTGACGGACCGCCGCTTCGGCCTCTTTTCGGTAGGCGTCATCCTGCGCGGACATCTTCAGATATGCGCGATACGCCACCAACGCGCGCGCTTTGTCCTTCGTGCGGAGGGCTTCTCCGAGAAGGAAATTCGCCTGCAGGACCCAGCGCGGTGTGGTGGCGAGTTGCTTGTCGTCGAGCCTCTTGGCGACCGCATCCACCGCGGCGCTGAGATACCTCGTGGCTTCGTCGCGTCCCTCGCGATCCCACAAGATCTTTGCCAGGCGGTATTGCCACTCTGGAACCCCATCGTTGCCGGCGACTGCCTTGCGCCAGGCCGCGAGGGCTTCGGTGTACTCGGTCCGCTCCTGATGGCACACGGCAAGCGCTGCGTACGCTTCGTAGCGCGTCGGTCGCTTCTCGATGGCGGTGCGAAGATCGTCCATGGCCTCATCGAGCTTGCCCTTTCGCTGCAAGAGCACGCCACGCTGCCAGTACGCGTCGGCAAGGTTCTTGTCGAGCTCGAGCGCGCGCTCGATCGCTTCTGTGGCTTCCGCGGGCTGCGCCGCGTCGTTCGCCGCCCAGCCGAGATAGAGATGGTATTCCGGGCGGCTCGCATCGGTGCGCGTCGCGGCGCGTAGGTACGTGAGCGCCTTGGCAGCGTCGCCCTCGAGCAGATGTGCGCGACCGAGAAAATGGTTGACCTCAGCGCTGTTTCTCCGCGAATTGTAGACCTTCTGCAAGAGCGGAATTGCGGCCTTTCCGCGCCCGCCGATGACCTGGGTCGAGCCGACGCGCAACATCAAATCGATGTCGTTCGGCGCCTTCTTCAGTGCAGCTTCGTACATCTTCAGCGCCCGCTCGCCCTCGTTCGTCTCCTCGAACAAGAGGCCCCACTCGAGCGCGAGGCCCGGATAATTCGGGTCCGTCTTCGCGACCTTTTCGTAGAGCTGCTTGGCCTTGTCGAACTGCCGGTCGCGCCGATGCGTTACCGCGAGACGAAACGTCGCCGCGAGATTTTGCTCGTCGATGGCGAGGGCCTTGCCGAATCGAAGCGCGGCCTCTTCAAGGCGCCCCGCGTTCAGGGCCACGTCGCCTTGTGCCATGTGAAGCTCGAAGCTATTCGGCAGCCTCTCGGCCGCGGTGGCCAGCACCTTGGCCGCGTCGTCGCGCTTGCCCTGGCTCTCGAGCAGCTCCGCGAGCGCGACGAATGCGCGAACGACTCCCGGATTTGAGCCGCCTCCCGCGATGGCGCCGCGGTACTCTTTTTCTGCAAGCACCTTCTCACCGGAGTCCAGGTGGACGCGTCCGAGCCAATATCCGATGGTCGGATCTTTCGACACCGCGGCGAGCGCCGTCAATTCCGCGAGCGCGTCCTTGGGCAGCTCTTGGGCGAGCTTCACCTTGGCGACGCCGACGGACGCCTGCACGTGGTTGTGATCTTTGCGCCGCGCCGCCTCGAACGAGCCGAGCGCATCGGCGTAGCGGCCGGACTCATAAAAAAGTTCACCCGTGCCGACGAGGGCATCTTCCGCCTGCGGGGCGAGCGCGAGCGCTGCGTGGAACGCGGTCTCCGCCGCAGACATACGGGAATGCAGCAGATGTACGAGGCCGAGGGCCGTATAGGCGCTCACAATCTCGAGCGGGCTCGCTTCAGCGCGCACGGGACCGTCCTTGACGACCTCGTCAAGCAGCGCGGTCGCTTGCGCCTCGGTGGAGACCTTGGTCGATAGCGTCGCGGCGAGGAGGGTTCGCGCCCCGGCGTGATTCGGGGAAAGCTTCAAGACCGCGCGAGCCGTCGCCATCGTGACATCGAGCCTGCCGAGCTCGTGCTGGGCTCGCAAAATGCCGAACGCAGTGCGCGCGCTGTTCGTGAGTTTCGCCGCGCTCTCGAAGTCCGAGAGTGCCCGCTCGAATTTGCGGGCCGCGAGGGCGATTTCTCCAACGAGGACTGCTCCCTCAAACTCGCCGGCGTGCGGCTCGGCCATCGCTTGTGCCTCGTCGAGCTGCCCTTCGATCGCGTGCTTTCCGGCAGTGGCGAGCTGCTGGTAGCTGACAGGTTCGCTCGGGTTCAGGTTCTTGATGAGCTCGCGCGCCTCGGCCTCCATCGGCGCGTCGCGACCAAAGCGAAGGCTGCTCACGAAGATGCGGTGAGCGCAGTACGCTGCGATCGGTGCATAGCGGGAGCGTTCTTTCTGGGTGGCGAGGCACTGTGCGTTCGCCCGGCCGACGGACCCAGCGAGGTCGAGCTCTGCCGCGTTCGTCTGGCTCTCGGTGAGCGCAGTCAGTGCGGCCTCGTTGTCGGAGCGGCTGATCGCGTCGCTCAACGCGTAAAAGCCGTAGGGTCCGGCCGGAGTCAAGGACAGCGCACCGCCGGCGATCGCAAGGGCCGGCACAATCGCGAGCGCGAGTCGCAGCCCGCGCTTCCTTCGGATCTTGACCTGAGGCGCGGCACCGTCTTCGCCAACAAAGCCGGCGTCCTGCCCGGCATGGTCGGCTTCTTCGACCGAGAATTCTTCGCCGACCCGCGCGCCACGTTGCGCGCCTGCGACGGCCGGCAATCCCGCTTGTGGGGACGGCGCCTTGTGCGCCACGCCGCCGATGTTTGCCGGTAGCCCCGCTTGACCGCCCTGCTGGCCGCCAATGATCGCCGGTAGCCCCGCCTGGCCACCGAACGGCGGATTCACGCCGCGCTGGCCGCCGAGCGTTGCTGGAAGTCCGGCGCCGCTGCCCCGCTGCGCAGTCGGCAGGTTGCCGAGCGAGCCGAAGCCGCCAGTTCCCGCTGCCGAGGGCAGATTGTCGAAATGCACGGTGTCCGGCAGGTCATCGAGGCCGGCGGTCGCTGGCAAGTCGTCCGTGTCAATGGGCGCCGGCAGGTCGTCGAACTCGACGGGCGCGGGTAGATCGTCGAAGTCATCCGGCGCGGGGAGGCCGTCGAAAATTCCGCCGATGCCCGGCGAAACGAAGGAAGGCTCGGTCATCGGCACGCCACGGTGGATCGCGGTAGCGTCCAAATCGCCGAAGGCGGGCGCCGAGAACCCGGCATCGATCATGCCGCTCTGGCTCGTTTTTGCGACGATGTCCGCACCGAACTCGCCGAGTGATGGCGTCTCGGCGAGCAAGTGCTCTCCGACCGAGAGCGCTTCGTCCGCGCCAGCTATGGCGAACAGCGGCGGCTTCATCGGTGGCGGCTGGGGCGCTCCGATTGCGCGCGGCGCGCCAGCATCTGCACGGACACCGCCGTCATGCGAGACGACGAAGCTCGAGCTGCATTTCGGGCAGCGCATCGTCATCCCGTCGGCAGGGACGCGCTTCGGCGAAATGCTGTAAGGGGCGTTGCAGCTGGGGCACTCGACGTTGAGCATGGTGAGGTTCTTCGCTCGGTCGCACGAGCAATCTGAGAAAGGAAATGCCGTTTGGACCGACTGGGGCCCGCACTGTAGCAAGCTCGCGCGACACCGTCAGCTTCGTGGGGATCGAGTGGGGACCTCGTGCACCGAATCCATCCAATCGAGGGGTAACTCGACGTCCCCGATTTGGCGAGGACATCGAGTTAGCCCCCGATTTGCGAGGCTATTGATCCGGGCACTGCTGTTCATTGACCCCTCGATTCTCATGAATCGAGGCACCAGCCCGTCAGGGACCGAATTTTGCGAGGAAAAAGGCCTGCGACCCATTCGTGGCCGTCTGGGCCCCGTTGCCGAGGTCCACGGCGCCGAAATACTGCCCGACGAAGAGCGTGTCGCCGTTCGGGTAAATCGCCACGGTGCGCGTTTCTTGAAGAGACGCATCCCCAAATCCCAAGCCCCAATACCCGTGCCCGTCATCTGGCGCGACCTTCGCGACCCAGCCGTCGCGTACGCCCATCGAGGTGAGCGTGGTCATCGAGTTGATCTTGAGCGTCGCTTGAAAGCTGCCGACGACGACCGGGTAGCCTGCAGGATCGACGGCGACGTCGGCGGCGTCGTCACTGCCCGTGCCACCAAATTGCTTGTCGAACGCCAGGATTCCTGAGGCGCCGAATCTGGCGACGAACACATCGCTTGACGCGCCTAAAGCCTTCAGCGCGCCGTTGCCGAAGTCGATCTCTTTCTTGAAATTGCCGGTCGCAACGAGGTCACCGTTCGGCGCGAAGGCGACCGCCGTTGTGCGTGCCTCGCCGCCCGTCATCACCTTTGCGTGGACGACCTTTCCGTCCGTTGCGAGCCTGGCCACCAATGCTTGCTCGGTGTCGGGCGTGCCAGTCAGCGCACCGTTGCCAAAGTCGATCGCGCCGTCGGTCCAACCTCCGACAAGGATGGTGCCATCCGAGTGAGCGGCGACCGAGAGTCCTTCGGAGACCTTCGCGTCGCCGTACGACTTCGCGAACAGCTCCATGAATCCGTTGCCGCTAGGTTGTAGCTTGGCGACGAACATGTCGAAGTCGCCGAGTCCCCCGCTCGCCATCAGCGTCGTCACTCCGAAGTTGATGCTCGACTGGAATTGGCCCGTCACGATCAGGTTGCCCGCGCTGTCGAAGGCGATGTCGTTGCCGGTGTCGTTATAAGGGTCGCCGATCCCGTAACGCTGGCTCGCCACATGGACGCCGGCCTTGTCGAACAGGGCGATGAAAATATCCGGAAACTGAAATCCGGCCGTGAGGTTGCCGCCGCCCATCGAGAATGTGCCGCGAAATGACCCGATCACCGCGATGCGCCCGTTTGCGTCGACAGTGACGCCCGCCGCTGACTGGGCGTCCCCGCTGCCGAAGGTCTTGTGCCAAGCGTAAGAGCCGTCTTGCTTGTACTTCACCAGGAAGATGTCCGCCTGTCCGGCCGAGTTCGCGGCATTGGCGCCGCCGGGTCCGTCGAAGTCTCGCGCACCGTTGAAGCCCCCGACCAGGACGACGCTGCCGTCCGCCTTGTCGATCACGATGTCATTCACGCTGATCGTGTCGGTGGCGCTCGCTCCCGGGAAATGTTTGTCGAAGACGTTCGTTGGCTCCGCCGTGCCGCCCTCGGCCATCATTCCGGTGGCGGTGCTCGACACCGAAGTCGCGCCGCCCGAGCCCATCGGTCCTTGCATGAAGGTGATGCTCCCGCCTTCGGACGTCGAGCTCGCCATGCCGCCCATGCCGCCGCCGCCTTGCGCGCCCATGGTCGTGTCGACCAGCTTCGTGTCGCTGCTATCGCTGCACGCGCCAGCGATCCAGGTCAGCAGCAGCGCGCCCGCCACGGTTCCAGTCGCCACGCCCTTCGATCGGTGAGTAAGCATGGCGCGAAGCTTACGCGGGGGGCCGGACGCTTGCCAAACGGAATGGCGGCTAGACCTCCGCCGAGGCTAGATCTCCCCACCAAAAATGGTCTCGTCGAGCTTCAGCCAGCGCTTGCCGACGCCGACGCTGCCGTCCTTGTCTTTCATCGTGGCGACGACCTCGAGCGTCTGGCCGAGCAGCGTGTCGACGTCGAGGCCGCCGCCGTCGAGCTGAAATCGCAGGCCGTACAGTTTGCAGTACCCGCCCTCGTCCGGAAGCATCGTGAAGATCACCTCGAGCGGCGTGACCGTGATGCCAAGCTCGGGCAAGGTCCCGCTGATCTCGGTGCGCGTGCCCGATTGCCTCAAATTTTGGGCACGAATCGAAATCCAGACGTGGTGGCCGCCTTGCGGGCCGGGCTCGAGCTGAACGACTTCGTAGTCCTCCGACGGCAAGTAATCCGACTGGCCCTTGCCGACGAACACCTTCGGCGCGCCCGCATTCGCCGGCTTGCAAATGTCGCTGGCGACGTTCCATCCGTCGCGGTAGGGCTCGAGCTTCTCGGGCGCGAGGAATGGATCTGCGCATGCGCCGCGGACACAGGTCAGCGGCGCGTCGCATGCGGGCGCGTTGCCGGAACCCACCGTGCATTCCGAGTCGAGGTGCAAGCGGTAGAGGAGCTTCTTGTCGCTGACTGCCGTCGTCGCCGCGAGCCGCTCGACCACGAGGGCATCGGTGGGTGAAGTATCGACGTAGCCCGCGATTGCGATCGCCGCGCGCCGGCCATGCGGCAAGTCCAAGAACGGGATCTCGACCGGAAACTGTTGCGCTCCAGGCGCCGCCCCGAGCGCGATCGCGTCGAGCTTGGTGACAACATCGCCGACCGTGGTGGTCACCTCGAGCCGATGCAGATCGACACCTGCGCGAAAGTCGCTCGTCACGCCGAAGACGAGCTCGCCGCGCGGCTCATTGCAAGCGACCAATGCCAGCGCGAGCGCCACGGGTGCCAGCGCGAGCGCCATGGGTACCAGCGCGAGCTTCAGCGCGAACGATCGCAGCGACGGTGACTTCTGGCGGACAAGCAAGCCCGATGACCCTAGCACCGCTCAGGAACACGGCTCACAGCGACTTGCCTTCGCCGACCGCACGGGTTGGCTCGGTGCCCGTTCGCTCGGCGCCCGGTGGGTTGGCACCGCCGAATTTCTCGGGCGGATATTTTGCCGAGGCCTTTGCGAGCGCCTCGAGCAGCATCGATTTGCTGATTTTCTCGGGCATGAGGTCGTGCGTGCCGTCGGGGTAGAAGACGACGTAAATCGGGATCGCGGCGCGCCCGAGCTTCGTGATCCACGCCGAAATGGTCTCGTCTTCGGTCGTGTAGTCCGCCTTCATCGGCAAGATCTTCGTCTGCGTGAGCTTCTGGCGAACCTCCTCGGTCTCGATGACGAGCGCCTCGTTGGCCTTGCAGTTGCCACACCACTCGGCGGTGAAATCCATGAACACCGGGCGGCCTCGGCGAAGCTCGCGCTCGACGAGCTTCACATCGAAATCGGCCCAGCGAATCTTTCCGTCGACCACCACTGGCGCGACCTCGGCGCTAGCGTGATCCGCGCCAGCCTGACCCGCGCCACCCTCCGCGCCGCCCTCACAGGGGGCGAGCGACGCGCTGCTCTTCGGACGTTCCGCGCGGGTGAAGTCGAGCATCCAGTAGCCCGCGCCGGCGGTGATGCCGACGGCGATGACGTGCACCAGCCATCGTCGCCTCGCGGTGTGCTCGAAGCCGCCAAACTTCTGCCCGCCCCAGAGCGCCATGCCGAGCACGATCAGAAACGAGAGAAACCAGTTTGCGCCTTTTGCGGGCAGCTGCGCCTGAAGCGCGCCGAAGAGCCACACTGCCGCGCCGAGCAGCGTGAAGCCCATCAGTTGCTTGAACGTTTCCATCCACGCGCCTGGCCGCGGCAGGAGCTTGCCCGCCGCCGGCACGAAGCTGATCACCAGGAACGGGAAGGCGAGGCCGAGCCCGATGAACGTGAACATGAGCAGCGTCTGCCACCAGGTCGCACCGGTGCCGAGCGCGTAGGTCGCCGCGGCGCCCAGAAATGGCGCGGAGCAGGGCGTCGACATGATCGAGGCCACGACTCCATTCACGAACGAGGCGAGGTAGCCGCCGCCGCCCTCGTGCTCGGACATGCCGATGTTGATCTCGAAGACGCCGAGCGCGTTGAGACCGAAGATCACCATCAGCGCGGTGAGCGCCGCGACAAAAATGGGGTTTTGAAACTGCTGTCCCCACTGAAGGTTCGTGCCGATCAGCGCGCGCAGTCCGATGACCACCGCGGCGAAGACGAAGAACGTGACCAAGATCCCTGCGGCATACGCGAGCCCGTGCCTGCGGTTGACGCCTGGGTCCTCTTTCGCCTTCTCGATGACGTGAAAGACCTTCATCGTCAGCACCGGCAGCACGCACGGCATGATGTTGAGGATCATTCCGCCGACAAATGCGGCGCCGATGTTGCTGAGAAGTTCGTTCATAGGCTTTTGGGCTGGGGGCGAGGTGCCGCTCGTGATGCGGGCTCTTTGGCTGGGGGCGAGGTGCCGCTCGTGATGCGCGATGCGTGCGGAACGAGCGCGGCCGAACAGCCTACGTCAGCTCGCGCGCCGGATCGTCGAGAGCGTGCGCCGCGCGATGGCAAGCTCGCCCGCGAGTGCGATCGCCGTCGCCAGATGTCCGCGCGTCGTGCGCTCGACGAAGGCATCGAGGTAGTGCGCCGCGTCGCTGAGTTGCTCCAAATGGTACGAGAGTTGGCCGAGCACGAAGCGCCCATAACCCTGCCCCGCGGGGCACGCCTCGAGCCGTGCGATCAGCGCCGGCAAGCCACGCACCTTCACGCCCGACTCGCATTTCGCGAGCGCGAGGTGACCTTGATAGAGCGGTTTGTCGGTGGTGCCCCATCTTGCCGCGCGGGCCAGCGCGTCGATCGCCTCGCTGTGGCGATGCGCGACGAAGAGCACGGCCCCCAGCGTCCACCAATGAAAGGCGCGTCGCGACGGTGGCGCACGCCGGGCGGCAAGGCGCAGGTGACCGACCGCGCCATCGACGTCTCCTGCCGCTTGCTTCGCCCGCGCGGCGTCCTGATGGATGACGTCTTCGAGGACTCCCAGCGTCACCGCCTGGCAGCTGATTTCGTACGCGCGCTCGAAGGCGCCGGCCACGTAGTGCGCGAGGTAGAGCTGCCGCAGCAAGAGCGCGTTCGTCGTTGGATCGAGCGGCCCGCGCCGGGCGAGGCCGCGCAGCGCCCAGCTTGCACGCGCGTCCGCACTCTTCGCGCGCATGGCTCGCTCGAGGCAATCTTCAGGAGTGCGCCGCGACGCGAGCGATGGCCCGCCCTTGCCGACCAGGATGGCCTCACTCGGTGCTGGCGCACACGGCGGCGCAGCCTGCGACCTCGAGCCCGGCACGGCCTGCGATCGCGAGCGACGTGGCGGTGTTTGACGGCGCGCCCCGGTGCGTAGTCCGCGGCGCGCCCCCGGTCGCGATGGCGTTGCGGCGTCGGACGCGGCGGCACCGGCGAGGCTGCCCGCGCGACTTCCACCGCGACCTTCATCGGACCCTGAGCACACGCCTACTAATCTAGCAATCGCTTGGCAAGCGTCCAGAATTACGGGCAATATGAGCCGCTCTTGGCCAAGATTCATCGCTTCTGCATCGCCGCTGCGTTCGCCAGCACGGCACAGTTCGCAGCGGGCTGCGGACATGCGGCGAGCGAGGCAGAGTGCGAAGAGATCTTTCGACGAAGCGCTGAGATCCAGCTGAAATCCGACGGCGTCTCCGATGCGGCTGAGATCGCGGGGCACGTGGCGAATGCCCGCGACGCCAAGGGGATCGAGCAGCGCCGAGAGTGCGTCGGAAAGCGCATCACCGATGAGGCGATGGCCTGCGTGCGGATTGCCGAGTCGAGCTCAAATCTCGATGGCTGTCTGCGATGAAGCTCGCACCATGACGCCCAGATTCAGAGCGCCGATGAGGTACTGCTCCTTTACCTTGAGCCGAAGCGCGTGAGCACCAGCGGGCATGGCGCCGTTCGGCATGCGACCTTGGCGATCTTGGTGATCGCGACGGTGGCCGGCGCGGTCCTCGTCAGCCGCCTCATGCGTCGGGTCGGCCCACCCCCAGCGCACGAGGACTGCGAGAATCTGGTCGCTCGCTATCTCACGCAATCCGAGCAGCAGAAGCATCCGAGCGTGCGGGCCGACGAGCTTGCGCGCGCGGTCGAGACAGCACGCCTCGAGCCCACGCACGCTGCCGACGTCGCGCTGTGCCGCGAGCGGCTCACGAAGGCGGAGGTGCAATGCGGACTGCGAGCCAATTGGGTCGACGAGCTCGAGCGGTGCATCCAGTGAAGCGGTGCACCCAGTGAAGCGGTGCATCCAGCGAAGCGGTGCATCCAATGAAACGGTGCTTCCAGTGAAGCGGTGCCGCGCATGAAGCACGCTGGCCCGCTCGTGGGACGCAACGTCAACGTCACGCACGGCGGCCGGACCTATCACGTCCAGACCGAGGACTCGGGCGCGCGGAGGCCCAACGTCACGACCCACCTGTTCGCCGACGGCGGCCGCATCGTGCACTCGGTGAAGACGTCGTACGCCGAGCACGTCGCATCTCCCGACCTCGCCGACCGCGTACGCGCGTTGATGAGCGAGCAGCACGGCGCGATGTTGGCCGCGCTCTCGGCAGGGGAGTTCGACCAGCTCATCCTGGATCCTGCGGCACGCCCCGCGATCGAGCGGCGCGGCTTCGGTGAGCAATTTCACGGCGGCCCTCGGCTCGATCAGCTTGCGCGCAAGGCGCTGACTCGGCTACGCCGCCGCGGCCGGTGAGCGCGTGCTTCATCCATGTCGCATCGATGGACCCAATGAAGTAGGGTGCGCGCCATGTTTTGCACCGCTTTTCCGCACGAAGTAGCCAGGCGTCGCATCTCGGGTTCGGCCGTGATTTTCGCGGTTTTCGCGGTTTTCGCACTCGGCTGCGGCCCCGCACCCGTGGTCGGCAAGCTCGCCGAAGTGCGCGCTGGCGCGATGCCCGCCGAAGGTACTTGGACGGGCGTCTACTTCAGCCCGCTCTACGGTCACCTTCACGTCGTGCAAGAGGGCGGCGTCGTCCGTGGCGGCTGGATCCGACCCCGCAAAGACATGATCGGCTCGCTGAAGGGCAACGCCGACGGCAACCTCTTGCGCTTCGATTGGGAAGAACGCGTCGATGGTCTCGTCGGACCCAATTCGTCGAAGGCCGGCAAGGGATACCTCGTCTACAGCCGACCCGCGGGCGACAACGTCGACGATATCCTCGACGGCGCGATGGGTCGCGGCGAGGACGAGCTCGGCTTCGGCGACTGGCACGCCATCAAGCAACGCAACGTGAAGCCGAATCTTGAGTCGGTGCGGCCTTCGGGCTCGCTGGACGTCGGTGGCGGCGATTGGGACAAGGACTCGACCGAGCAGGGCGAGCCCGAGGAGCCGAGCGAGCCCGCGGCCGAGCCCGGTCCGGCTCTCTGAACGCGCGCAGCCTCGATGTTCCGAGGAGGGTCCACGACATGAATGCGACTGCCAATCTGCGCACGACGACCGGGGCCAATTTCATGGCCGAGCCGCCTATCTTCGAGCGAGGCGCGGCTGGCCGTACCGGTGCGTCCCTGCCCGCGCTTGACGTGCCCACCGTCTCGGCTCGCGAGGCATTTGGCGCTCTCTATCGTAGCGTGCCCGCTCGCTTGGCAGAGGTGAGCGAGCCTGAAGCATTCCGCCATTTCGTGCGGCTCTCGCAGCTCAACTACTGCATCGACACGCAGATGTATCCGCTCGGGTCTTGCACGATGAAATACAACCCGAAGGTGAACGAGTGGGCCGCGCGGCACGCCGATTTCGCCTCGATGCACCCGCTTTGTCCGGACGCGCTCGCGCAAGGAAGCCTCGAGGTGATGTGGCGATTGAGCCGCGCGCTTTGCGAGATCACCGGCTTCGATTCGTGTGCATTGCAGCCGGCCGCGGGCGCGCAAGGTGAGCTCACTGGCCTGATGATGATCCGCGCGTATCACCATTCACAGGGGCGCTCGCCGCGCAAGGTGCTCATCCCCGAGAGCGCGCACGGTACCAACCCTGCGAGCTGCACACTCGCCGGTCTCGAGGCGATCAAGATCCCGAAGAGCGATGACGGGCTCATGCACCTCGAGGACGTCCTCCGTACGCTCGACCTCGTTGGGGCAGATGACGTGTGCGCGTTGATGGTGACGAACCCAAACACCGTCGGCGTTTTCGAGTCGCACCTTCCGGCGATCACGCAGCTCGTGCACGAGCGTGGGGGCCTCGTCTATGGCGACGGCGCAAACACGAACGCGGTGATGGGGCGCGTGCGCTTCGCTGACCTCGGCATCGACGTCATGCACATCAATCTTCACAAGACCTTTACGACTCCGCACGGGGGCGGCGGGCCGGGGGCAGGGCCCGTGTGCTTCGTGAAATCGCTAGCGCCGTTTCAGCCGCTGCCCGTGTTGGTCGAGTCCGCGGGACGCTTCACGCTGGAGCACAATCGCCCGGGCAGCATCGGCCGAATTCGTGCGTTTCAGGGCAATTTTGGCATGTTTATCCGCGCGTACACCTACCTGCGGGAGCTTGGGGGCGAGGGCCTCGCGCGTGCCAGCACCTTGGCCGTGCTCAACGCCCGCTACCTCTGGTCGCAGCTCAAGGACCACTTCGACGTCGCGTGCGTCGAGCCGTGCATGCACGAGATCGTGATCACGGACGAGACGCTCGAGCGTGAGACCGGCGTCAAGACCCTCGACGTGGCAAAGCGGCTGCTCGACTACGGCTTTCACGCGCCAACCGTATACTTTCCGCTCGTCGTGAAAGGCGCGCTGATGATCGAGCCGACCGAGACGGAGACCAAGCAAACGCTCGACGAGTTCGTCACCGCGATGAAGAAGATCGCGGCCGAGGCGCGGCAGAGCCCCGAACTTGTACGCACCGCGCCACACGACGTGCGTTTCGGTCGGATGGACGAGGCGCGAGCGGCGCGCAAGCCGCGGCTTCGCTGGTCGCCCGTTCAGACGGAGAGCGAATAGTCACCGCTCGCGGCGGCCCGCCCTTTGTCGCAAATTCGGCATCCGATCGCGGGCCATCTACAATCCGCGGTTGGTAGGCCCAGCCTGCCGAGGAGCGAACCCAACCCGTGCCAGCCAAGATCGAAAGCGCCGGTGCAATCGAATGCATCCTGCAGGCAGGCGCGCAAGTTGTGGCAGGGGCGCAGGCGAAGCTGGTGTTCAAGTGCTTCGAGGATGCGCCGCCGCCGTTCACCGTGAAGATCAAGGACGCGAGCGGCAAGGTGGTCCTCGAGCGGGTGCTGCGCGAGCTGCCGACGGGCAGCCCCCAGAGTGCGCCGCCACTCGAGTTTCGGGTGCCAGCGAACGGCGAGTATCATGTGCACATCAAGCAGCTCTACGGGGACGTGGACGGTAGCGCGCGTCTCATCGTGAGCTGACCCACGCGGGGCAGGCAGAAAATCCGAGCACGGAGTGAAACGTGGCAGCCGCGATTGAGAGTCACGGAGACATTGAAATTTTTTGCCAGTCGATCGGCGACGTTGGCCCGAGCAAGGCCGCGCGCCTCGTGTTTCGCCCTTACGTGGCGGGGATCCCCCCGTATCAGGTGCGCGTGCGTGCCCCCAGCGGCAAGGTGATCCTCGAGCGCGTCATGCGCGAGCTCCCGACCGGAGAGGCGCAGAGCGTGCCGCCGATCACGTTCACGGTGCAGGCGGGCAAGTATGAAATCTCGGTGAAGCAGCTCTCCGGCGGCGCCGAGGGCACGGCCTCACTGACGGTGCGCTGAGCGGTTGGCGAGTGGCGTAGAGCGCGAGTCGCATCAAGCGCGAGTTGCATCAAGCGCGAGTTGCATCAAGCGCGAGTCGCATCAAGCGCGAGTTGCATCAATTCCGGGACTCGTCGCTCGCGTCAAATCCAGGACTCGCCGCGGCGATGACCGAGCCCGTCGAGCACCGCCTCGGCGGCACGGACGCCGTGGGTGTTGGCCTCCTCGAAGAGTGCGATGCCGCTCTGATCGACGTGGGCCCACGCGATGTTGTTTGCGAGAAATACGGGCGCGTTCATCGGCTCACGCGTGGCGCTGAGGAAGCCCACCTCGGGCCGCGGCATGGCGTGGCCCCACAGCATGCAGTCGAGCCGGGAGGTCTGCTCGCCGAGCTCGGGATGTGCGGGCGCGAGGTCCAGCAGCACGTCGGCGGCGAGCTCAGCCCAGCGCCGATTGCCGAGCGCGGCACGGGCGGCGCGCACGTCCGCGGCTCCGTACGCGCGAAAATACGTGAGCACCGTCTCTTCTGCTGGCGCGATGCGCTGGTGGCCGGCGTCCACGTAGCCGAGTCCGCGAGCGTCGAAGAGCACCGAGTCCCACGCGCGATTGGGCTCGCACGGGCGGCGCACATGGAGGTTGGCCACGAGCCACGGCGACGATGCACGCACGGTCACCTCTTTCGCGTCGGCGAGCAGCCGCTTGGCGATGAACCCGGCGACGGCGAGGATGGCAGCGCGCGCCTCGATGCGACGGAGCACCGGCCGCTCCGGCTCACTCGCGTCGAGAACATCGAGCACGACTCCGCGAGCTCCGGGCGTGATGGCGAGCACGGCTTGACGGTGACGTCTCACGCCTTTCGCGCGCGCGAGCATGTGGCGCACGAGATGGCCATTGCCCTCCGGCCACACCAGAAAATGGCTGCCTTTCGTTTGCTCGGTCTCGAAGCGGCGCGAACAAAAATAGTGCAGCGCCGCCCAGGCCGAGATGCAATCGAGGTCGGCGCCGAAGTCGTCGAGCGTGGCGTACTCGACATACCAGCGAAGAAACGGCGTCGTGAAGCGATGCTCGTCGAGCCACGCCGCCATCGTCAGCCGATCGAGTTTCAGGTACTCGGCGTCGCGAGAGCTGAAGGACAGCGGGATGGCGAACGCGGGGCGCCCGTCGTTGCCGCGCGCGTGCGTGAATTCATCCATTTTCCCAAGAAATCGCTCAAATTCTGCGCGCTCGCCGGCATCGAGGAGCGTCTGTGGAACGAGGCCCATGTGCCACGCGCCCTCATGAAATAGCCGCTCTTCCGGGGCGTGGCAGAGATGTTGTTCTTGCAAGATCGGGCGCGCCGCCGCGTCCCAACCCGTGATGACGCCGAGCTCTTCGAGCAGCCGCAAGGGGGCTCGCGCCGTCGGCTCCGGAACTGGCAAATAGTGTGCGCCCCACGGATGCGCGACGACGCCGTCCTCACCCCAGGAGCTGGTGCCGCCCGCGAAGCCCTCGAGCTCGAGCATCAGCGACTCGACCCCAGCCGCGGCGAGTCGCCATGCCGCGCTCGCACCGCTGACGCCGCTGCCCACGATGACGACATCCGCGCGCTCGATCGGGCCCGCGGCAGGCCCAGTCTTCACGCCGTCGCGGAGCAGGTGACCGAGCCGCTGGTCGGCGCCGACGATGCGGCCCTCGAAGGGACGCACGCGCGGGAGGCTCGTGTCCGCAAGCCAAGCGAGCCCGAGTGTTGCGAGCAGCTGGCGTCGGGTCAGTTCTGCCATTCTTCCCATTCGTTCGTGTACGTCGAGACGAGCTGCTGATCGTTGAGGCGGTTCACGATTGCCGGCACGCGCTCCATGTCGCGCGGAAAGCTGAAGAGCGCCGGCAGCGCCTCGTTCGTCAAGAAGCGCAGCTCCCCAACGCTCGGGATGAGCGTACGAGGCTCGCGGAGGCCTTCTGCTCCCGCGAGGATGAAGCCCCACTCGCCGAAGCTCGGTACATGCACGTGCATGGGCACGACGCGGAAGTCCGCCGCTGCCACCGTCTCTGCGATGGTCCAGAACGATTTGCGCGCGAAATAGGGCGAAGTCGCTTGGATCACGGCGAGCCCGCGAACCCCCACGCGCTCGCGTAGCCGCTGATAAAAAGTCAGCGTGTAGAGCTTGCCGACGGCATAGTTTCCAGGATCTGGAAAGTCGACGATCGCCAGATCGAAGGAGTCGCGACAACGCTCGAGGAACCCGAAGGCGTCCTCGTTCATGATCGTGACGCGCGCGTCGCGAAGGGCGTCACGGTTGAGCGTGCGAGCGAGCGGCACCTCGCGAAAAATGCGCGTGACCTCCTGGTCGAGGTCGATGAGGAGGACCTGCTCGACCTTGGGGTAACGCAGCACCTCGCGCGCAGCGAGTCCGTCGCCGCCGCCCAGGATGAGCACGCTCTTCGGCTCGCGTCCGAGCGCGGAGACAGCGGGGTGGACGAGCACCTCGTGGTAGCGATGCTCATCGTCCGAGCTGAACTGGAGATTGCCATTCAAGAAGAGGCGAGTGGTCCGAGGCGATTGCGTCATCACGATGCGCTGGTACGGCGACTGCGCGGCAAACGCGATCGGCGCGCCGAAATAGGTGGCCTCGCGATGCGTGGTGATGCGCTCGAAAGAGGCGATGCCGACCGCCAAGATCGCGATGACGACGCAGCAAGACGCGCGCAGGCGCCATATCCTCGCGTGGGTGATGGGCAACAGAAACGTCGAGATCACCGCGACCAGTGCATTGAGGATTCCGAACGCCATGCTCGTCCTTTGCAGGCCCAGCTTCGGCACGAAAACGAGCGGAAATAACAGGCTCGCGAACAGCGCTCCCACGTAGTCGAGCGAGAGCACCCGCGCGACGAGCTCTTTGAGATTGAGCCGAAACTCGAGCAGCCGGATCAAGAGCGGGATCTCGATGCCAACGAGGGTGCCGACGAGTACGACGATGGAATACAGCGCGCCGCGAAACGCACCTTGCGCGGTGTAGACGAGAAACAAGCAGGGCGCGCTCAGCCCGCCGACGAGCGCGAGGGCGAGCTCGATTTCGACGAAGCGATCGAGCAGCGCATGTTCGATGAAGCGTGAGGCGTACGAGCCAATCCCCATCGCGAAGAGATACAACCCGATGACGAAGCTGAACTGCGCCACGGAATCGCCGAGGACGTAGCTCGCCATCGTGGCGGCGATGAGCTCGTAGACGATGCCGCTCGTCGCGATGATGACGACGCACGCGAGCAGCGTGGGGGAGACGAAGCGACGCTCGACCATCTGCGCTGCCCACGGTTAGCACCAATGCCGCGAGGCGCGCGCAATCGCGGATCGTGCTGCACGAATGGCAGCGGAGCTATCGCAGAATCGACACCGCGGCAGCGCCACCACAAAGACGGAATGCAGGAAGACGGAGTGCCGGAAGACGGAGTGCAGGAAGACGGAGTGCCGGAAGACGGAGTGCCGGAAGACGGAGTGCCGGAAGACGGAATTGTCGCGACCGCGGAGTTGCCGGCGGACTAACATGCGGCGTCGTGACGCTCGACCGGCAGGCCCCTTGTCCTAGCTGCGGCGCGCCGATCACCTTCAAGTTCGGCGGCGCTCAGGCGCAGGTGTGCGGCTATTGCCGCGGCGTCGTGGCGCGTACGGATCGCGGCCTCGAGGTCAACGGCAAATTCGCGGAGCTGCTCGAGATCCCCAGCCCGCTCATCGTCGGCGCGGGTGGATGGTGGGGCCAGCGTCGCTTCGAGGTGATCGGCCGCGTACAAATGGACCGCGCCGATCGCACGAGCGCCCCCTGGCAAGAGATCCTCATCAGCTTCTCGGACGACGGCGCAAACTGTTGGATCGCCCAAGCGCAAGGCCGCTGGTATGCGACGAGCGAGGCGCCGGCGCTCGAGCCGCTGCCGCGAGCTGACGCGCTCCGGCCCGGCGGCGCGGTCTCGCTCGCCGGCGAAGCGTGGGTCGTCCAGGAGCTCGCGTCGCGACGGGTCGTGAGCGGCGAGGGTTCGCTCACGCGCGTGCCCGATCCGCGCATCGTCACGCGCTACGCGGACATCAGCGCTTCCGGCGGGCGCTTTGGCACCATCGACTACGGCGATGGCCGCGCGGCTCCGGTCCTCTTCCTTGGCCGCCAATTTGATCCGGCCGAGCTGCGGCTCGATTCGGGCATGCCGCTCGAGCCGGCCGCGGCCACGGCGAAGGCCCTCGACTGTCCGCACTGCGGCGCCTCTTTGCCGCTGTTGTCGCAGGCGTCCGAGCGCGTCATTTGCCAGTATTGCGGGACCGCGAGCGACATCCAACAAGGAGCGCTGCGTGCCTTGGGGCCCTCGCCGCGTCCGCCCATCGTGCCGGTCTTGCCGATCGGCGCGCAAGGCATCGTGCGCGGAGTGAGCGTCACCGTGTGCGGCTTCGTACTGCGCTCTTGCGCCGACGACGGCGAGCCTCTTCGCTGGACCGAATATCTGCTCTGGGGCGGAGCGTCGGCCGGCTACTCATGGCTCGTCGACGAGGGCGGGGAGTGGTCGTTCGTGACGCCGATTGAGACAGGTGACGTCGCCGACGCGGGCTCGAGCGTGCTTCACCGCGGCGTCGCGTATTCGTTGCAGCATCAGGTCACCGCGACCGTGGATGGCGTCGTCGGTGAGTTCTATTGGAAGGTCACCGTCGGCGAGAGCGTCGAGGCGACCGAGTTCAAAGGGCCGGGCGGAAAAATTAGCCGCGAGCAAGGCGAGGGCGAGATCAACTACTCGCTGTGCTTGCCGCTCAATCGGCAGGAGCTCTCGGCCTTCGGCATCACGCCTCCGCAAGGAAAATCGATGCTCGACACCGCCGGTGAGGGCTTCGGCGGCAAATCGTTGAGCTGGTGGATCTGGGTCGTCATCGCCGTGCTCTTGTTCTTGGTCTCCGAATGCAATGACTGCGACGGCGGCTCCTCCTACGGCGGCGGCAGCGGCTTCGGCGGCAAATGAGGCAAGTGGGGCTGCGGCCGGGCCAACGAATCCCGGAACGCTCAGCTCGACGTGAGCAAGCCACGTAGCTGCGCGGGCGGCACTCGGTAGGCGACGCGACAATAGTCGCAGCTCAGCTCGAGCGGCTCATCGCCACGGGACAGGTCGGCAATGTCGGCACGCGGCAAGGTCGCGAGCGTCGCAAGTACGGCCTCTTCACCGCAGCTGCAGCCATGATGGACGGTCGTCTCATCGAGCTGTGCGTACGGCATTCCGAAGAGCAACTCTTTCAGCAAGCCCAGCGCATCGCCGCCCGCTACGACGAGCAGCTCGCCGACCGACGGCATGGCCGCGAGCCGCTCGGTCATCACCATCAGCGGACCGCGCTTCGCACCGGGCAAGAGCTGCACGACGTAGCCGCCCGCGTACTCGACACCGCGCGCCGTCGCGCTCGTGCCGGCAGCGATGACGCTCACGACCTGCTCTGAATTCTGCAGATAGGCCATCAGCGCGTCGGCGACGGTGCCGTTCGCGGGCGGCTCGACGAGGCTGCGAAAAATCTTTCCGGAGGCGACGTTGCGCATGACCTGGAGCGTGCTTCCTGCGCTGAGGTCGATGTCGGCCCGCGCGCCCAAGCGCACGATGCCGCGTGTCATCCCGTCCGGATGTGCATCCGCGATGAGCGTTCCGCGGCCGCCCGCTCCCTTCAAGATCGTCTGGACTCGATACGCGGGCGACATCGTCTCGCGAACGAGCACCGTGCCTGTGATGAGATCCGCGAAATGGCCCGCCGCCGTGCCGGACGGTTCCTGCGCAGCCACGGCGCCGCGCACGGTGTTCGTAGTGACGGCCACGACGACGCGGAAATTGTCATCGTCCGTGATGGCGCGCAGGACCCGGTCCTCGGCGCTTCGGGCCGCGCGCTGCGGGGGCGTATTCCGTTCCGCATCTTCACGCATGATTTCCGCTGCACAATAGCAGTCGCGGCGTTGTGAACGTCGGTCGCTACCGGCAATTTCGGCGCGGCTCGGTGCTCCCTCTGTTAAGGTCATCGCGGCTGACGGCAATGGCTGACGCGCCGAACGGCAACTTCCCCCAGACGGGCGCCCCACGTGGGCGCGCCGGTGCCGATGAGGCCCGCGGCTTCGTCGCGCCGACGTACTCGCATGCCGGGGCGACGCCCGAAGAGCTGCCCCCGGTTGCTTCCGCTGCGCTGCCGTTTGTTTCCGCTTCGCGGCCGTTCCAACCGCGTGCGGCCGCGGAAAGGCTTTCGTCTGCGTCCATTGCGGCTGGGTCAATTGCGGCTGGGTCCGCCGCGTCTATTTTCGGCCGCGCCCGCCGCCGGCCTTGCGCCCAGCTCTTGAGTCCCGGCACTCTGCAGCCGCTCGCCGACTTTCTGGCAGCATGCGAACCACCGCCGACGAGCAGGTCAGAGCCGCCGCCCCGCGTAACCGGCCACGACCTCCGCGCGACTCCGTTCGCAGCAGCGAGCACGCCTTCGCCGGACGGCGCACCAAGCCCGTGGGGTCGCGGAAGCGGGACGCCTGATATGCCGCACGTCGCGCCTTGGCCGCCCGTCGATCCGCGGCCGCCCGTCGCGCCTCGGCCGCCCGCCGACCCTGCACCTGCGGGCCTCGCCGTCTCAGCACTTCCCGCTGCACAGCTCACCGCGTCCGCGCCGCGGCCAAACCCGGCGCATCCCAATTCCGCGCAGCTCGAGCACCACCTCGGTGCGACCAACAGTCCGTGGTCCAACAGCGGCTCGATCGACGCATCCGCCCTTCCGTCAGCGGCGTTCGACATCCCGGCGATGGCAAGCGCCGCCGCGGAAGCTCCCCTTGCACCGGCGCCCGCACCGGCGAGTCCCGGCCGGTCGCGCGGCGTGCTCACCATTCTGCTCGCCCTGCTCGCCGTCGTGCTCGTGGCCGTGCTCGCTTTTCTGACTTTCCCGCAGCGCACGGGCGGTGATGATCCGGCCGAGGTCAACGCCGGACAGTCGCAGCGAGATTACGTCTTCGATGGTGCGCCCACCGCCTCGAGCACAGCGAACACCGGGCCGCAGCCACCACCTCGACCTCGCGCGCCCCCAAAGCCGAAAGCGACCAGCGACGATCCCTACGCCGACCTTTGAGCCCCGAGTTCCGGCGACCGCCCCGTTCGCCAGCCCGCCCCGTTCGCCAGCTCGCCCCGTTCGCCAGCCCGCCCCGTTCGCCAGCCCGCCCCGTCACTCGTCGTATTCGCTCGCGTCTTC
>SHZB01000032.1 GCA_009692485.1 Myxococcales bacterium
CGGCCCTCGACGTCCGTGTGGATCTCTTGGAGCGGATAGCGCTCGAGGACACCCTCGCCCTCGAGATCGACCACCAGATCGAGCACGCGGCGCAGGCGCTCGGCGACCGCCGGACGATCGCGGACGACCTCGTCTTTGGCGATGCCGGTGACGACGGGAAAATCACTCGGGTCTCCGTCGCCCAGCGCCTTGAAGATCTCACCCTTGTGATCGACGAGATAAAGTTCCCCGTCGAGCGCGACGAGCAAGCGCGGCTCGTGCTCCGTGACGAGCACACGCACGACATCGGGGAGCTCTTTGCTGACCTTCACCGTAAGCACCCAGGGCAGCTGCTTGAGCCGCGCCTCGACCTGGCCTTCGTCGATGGCGAAGACGTTGGTTCCGGGAAGCACGCCGCCTGCCTCGGCGATCACGTGAGACGAGAGACGCGATGCTCCCTCGACGACGACCGTGCGCACGGCAAAGCGCGGACTTTTGTAGAGATAGCGGCGCATCCCCCATGCGACGAGCACGCTCGCGGCGACGACGACGAGCACACCGGTCACGAGCTTCAGGCGCAAGAACCAGCTCTGCGCGGGCGCTCGCGGCGGGCGCCTGAATGCTGGATCTGCGATGAATTCCGGCATTTCCGATGACATTGCGGTGTCTACCGGACCTGACGGCGACGACGGCGCACGGTCCTTCGGGCTCTCCGAAGGAGCGACTCCTTGGGCCTGTGGGTGGCGCCGATTGGGCGGCATGATCGATGTGCTCGAGTCCCTCATGCGATTCTCAGGTGCGGTGCTCGTGCGAGCTAGACGGTCCCACTCGCGACGGCATCGCTCGCGGGCGGCGGGTTGGCGTTCAAGAGTTCGGTGAGCTTCGAGAGCGAGCGGTTGATGTCCCCCGCACCGAGCGCGATGACGACGTCGCCTTGGCGAGCAAGCTCGGCGAGCCGCGCCGGAACATCGCGCTTGTCGGCCACGTGTTCGACCCAGTGATGGCCGTGTCGCTCGATGGCTGCAACGAGCGCGGCTGAGGTCACGCCGGCGATGGGCTGCTCGCCCGCGGCGTAAATGTCCGTCACGAGCAGGACGTCGCTCTGATTGAACGCGGCGGTGAAGTCCTCGAAGAGATGCTGCGTGCGCGAGTAACGGTGCGGCTGAAACGCGACGACGAGCCGATGCTGCTCGGCAGGGAACGCCCCGCGCGCGGCGTCGAGGGTGGCGCGCACCTCGGCCGGATGATGGCCGTAGTCGTCGATGAGCTGCACGCCGTGCACCTCGCCCACCTTCGTGAAGCGCCGGCCGACGCCGTCGAAGGTCGCGAGCGCTTGCTTCGTGACGTCGAGCGGAACGGCCAGCTCATCGGCGACGGCGATCGCCGCGAGCGCGTTCTGCACGTTGTGCGTGCCCGGCATGTTGAGTGAGAATCCGCCGAGCGGCTCGCCGCGCCGGTAGCCGTTGAACGACGTCGACAGCCCGCGAAATCGGATACCACGCGCCGAGTAGTCCGCCTGCGGCGAGAGCCCGTAGGTCACGCGACGGCCACGCACGCGCGGCAAGATGCTCTGCACCTGCGGGTGATCGAGGCACATCACGCTGAGCCCGTAGAAGGGCACGCGCCCGCAAAACTCGACGAAGGCATCCTTCAGCTTTTCGTGCGTGCCCCAGTAGTCGAGGTGCTCGGCATCGATGTTGGTCACGACCGCGATCGTGGGCGCGAGCCAGAGGAAGGTGCCGTCGCTCTCGTCCGCCTCGGCCACCATGAGGTCGCCGCCACCGAGGCGTGCGTTGCTGCCCAGCGCCGCCATCTTGCCGCCGACCGTGACCGTCGGATCGAGGCCCGCCGCGCGCAAGACGGTGGCGACGAGCGAGGTGGTCGTGGTCTTGCCGTGCGAGCCGGCGATCGCGAGGCCGTACTTCACGCGCATCAACTCGGCGAGCATTTCCGCGCGGCCAATGACCGGGATCCCGAGCTCGTGCGCCTCCGTGATCTCGGGGTTGTCGAGGGCGATCGCGCTCGAGCGAACGACGACGTCGGCGCCGTGCACGTTCGCTGCCGCGTGCCCGATATCGACGCGGATCCCGAGCGACACGAGCCGCTCCGTCGTCGAGCTTGAACGCACGTCGGAGCCCGACACTTCGAAGTCGAGCGAGCGGAGGATCTCGGCGATGCCGCTCATGCCGATGCCGCCGATCCCCAAGAAATGGAGCTGCCGCACGCGCCCGCGAAACATCATGACGACACCTGCGAGGGGGCGTCGAGGTGCGCGTCCGCGAGCATGAGGAGATCGCGCGCGATCACATGTGCGGCGTCGGGCCTCCCGCGGGCGCTCGCTCGCTCGGCCATGCGTGCGCGTAGAGCCGGGGTGCCGATGAGAATGCCAAGTTCTTCGGCGAGGCGCTCGGTGGTCGCGTCGGCTTGCAGCACACACACGGCCGCGCCATCTCTCACGAGCGACTCGGCGTTGTGCCGCTGATGATCATCGGCCGCGTAGGGATACGGCACGAGCACGGCCGCGCGACCGATCGCGCAGAGCTCCGAGAGCGAACCGGCGCCTGAGCGCTCGACCACGACGTCGCAGTTGGCGAGCGCATCGGCGACGTCGTCGATGAAGGGGACGACGCGCGCGCGGGCCTCGAGACCGAGCTCGCGGTAGAGGGCGAGGACCGCCGCCTCTTTGTCGCGACCGGTCTGATGCACGACGCGAAATGCCTTGTCTGCGTGCATCGCGAGCGCGCGCGGGACATCTTCGTTGAGGCGCTTGGCCCCCTGACTGCCGCCCATGACCAAGACGACGACCTCCTCCGATGCGCGGTACGGCGACGGCAAGAAACGCTTGCGAAGCGGGACGCCGGTCCACATGCGTCGCTCGGGAGGGAACGCCGATTGCGTCTCGGGGAACCCGAGGTAGGCGCGCCGCACGAAGCGCGCGAGCAGCTTGTTGGTGAAGCCGAGGACGGCGTTCGGTTCGAGCAGAGTGACGGGGATGCCGAGGCTCCACGCGGCGAGCGTGACCGGACCCGCCGCATAACCGCCGACCGAGAACACGACCGCGGGCGCTTCCCTGCGAACGAGCGCGCGGCATCGCGGCAAGAGCGCGAGCGCACGCATGGTTCCGCGGAAAAACCCGGAGATCCCGCGACCACGGAGCGGCAAGACGTCGAGCAATTCGAGCCGACCGAGCGTCTTCGGAACCGCCGTCCCTTCGATGCCGCCCTCGGTGCCGACAAAAGTGACCTCGACGTCACTTATTGCGCCGCGCAGCGCCTCGCCAACGGCGATCATCGGAAAGACGTGCCCGCCCGTGCCGCCTCCGGCGATCATCACGCGCGGGTTCGTGCCGCCGCCGCTCATGCTCCGTCCTCCGCGGCCGTGGCGACCAACGCGGACGCGCTCTCACTCGCGACCGGGCGGGCTCTCGCCGCAGGTGCAACCGCGACATCACGGTAGCGGCTGATGCTCAACATGAGGCCCACGCTCGCGGCGCTCACGAGCAAGGACGAGCCGCCGTAGCTGAGAAACGGCAAGGTGAGGCCCTTGGTCGGCACGATGGCGAGCGCGACCGAGACGTTCAAGAGCACCTGGGTCCCGAGCAAGGTGCTGAGCCCGAACGCGATGAAGGTGCCGTAGTCGTCCGCCGCGGCCAGCGCGATCGCGATGCCGCGCCACACGACCAAGCCGTAGGTCGCGAGCAGCGCCACGATGCCGACGAAGCCAAGCTCTTCTCCGACGATCGCGGCGATGAAGTCGGTGTGCGATTCGGGGAGATAGAGGACCTGATAGCCGCGGCCGAGCCCGAGCCCGAAGACCCCGCCCGAGCCGAAGCTCATCACGGACTGAAATGGCTGGTACGCGAGGCTCTGCCGGTGCTCATCCATGTTGGAGAATGCCATCCAGCGGGCCATGCGATACGGGCTCAATCGCACGAGCAGGATCGCCGCTCCGACGCACGCCGACACGCTCGCGAGCAGGTAGCTGATGCGCCCGCCGGCCACGAACATGAGCGCGAAGGTGATCATCGTGAGCACGACCGCGCTGCCGAAGTCCGGCTGCATGAGGCAGAGCATCGTGAGCGCGCCGACCGCGATCATGTGCGGCACGAAGCCGACCCAGAAGGTCCTGATCTGGTCGGCCTTCTTCGAGAGCGAATAGGCGAGCCAGAGGACGAGCGCGACCTTCGCCATCTCGGAGGGCTGCACGTGGATGGGCCCGACCTGAAGCCAGCGATACGCGTTGCCGGCGCGGTGCCCGAAGCCGAGCACGGTGGCCGCCATCGCGCCCATCACGAGAAAGAGGATGGGGTACGTGAAAGGCCGCAATTTCCGGTAGTCGAAGCGACTCGTGAGCCACATGACGAGCAGGGCGAGCGCGACGTAGATGGCTTGACGCTTGACGTAATACTGGGCGTTGCCGAGGCGCACGGTGGCCTCGAAGGAGCTGGCGCTGAAGACCATCACGCTGCCAAAACCGAGGAGGGCGATCGTGGCGGCGACGAGCACGGTGTCCACGGGGCCCGGGCCACTCGTGGTGAGCATGCGGCGGGCACCGAGGCCGAGGCCCCTCACCTTGTCGGCGGCGCGGCTCATGCGATCCCCTCGAGCGCGAGGACGGCGTGAACGAAGATGTCGCCGCGCTCTTTGTAGTCGCGGAACATGTCGTAGCTGGAGCAGGCCGGGCTCAGCATCACCGCGTCTCCCGGGTGCGCCAGCTCGCGCCCGATGGACACGGCCTCCGCCATCGAACGGGCCCGCGCGATCGGCACGACCCCAGAGGCGGCGCTCGCGATGCGGTCGGCTGCCTCGCCGATGAGGACGAGGGCGCGTCCACGCTGTCGGAGCGCAACGACGAGCGGCTCGTAGCTACCGAGTTTGTCGCGACCACCGGCGATGAGCACCGCCCGCGGCTCGACGAGCCCGAGCAGCGCGGCCACGGTCGCGCCTACGTTCGTGCCCTTCGAGTCGTCGTAGTAGCGGACCTGATCAAGCTCCCGCACGAGCACGTTGCGATGCGGCAATCCGCGGAATTCTCGGAGTGCGCGCGCGATCGCGGAGGCAGATGTGTCCAGCACTCCGGCCACGGCGAGGCCGCTCACGAGCGCGATGGCGGCGCAGACGTTGGCCACATTGTGCCCACCCTGAAGCGCGAGCTCGTCGAGCGAGTAACGATGATCGCGCAGTCGATCGAGGATCGCGCCGGCGCCATCCGGTGCGACGTCGGCATCGTGAATTCCGAAGGTCACGAGCCGGGCAGCGCCTCGCCGCGCCTGTTGCGCGCACGCCTCGTCGGCGAGGGGAACGACGGCGATGTCACGGTCGTCCATCTGAGCGAAGGGGTTACCTTTCGCGTGGGCGTAGTCGGCGAAGGACGCGTACCGATCGAGGTGATCCGGCGTGACGTTCAAGAGCGCGTGACCTCGCGCGTGCAAGGTGGGAAGGCGCTCGGCCTGAAAGCTCGAGATCTCGACGACGGCCACATCCAGCTCGTCACCGACGGCCTCCGACAGCGGCGTGCCGAAGTTGCCGCCGACGAAGGTGCGATGGCCGGCGGCTGCGAACAGCGCGGCGGTGAGGGCCGTCACGGTGCTCTTGCCGTTGGTGCCGCCCACGAGGATGAGCGGCAAGCTCGGCGGGAGCGCGCGCGCCCCGAGCTCGAGCTCGCCGATGATCTCGACGCCATGCTGCGCCGCGCTCGAAAGGGCCGGATTTTCGGGGACGCCCGGCGAAACCACGATCAGGTCGAAGCGGTCGAGCGTGCCCGCGGCGGTGGTGTGAACGTCGCCGGAGAGGAACTCGCGCGCGTCGGGTGAAAGGAGATCTCGCGCTGCCTGGTCGAAGCCCGTGACCATTGCCCCGGCACGGCGACAAAGCCGCGCGGCCGCGAGACCGCTGGCGCCGAGGCCGACGACCGCGATGTGCTTTTCACGAAGCTCGATGGGGGGCACGGGAGGCATGTCTCAACGCATCTTGAGGGAGGCGAGGCTCACGAGCGCGAGCAGGATGCTCACGATCCAGAAACGCACGATGATCTTCGGTTCGGCCCAACCCTTCTTCTCGAAGTGGTGGTGGATCGGAGCCATCAAGAAGACGCGCTTGCCGGTCAGCTTGAAGGACACGACCTGCGCGATGACGCTCAGCGTCTCGACCACGAAGACGCCGCCGAGCAGCACGCTGAGCAACTCGTTCTTCGTGAACACGGCCAGCATGCCGAGGCCGCCGCCGAGGGCGAGCGAGCCGACGTCGCCCATGAACACCTGAGCGGGATAGGTGTTGTACCAAAGGAACCCAATGCCGGCCCCTATCACGGCGCCGCAATACACGGCCAACTCCCCAACCGAGGCGATCCGCGGGATGTCGAGGTAGCTCGCGAGCGAGAAGCCGCCGATGGTCGCGCCCGCGACGTAGGCCCAGATCAAGTAGGCCGCGGCGTTCGTCATCACCGGACCGATGGCGAGTCCATCGAGACCGTCGGTGAGGTTGACGGCGTTCGACGTACCGATGACGACGAAGAGCGCGAAGGCGATGTAGACGTAGAGCGGAAGATCGAGCGAGTAGCGAGAGAACGCGACGAAGGGGATCGCGACCTTCGTGCGAATCGCGAACCAGTCCGCGGGCAGCTTGCCGGGTAGCAAGAAGGTGTAGCCGATGGCGGCGCCGGCGATGAGCAGCTGGCCGAGGAGCTTGTAGCGACCAGGGAGGCCACCGGAATTCTTCAGCTTGATTTTGAGGAAGTCATCGAGGTAGCCGATGACGCCGTAGCCAGCGGTGACCGCGGTGGTTGCGAGCACGAAGGGATTGCGAAGATCGGCCCAGAGCACCGTGGGCACGAGCAAACAGAGGAGGATGAGCGCGCCGCCCATGGTGGGGGTGCCGGCCTTGGCGAAGTGGCTCGCGGGGCCGTCGGCGCGCACGACCTGGCCGATTTGCTTGCGGCGCAGCTCGCGGATGAACCACGGCGCGAGCAAGAAGGTGAGCACCATGGCGGTGAGCGTCGCCATGATGGTGCGAAACGGGATGTACCGCAGGACGTTGAGCCACTTGAGCGACGCGTAGTGGTACTTCAGCGGATAGAAGAGTTCGTAGATCATCGCGAGGGTCCCGATGGGTGCGCGCCGCGGGCTGCGAGGCCGCCTTCGACCAAGAACTCGCGCGCCACAAATTCGCCGTGTGCGCCGCGGGCTGCGAGGCCGCCGTGTCGCTCGGCGAGGGCCCGCACGACCAGCTCGGTGCGAACGCCGCGCGAGCCCTTCACGAGCACGAGATCTCCGGGCAATACGACGTCTTTGGCGAGCTCAGCGGCTTCTTCGGCGCGCTCGGCGAAGCGACTCTCGGCACCCGTACTTCCGGCCGAGTCGTCGAGGTGACGTGCGTCGCCGCCGATCGCGATGACGACGCGCGCGCCGCTCTCGCGAGCGCAGAGCCCGAGCTGTTCGTGTTCTGCAACGCTCGCATCGCCGAGCTCTCGCATCTCTCCGAGGACGAGGACGAGGCGCCGGTCGAGCTCACGCGCGAGCTCACGGGCGGCCTCGATCGAAGCGCGGCACGACGCCGGATTCGCGTTGTAGCTGTCATCGAGGATGAACAGGCCCGACGCGCAGAGACGCGGCTCGAGCCTCCCCTCGTCGTGGTCTTGGTCGCCGAGGGCCGCGAAGGCAGCGTCGATCTCGGCGTGCTCGAGCGGACGGCCCGCGAGCTGTTCGGTCACGGCGAGGGCCGCCGCCGCTGCCAGCGCGCCCGCAATTCCGAGCAAGGGCACGACGAACGAGACCTGGCCGCGATCGCGACGTCGCACGGTGACGGCGGCGCCCTCATGGCCGAGCGAGCGGCGCGTGAGGATGCGATAGTCGGCGCCCTCGCTGTTGCCGTAGAGGACGCGACCCGCGGCGCGAGCTTGGGTGACGCCACGGACGACGCGCGCATCGTCGGCGTTTCCGAGTGCGATCGCGTGAGCGCCAAGATGCTCAAAAATGGCGCATTTTTCGGCCTCGATCGCATCGATGCTGCCAAGGCCGAGTGCGTGCGCGCGCGCGATGAGCGTGATCAGGGCGAGGTCGGGACGGACCATGCGCGTCAGCTCGGCGATCTCACCGGGAGCGCTGGTGCCAAGCTCGAGGACGACGGCGCGATGATGGTCCGCGAGCGCGAAGATGGTCATCGGAACGCCGACGAGGTTGTTCAAGTTGCCGCTCGTCCGGTGTACGGCGCGCGGGAAAATGACCTCGAGCAGGGCGGCGATGGCGCGCTTGGTGGTGGTCTTGCCCGCCGAGCCGGTGAGCGCGACGACGGGTCGATCGCCACAGCTTCGCCAGCTTGTGAGATGTGCCGCGGCGAGCGCCCCGAGCGCGGCTCGAGTCGATGCCACGCGGACGGTGGTGAGCCCCGGCAACGCGGCGACCTCGCGCTCGACGAGAGCCACGACGGCGCCTCGCGCTTGGGCCGCGGCGAGGTGCTCGTGACCATCGAAGCGCTCACCGACGAGGGCGACGAAGGCTTGCCCGGGAACGAGCGCGCGGGTGTCCGTGCAAACGCCCGAGACCCGCAGCGCCTCCCACGAGAGCTCGCCGCGCACCTCTCCGTGGGTCGCGCCGAAAATCTCACCAAGCGAGAATTGCGCGGTATTTACGGGGATCGGCGTCGCCATCTCAAGTGCCTCCCCGTCGTCGTCGGCGCTCGAGCAGGGCCGCGCGCAGCTCGTCGCGATCGTCGAAGGCGTGCACGTGCGTGCCGATGATTTGATACGGCTCGTGCCCCTTGCCGGCCACGAGCACCACGTCGCCTGAAGCGGCCTCGGCGACCGCGTGTGCGATCGCCTGCCTGCGCTCGAGGACGACGCGGTAGCGACCGTTCGCGCCCGCACGATCGAGACCGGTGACGATGGCGCGGGCGATCTCTTCTGGCGGCTCGCTGCGCGGATTGTCGTTGGTGACGAGGATGGCATCGGCCGCGTGCGCGACGGCCTCGCCCATCGGCGCGCGCTTGTGCGGATCGCGATCGCCGCCGCAGCCGAAGACGCACCAGAGCCTTCCTTGGGTGAGGGGGCGCACGCTCGCGAGCACGCGCACGAGGGCGTCGGGCGTGTGGGCGTAGTCGACGACCGCGACGACGTCGTCGTGGCCGGGCTGGTCGCAACGCTCGAGCCTTCCGGGCACGCCCGTGACGCCCGCGATCCCGCCGAGCGCGGTGGCCTCGTCGAGTCCAAGCGCACGCGCCACGGCGACGGCGCAGAGAAGATTCGAAGCATTGTGCGCTCCGACGAGCGGGGACGAGAGCGTGCGGTCGGTGTCGAAGAGGCGAATGGCGGTGCCCTCACTCGCTACGGTCAACGCTCGCGGCTTGACCTCCGCTTCCGAATTCGGATCGATCGAGTAGCGGAGGACCGCGGCTCCGGCGTCGCGCAAACGCCCCGCGAGTCGCCGTCCGTGAGCGTCGTCGATGTTGATGACGGAGACGCTCGGGCCGCCGTGCCGCGCGTCTTCGCCTGGCAGAAAAAGACTGTCCTTGGCGGCGGCGTAGGCCTCCATCGAGCCGTGGTAATCGAGGTGATCTTGCGTGAGATTCGTGAACGCCGCGACGCGGAACGAGACCTCGGCGACGCGCTCTGCGACGAGCGCGATCGAGGAGACCTCCATCACGAGGTGCGTGGCCCCGAGCGCGCGCATCTCGCCGGCGATGCGCTGAAGCTCGTCCGCTTCGGGGCTGGTGTGGCCCTCGCCGAGGATGGCACCCTCGAAGCGATGTCCGAGCGTACCGACGATGCCGGCTCGCCCATGGCAGGCCTCGATCGCCGCGACGATGAGGTGCGCGGTCGTGGTCTTTCCGTTCGTGCCGGTGATGCCAGTGACGGTGAGCCGCTGCATCGGAGAGCCGTACAGAATGGCCGCGGCCTTCGCCATCGCGCGGCGAGGCTCGTCGATCTCGAGGATCGGAACGCCGAGTCGCACGAGCGTGGCGCCGTGTCCGCGTCCGCACAAGACGGCAGCGGCTCCGCGTTCGACCGCGGCAGGCGCATGACGCGCACCGTCGGCATGGGCCCCCGCGAGCGCCACGAACAGATCACCGTCGATGACGCGGCGTGAGTCCTGCTGCACGCCGGTGACCGGATGCGCGGCCTCGTCGAGATCGCGATCGCCCAGAATGCTTGCGCCAAGCGCTCGTGCAAGCGCAAGCACCGGAGTCGCGACGATTCCTGGGCGCGAGCGGGTGGCGGTCGTCGATGCCATGGCGAGGCTCAGGTCGGTGGCTCGAAGACCAAGACGAGCCGCGAGCCCTTGCGAACACGCGCGCCCACCCTAGGCTCGGTGCGCCCGACGCGACCGCTGCCCTCGACGACCGGCACGAAGCCCTTCGCCATCGCCGCCGCGATCGCCGCGCGCACCGGAAGTCCCTCGAGTTCGGGGACGCGCACGGACTCGCCCGCACTAAGGCCTGCAGCTTCGTCCGAACGTTTCGACGCTCCGCCGTTCGAAGCTCCGCCGTTCGAAGCTCCGTCGGCGCGCGCTCCATCGGCAGCGTCACCGAGTGCCGCATACGCGCCCTTCGCAGGGTCGGAATTACGCGCGAGCGCGGCGACGTCGACGAGATTTGTCGCCTGCACATCGCTCGGACGAACGCCCATCTGCCGCAGCGCGAGCTCTGCCACGCGGCGAAATACGGGAGCGGCCACCGCGCCACCCGAGGTGATGCCGGCCATCGGTTCATCGATCACGACGGTGATGACGAGCTTGGGTTTGTCGGCCGGGACGTAGCCGATGAACGACGCGACGAAGTGGGTGTCATCGTAGCGGCCGGTCTTCGCATCGCTCTTCTGCGCGGTCGCAGTCTTGCCCGCGACCTTGAAGCCGGGGATGGCGGCCTCGATGCCCGTCCCCTCGCCCTCGGTGACTGCGATCATCATCTCGCCGACGAGCTTGCTTGCGCGTGGCCCCACGGCACGTCGACGCACCTTCGGGGTCGCGTCGGTGAGCACGAGGCCCGTCGAATCGGTGACCTTCGAGACGAGGATCGGCTCGAGCAGGCGGCCCTCGTTGGCGAGCGCGCCGAGTCCGAGCGCGAGCTGCAAATTGGTCACGCTCACGCCCTGTCCGAACGCTGCCGACGCGGTCTCGACCGGCACCCACGGCCGCGCGCGTGGACGCAGAGAGCCGACCGCGAGACCCGGCAACGGCAGGCTCGGTGCCTCTCCGAAACCGAAGCGCCGATACGCGCTGTGAAGCTTCGCTTCGCCGAGTCCGAGCGCGATCTTCGCGATGCCGATGTTGCTGGATACCTGCAAAATCTGGGTCGGGCTGAGCCATTTGCTGACGTGCGTGTCGTGGATCACGACGTTGTCGATCGGCATGTGCCCTTCTTCGCAATAGATGCTCGCGTCGGGCTTCACGGAGTTCGACGCGAGCGCCGCGGCCATCGCAAACACCTTCATCGTGGAGCCCGGCTCGAAGAGATCGATGGCGGCGCGATTGCGACGATTCACGGGCTCGGCATTGCCGTAGTCGTTTGGGTTGAAGCCGGGTCCGCTCGCCATCGCGAGGATCTCGCCGGTGTTGGGATCCATCACGACGATCGAGCCGGCCTTCGCCTCGTGGGTCTTGAGCGCCGCGGCGAGCTCGCGCTCGGCGATGAACTGAAGACTCTGGTCGATGGTGAGATGCACATCGTGTCCGGCGAGCGCAGACTCATCGTGGATCCCCTCCGAGAAGATGAGCCTGCCGGCGCGATCGCGGAGACCACGGATCTCTTCCGCGCGCCCGCGTAGCGCCTCATCGAGGTGAAGCTCGACGCCCTCGCGGCCCTGCCCGTCCGGTGCCACGAAGCCGAGCACCGAGCCGGCGAGCTCGCGATTCGGATAGAAGCGACGACCCTCCCCCTCGACGTTGAGGCCGCGCACGGGGTATCGCTGCCCGGTATCGCCGAGCGCGCGAACCGCCTCGACCTCTTCGGGAGTCACGCGGCGCTTGAGCCACGCGAAGCGACGCCGGCGTGCGAGCTTCTCGGTGACCTCAGCCACCGGCAAGCTGAGCGCCTCCGCGACGCGCTCGGCATAGTGGGCGACGCGCGCGGCAACGTAGTTGTCAGCGATGCCGCGCAGCATCTCGACGGCGTCGACCGAGATGCTTGGCACCTCGACCGTGACGGCGAGCGGCGTGCCGTTGCGGTCGTAGATGGTCCCGCGTTTCGGCGTGATGTGAAGCCGCCGCTGGCGCTGCTTTTCCGCGAGCGAGCGCCAGCCGTCGCGGTCCTCGACCTCGACCGTGTACGCGCCGTTGAGCACGATGCCGAGACCGGCCGTGAGCAGCGCCGAGAGCAGGCCCATCCGAATTCGGAGCCCACGAACGCGCGCCGGATCGACGTTCTTCACGGCCCGCGCTCTCCCTTGGCGATGGCGCTCTCGGGTGCGCCGGCCTCGAGCTTGATGGGGAACACGCGCTCGGGTGAAGGTGGGTTCATCCCGAGCAAAGTGCGCGCGACCAGCTCGACGCGCTTCGGCGTCATGTGGCTCGTCGCCTCGAGCTCGAGGACGTGCTTGGTCTCGCGCAAGCGGGCCTGCTCCACGCGCGATTTCCCGAGCCGATAGCCGACGTCGACGATCTTTCCGCGGAGCGCGAGGTGCACGACGAAGGCCGTCGATGCCGTGGCCACCGCGAGCGTCCACAAGACGACGAAGCGGCGCTGCTTCACGACAGCTCTCCGAGCGAAGGCAAGCGGCGCGCGACCCGAAGCTTGGCGCTGCGCGAACGAGGATTCTGCGCCAGCTCTTCCTCGCTCGCGGTGACGGGCTTCTTCGTGGTCGGCGCCCACGCGAGCCGGTCGGCGAAGGCCCGCTTCACCATGCGGTCCTCGAGCGAGTGGAACGAGATGATCGCGAGCACGCCGCCGGGCACGAGCAGCTGGCCGGCGGTGGCGAGCAGGTTATCGAGCTCGCCGAGCTCCGCGTTCACGGCCATCCGCAGCG
This sequence comes from Myxococcales bacterium, assembly GCA_009692485.1. Lineage (GTDB taxonomy): Bacteria > Myxococcota_A > Polyangia > Polyangiales > Polyangiaceae > SYFR01. The sequence goes on from SHZB01000032.1 coordinate 12,931, forward strand.
CCTGAAAGGTCTTGGTCGCCGGATCGATGCCGCCGACGCGCGCGGGGCCAACGGCACGAACGACGGCGCGCCGCAGATCGAGCGTGTCGAGGAGGCGACCGGCAGCGAACTCTTGCTTGATGCAGCGGGCCACGCGCCGCGCACGTCGCTCTTCGCCGAGGCGCCCGATGATCTCGGTCAGATCTTCATCATCGACGCGCCCGATGAGCTCGAGCGCGGTCTCGCCACACGTCGGGTCCATCCGCATGTCGAGCGGTCCCTGCGTGCGAAAGCTCATGCCGCGTTCGCCCGCATCGAGCTGCATCGAGCTGAGGCCGAGATCGGCGACGATGCCTTGAACGCGGTCGACGCCGAGCGCCGCGAGCACGCGCGGAAGGTCCGAGAACGGCGCGTGATGAAGGCTTGCACGGCTACCGAAACGCGCGAGTCGCTGCCGCGCCAACGCGAGCGCAGCCGGGTCGCGATCGAGACCGATGACGCGCTCGGCGCCGGCATCGAGCAAGAGCCTCGTGTGCCCGCCCGCACCGGTCGTCACATCGACGTAGGTTCCATCCGTTGCGACGTCGAGCGCCCGCGTGACCTCGCGCGCGAGCACCGAGATGTGCGGCTCTGATGGCAAGCGAGGCGGTGAGAAGTGGCTCATCGGCATGACATTCACGACGTTCATGCGTTGAGCTTCTCCGCGATGGCGTCGGTCCATCGGCTGAGGGCCTCGGCCGGGAGCTCGAGCGCAGCCTCCCATCGCTCGCCCGACCACAACTCCATGGTCGTGCCGACGCCCGCCCAGAGGACGTCCTTCTCGAGCGCCGCGAAGCTCCGCATGGCTTGTGGGATGAGGACGCGCCCGTGGGCATCGACCTCCGCCTCTACCGCCGCGGAGAGATAGCGCCGGCGAAAGAGCACGATGTCTCGATCCCATCGGTTGAAGCCCGCGACCTTCGCCTCGAGCTCTTCCCACGCGGGCATCGGCCAAACATCGAGGCACGCATCGCGCACGGACTTCGCGATCACGAGCCGCACGCCTTCGGCCACGGGAAACAAATGACGGAAGCACGCGGGGATGCTGGTGCGCCCCTTCGGGTCGATCGTGTGTTCGTAATGGCCCCGAAACATCCGCTTCGCCTTCGTCAAGTCATGGAACAAAGATCCACTTCATCCCACGAGCTGAGGCACGCTACGGATCCAAGTTATTTCTGTCAATACTTCGCAACATCGCGAGGCATTAACCACACTCACACCCGTTTGCACACCCTGATGAAGAGAAGTTTTTAGGATTGGTGGGATAAGGTGGATCGTAGCTCGCGAGCGCCCCGTCGATGGGCCTTCGGCGCAGGAATTCCGGCAAATTCCGGCCGAATCAGCTGCTAGACTCCGCGTCCGCCATGACCGAGCAGAAAGTTCGCGTACTCATCGCCAAGCCCGGTCTCGACGGACATGATCGCGGGGCGAAGGTGGTCGCGCGGGCGCTGCGCGATGCGGGCTTCGAGGTCATCTACACGGGGCTGCACCAGAGCCCGGAGATGATCGCGAACGCGGCCGTGCAAGAGGACGTGGACTGCGTCGGGCTCTCGATCATGTCGGGCGCGCACAACACGCTCTTCCCGGCGGTGATCGATGAGCTCAAGAAGCGCGGCGCCGACAACATCGTCGTGTTCGGCGGCGGCATCATCCCCGAGGACGACATCGCCAAGCTCGAGATCGCGGGCGTGAGCCGTGTGTTCACGCCGGGCACCGCGCTAAGGACGATCATCGACTGGGTGCGAACCTCCGTCCGACCACCGCAAGCGTGAGCTCGCAAGCGCTCTTCGCACCGGACGACGGCGACGCCGACCCAGCACGCGCAGACGGGCCGCACGCATCGATCGACCGAGCGCGCGCCCCGGTCGAGGAGCTGCGGCGAACGCTTTGCAATCGCGATTGCCCGGACGCGTGCGCGATCGTGGCGACGGTGCGCGATGGCCGCGTGGTCGCGCTCGCCGGGGATCGCGAGCACCCGGTGACGCAGGGATTTCTATGCCATCGCACAAATCAATTTCTGCGCACGCAGTACTCGCCGGACCGCCTCGACACGCCGCTCGTCCGCGATGACGGTGGCACGCTGCGCAAGGCGAGCTGGGACGAAGCGCTCTCGTTCATTGCGGACAAGCTCACGCGGATCAAGCGCGAGAGTGGGCCGAGCGCGGTCTTCCATTATCGCAGCGGCGGCACGCTCGGCATGGTGACGGCGGCGGCGAGCGAGCTGTTCTTCGAGCAGTTTGGTCCGGTGACGGTGAAGCGCGGCGACATCTGTTCGGGCGCGGGCGAGGCGGCGCAAGAGGCCGACTTCGGCGTGTCGGACTCGGGCGCGCTGAGCGGTCTTGAAAAAGCGCGCAATATTTTTTTGTGGGGGAAAAACGTCGCGACCTCGAGCCCGCATCTCATCCCGGTGCTCGCACGCGCACGCGCCGGTGGGGCGAACCTCGTCTGCATCGATCCGCTCGCCAACCGCAGCGTGAAGCTGTGCGATCGCTTCGTACAGTTGCGGCCCGCGGGGGATCTCGCGCTCGCGATGGCCACCCTCGCGGTCGTGTTCGAGCGCGGCTTCGTCGATGCGGACGCTGCGAGCTATTGCGTCGGGCTCGACCGCGTTCGACAGCTCGCGATGAGCCGCACCGTCAGCGCGTGGTGTGCGCTCGCCGATGTCAGCGATGCGGTCGCGGTCGAGCTCGCCGAGCGGCTGCACGACGGACCGACCACGATCCTCGTCGGCTGGGGCATGGCGCGACGCGCGATCGGCGGCGCCATCGTGCGGGCGCTCGATGCGCTCGCGGCGATCACCGGCAACGTGGGGCGAGCGGGCGCGGGTGTGTCGTATTACTACCGCCGCCGTCGCGCGTTCGTCTCGCCGGCGCGCGGTGTCTCGGCACGCACGCTGTCCGAGCCGCTGTTTGGCCAAGAGGTTCTGGCCGCGACGAGCCCGCCCGTCCGCGCGATCTGGATCACGGCCGGCAATCCGGTGGCGATGCTTCCCGACTCGGCCGCGGTCGCACGCGCGCTGAAGACTCGCGAGCTGGTGGTCGTCGTCGACAGCTGGCTCAGCGACACAGCCGAGCATGCCCACGTGGTGCTGCCGACGACGACGCTGCTCGAGGCCGACGAGCTGCTCGGTGCTTACGGCCATCATCAGCTCGGGGTCGCGCGCCCGGTGGTGCCGCCGCCTTCGGAGGTGAAGAGCGATCTCGAAATCTTTCAAGCCCTCGCCGACAAGCTCGGTCTCGGCTCCTACCCGCAGGACGACGCCCGCGCCTGGAAGGCACGCATGCTCTCGCCAGAGCTCGTGTCCCGCGGCGTCACGCTCGCGGCCCTCGAGCGCGGTGTCGTGAACAATCCGCTCGCCGAAAAGACCCTCTTCAGCGGTCGCGTGTTTCCGACGCCGAGCGGAAAAGTCGAGCTGATGAGCGCGCTGCCAGAAGATGCTGGAGTGCGTTACGACCCGGAATTTCCGCTGTTTTTGATGAGCGTGTCATCGCCGCGCTCGCAGTCCTCGCAGTGGGCGAAGGCTCCACCGCGACCGGCGGAGGTCACCGTGCATCCCGACGCCGCGGCGGGTGTCAAGGACGGCGAGATCGCGCGGCTCGAGTCGCGCATGGGCACGCTCACGGTGCGCGTGCGGCACGACGCGTCGCAGCGGCGCGATGTCGCGATCCTCCCGAAGGGCGGCCACTATCGCGACGGCGCCGCGGCCAACGCCATCACCACCGCGCGCCTCACGGACCTCGGCGAAGGCGGCGCCCTCTACGACGAGCGCGTCCGCATCGTGCCCGCAGCGTGAGCCGCTCGCAGCCGCGGGAGCGCCGTCGCGCGATGCCGTGTGCCGTCACGCCCGGGCGAGAGCGGCGGCGTAGGCGGCGACGTTGAGGTGCGTGATGGCGACCGCGAGCGCGTCGGCGGCGTCGGGTTGCGGAAGCTCCGCGAGGCCGAGGAGCCGCGCCACGATCCGCGCGACCTGACCTTTCTCGGCGCGGCCGCTGCCGACGATGGCCTTCTTCACTTTTGCCGGCGCGTACTCGCCAACGGGGAGGCCGGCGCGCCGCAAGCACAGCAGCACGACCCCGCGCGCGTGCCCGAGCTTCGCCGCGCTCTGAGCGTTCTTCGCAAAGAACAGCGACTCGACCGCAGCGGCCGTCGGAGTGTGTTGCGCGATGGCGTGCGCGAGCCCGGCCTCGAGCAGAACGAGCCTGTCGCCGAGCTCCCCGTCCGCCAAGTCGAGCGTGCCGTGCGCGACGTGAACCAACCGACTGCCGGCGCGCTCGACGACACCGAAACCGCACAAACGCGAGCCCGGATCGACGCCGATGACGCGCAACGGCGGCCGCGCGTGAGGCGCATCGCGGGGTGGCACGCCTGCTTCGCGAGGCATCAGCAGCTCCCGTGGCCGGTGCGCGGAAATATTTTTCCGGGGTTGAGGATCCCCTTCGGATCGAAGCTGTCTTTGATGCGCCGCTGAAGGCCGATGAGCTCGCTCGACTGTTCGAGCGCGAGGTATTGCGCCTTCGAGGTGCCGATGCCGTGCTCGCCCGTGAGCGTACCGCGCATCGCGATGACGGCATGGAAGAGTTCGAGCAACGCCAGCTCGACGCGTGGCTCATCGGCCGGATCGTCCCACAAAAGATTGACGTGCATGTTGCCGTCGCCGGCGTGTCCGTAGGTGAGCATGCGTACTTGGTGGCGCTCGGAGATCGCGCGCACTTGCCCGACGAAGCTCGCGAGCATGGTCCGCGGCACGACGACGTCCTCGGAAATCTTCGAGCGGGCGAGCTTGCGCGTGACGAGGCTGAACTGCCGCCGCGCATCCCAGAGCCGCCCCCGCTGCGCTTCGTCCTGTGCGGCCAGGACATCGGCGGCGCCGGCATCGATGGCGCGACTACCGACCTCCTCCATCGCGCGCTCTACTTCGATCGCGTCACCGTCCACCTCCAGGATGAGCAGCGCGCCGGCTCGCGCATCGACGCCAAAGCCCTCGTCACGCAGCGCCGCGACGCAGGTCTCGTCCATGACCTCGAGGCAGCGCGGCACGAGCCCGCGGCCCTTCGTCGTTCCGCCGACGATGTCCGCGACGGCCCGCATCGCCGTGTCGATATTCGCGAACAGACCGAGCAGCGTCGCAACCGCGTCGGGCTTGCGAACGAGCCGCAGCGTGCACGCGGTCGTCACGGCCAGCGTGCCTTCGCTGCCGACCAAGAGCGCGGTCACGTCGTAGCCCGTCACGCCCTTCTTGGTGCGGCGCCCGACGAAGAGCGGTGTCCCCTCGGCCGTGACGACTTCGAGACCGAGCACGTAGTCGCGCGTGACGCCGTATTTGAAGGCGCGCGGACCGCCCGCATTTTCCGCGATATTGCCGCCGAGCACGCACATCTTGAGCGAGTTCGGATCGGGCGGATAGAAGAGCCCCTCGGCCTCGACGGCGGCATGCAGCTCCGCGAGCACGAGCCCCGGCTCCACCACCGCGAGCTGCTCCTTCGGGTCGATCTCCTTGATCTGAGCCATGCCCACCATTGCGAGCGCGACGCCGCCGCACACCGGCACGCAGCCGCCCGATTTACCCGTGCCGGCACCGCGCGGAGTCACCGGCGCGCCGAGCTCACTCGCGATCCGCAGCGTTGCCACGACGTCGTCCCGATCACTTGCAAGCACGACGACGTCCGGCAACACCGGCTCTTGCTCGGACTCGTCCCCGGCATACCCGTGCACAAGGTCCTCGCCGACGAGCACCTTCGAGTCACCGAGCGCGCGCGCCAAGCTCGACCGAAGCCGATCCGCGTCGACCGCCGACATCCGCGGAAAGGCCGGCCGCCGCAACGACGAGCTCGAGCGCGCCTCACTCACCCGCGCACGCCCCACACTCCGCGTACCCCACGCTCGCCGCACGCTCGGCTCACCCCACGCAACGTCGAGCGCAGCATGCTTTGGGTATACCGCTGGATGATCAAACTGTCCGCGAAATGGGCGTAGCTTCAGAGTAGGCTTCGGCCGTGATCACGGATGAGGGTGGCAGGGACGCGCTGTGTCTCGGTGATGAATCGAGCACCGATGAGCCGCAACATCTTCGTCGGGCGCAGGGGGCGCGGCGGCAGTCGAGCGAGCCGGTCGAGCTGCACGGCGATGGGCGCGTCGTCACGGGATGGACCCTCAATTTGAGTCGTGGCGGGGCGCGGCTGGTGCTCGATGGAAGCGTGGAGGTTGGTGAGAGCTTCGAGCTCGTCGTCGGCGATTACGCGCTGCCAGAGGTGCCGGCCCGACACGGCGTCAAGGTCGTTTGGGTGAACTCCGACCGCGAGGGCTGCGTCACGGGCGTCGCCTTCGATGACGCCGGCTCGGTCCCGCCGCCACCCTTTTCAAATTCGGTGCCGCCGCCCGGCTTCGGCCAGCCCTTCGACGCGCTGTACAGCTCGTCCGCCCCGCCTCCCATTGACCACTCGGCCAACGCCGCGCAACAGATCTTGGCCGCGGCGGAAGGTCTCGCCCCACTGCGTCCGCCGAAGTTGCCCACGGACGAAGTGTGACGCGAGCGGCCGCTGGGTCACTCGAGCGGGCGGAGCGCGCCGCTGGGTCGCTCGAGCGGGCGGAGCGCGCGGCAGCCGTCGGCGTCGGCTCCGAACGGGGACGCTGAGCGAGTGCGGGTGCGTTCCGATGAGCTGCTCGGTGCGAGCGGTCCGCTCAACGAAAGACTCGGCAGCTATGAGCTGCGCGAGGGACAGCTGGCGATGACGCGCGCGGTGGAGCGAGCCATCGAGGACGATTCTGTGTTGCTTTGCGAGGCTGGCACCGGCGTCGGCAAGACCTTCGCGTATCTGGTGCCGGCGATCCTCAGCGGCCGTCGCGTCGTGATTTCGACCGCAAATAAGGCGCTTCAAGAGCAAATCGTGCATCGCGACATTCCGCTCATTGCCGAGCTGCTCGGACTCGAGGTCGATGCCGTGCTCATGAAGGGCCTCGGAAATTACCTCTGCTTGCGACGCTTCGATGAGCTTGGTTCTCGAGCCGCTAGCGTGTCGGAGTCCGGCTCGCTCGGCCTCGTTCGGCAGTGGGCTGGTCGCACGACTACGGGCGATCGCGCCGAGCTCGTGACGCTGCCGGAGTCGGACGCGATCTGGGACAAGGTGACCTCGTCGACCGACACGCGCATCGGCTCGCGCTGCCGCTTTTACGAGAGCTGCCACGTCACCCGACTCAAGCGCGCCGCCAACCAGGCGCGGCTCATCGTCGTGAATCATCACCTGCTGCTCTCGCATGTGGCCGTTGCCAAAGACCACCCAGGCGGGGTCTTGCCCGAGTTCGACGTGCTGATCATCGACGAAGCGCACCGACTGGAAAACGTCGCCGCGGGCTTTCTTGGCGCGACGGTATCGACGGGCAGTGTCGAGCGACTCTTCGGCGACGTCGAGCGGAGCCTCAGCACGGCGTTGCTCGACGGAGAGCGTGGTGCGTCGACACATGTACGGCTCGCTCGCGACCGCGCGGCCGAGCTCTTTCAAGAAATTCTGGGCGGCGCCAAAGCGCAGGCGGCGTTGCGGCATGACGTGGAGAGCCGCGAGCCGATGCCTAGCCCTGCCCTCTGCCCGCGACTCGTCGATCGGTACCACGCGTTGGACGACGCCCTCGGCATGCTCGCGACCGTGCTCGCGGGCCATGACGCGATCGCCGAGGCCCTCGGGCACGCGGGCCAGCGGATCGTGAAGCTGCGCGATTCCCTCGCCCAGGTGCTCTATCCCGCGAGCGATCACGTGGCATGGCTCGAACGCACAGGCTCAGGCGCGACGCTCACCGCGACGCCGGCGGATGTCGGTCCGATCTTGCGGCGCAAGCTCTTCGACCGCGGTCGTGCCGTGGTGCTCACGAGCGCGACCCTCACCAGCCTCGGGAGCTTCGACTTCATCCGGGCACGCCTCGGGCTCACGGAGCCGCTCGGGGTCCCGGTCGAAGAACTCACGGTCGAGCCCGCGTTCGACCACGCGACGAACGCACTCATCTACACGCCCGACGATCTGCCCGAGGTGACGGAGCCTGGATTCGCGAGTGCGGCCGCGACGCGCATCGCCGAGCTGCTCGAGTTATCGAGCGGCGGCGCATTCATCTTGTGCACATCCCATCGCATGATGCGCGCGCTCTATGTAGCGCTGGTTGCGTGCTCCGGGCGAACGGTCCTCCTGCAAGGCGAAGCGCCAAAATCCGCGCTTTTGGAGCGGTTTCGGAGGCTCGGTGACGGTGTGCTCGTCGCGACGATGAGCTTCTGGGAGGGCGTGGACGTGCCCGGCGATGCGCTCGCGCTGGTCGTGATCGACCGCATTCCCTTCGAGGTGCCGACCGAGCCGCTGACCCGCGAACGCTGTCGCCGAATCGAAGAGGCAGGGCGCTCGGCGTTTCGCGAATACAGTCTTCCGCGCGCCGCGATCACGCTCGCACAAGGCTACGGGCGGCTCCTTCGCACGCGCCAAGATCGCGGCGTCGTGGCGATCCTCGACCGCCGAATGTCGACCTGCGGGTACGGGCGCACGCTCATCAAGAGCTTGCCGCAGGCGCAGCGGTCAGCGCGTCTCGAAGACGTCCGCGCTTTTTATGGCGGCCGGACGATCGAGAAATGACGCTCAATTCTGCGAGACGAAAACAAACGGCGCGTTGATGGTGGTCGTGCCGCCGGACGCCGGAAATTTCCAGCCGCGGACCTTGCCTGTGACGCAGTTCACGAGGCCAGAATTTCCGCCCCCGCCGCTCGCCCGCGCGCTCTGCACCGTACCCGACGCTCCGACCGTGATCGCGACGGAGACCCGCTCGCCGTTCGCCATCCCGGCACAGCTGCGGCCAACGCCCTTGCTGTTCTTCGAGACGACCGATTGCACTTGCTCGGGCGTAAGCCCCGTCGCGCCCGCGGCGCCGGTATCGTTCGGGCCGGCGGACTTCGGGCCGGAGACGGTTTGACAAAACGGGTCGCTCGGATCGCATGGCTTGTCGGCGGCACCGGCGCCAGCCTTGGCCCCGCCGTCGTCGGGGAGCTTCCCGGCTCCGGTCGATGTCGCAGCGACCACGGGTTTTGCAGCACCGGCGCCTCCCGCAAGCTCAACCGCGCCGAGCTCCACGGGTGCGTGGGTTTCGTCGGAGGAAGCCGCCGCGGATGGGCCGGCCGCTGGCGCTGTTTTCGCAGTCGCGCTCCCCGCCGCGGACAGGCCGTTTCCATCGGCTTGCGGCAGTGGCTTCGGCATCAACAACGCGTATGCGGCGACCGCACCAAACCCAGCGGCCATCGCGATCAGCGCCCACGCGGCCGGGTGCATCCCGCGGCTGCGGTGCCGGCGATCGCGCCCAAACATGGCCGACATCTCGGCGTCCGATGGCAAGAGCGAGACGCGCGCGGATGGAGGCGCGGCGTCTGCACTCAGTGCGCGAATGCTCGCGGCCGGTTCGCTCACGAGCTGCGGCGCTGCCTGCCCGAACGGCTTGCTGTCGAGCGTCGCCGAGAGCCCGTGCACGGCCCCGCCAATGCTTGCGATTTCAGCGGCTTTCTTCGCAGCGGCAGAATCGATTGGGGCCGACGCCGATGCTGCCTGCGTCGATTTGGCTGCCGCTTCGCTCACGGCCGCGGGTGCGGTCGCTGCTATCGGTGCTGTCGCTGCTGCACGTGCCGCGAGCGCGCCCGTTGCTGCAGGTGCCGCGAGTGGGACAGACGCGGCCAATGCACTCTCGAACCCGCCGAGCGGATCCGCGGCGCCGCCTGCACTTCCGGCGACGGCACCGGCAGCGTCACCAGCTCCTGTGCTGAGCGACTTGAGACGCGTAAGGACGACGGGCTCCGAGAACTCCGCCGGCGGCGCGGCGCCTCCTGATGGCACCCTCCATGCGCTGCCCGCTGCCACTTTGCCCGCCGCGAGGACGTCGGCTAGCTCATCGAGCTGTGCGAGTGGCATCCAGTCCGCAAGCGACTCTTTCCACACCAGCGACGCACCATCGATCTTGCCGGCCGCGACAAATTCCGTGAGGCGCTCGCGTGGAACTGGACCCACGGGCGTGCCGTCGATCCCAACAAACCATTCCGCCGCCGCATCCGCCGCGTCTGGGATCGGTGCCGCCGCCGGTGTTGGCGCAGTCGCTGTTTGCGCGATCGCTGCCGCCACTGCTGCTGGCGCAATCGCCGCTGCCGCCGCCAACGCCGCCGCGGAGATCGAGCCCGCAGTGCCAGCGTCGTCGGGCGACCCATCCGAGAGCCCGGGGGTGCCGCCACCCGATTTGGCGATCATCGACCGAATTTCCGCGGCCGACGGGCGCCGCATGATTTGAGTCGCCTCCTCCTCGGTGCCAACGCCGCGTTCGCGCTCTTGCGATCCGGCAGCCGCACGACCGACCAGCCGCGAAGGCGCTTGGCCGACCATCGTCGCCGCGGAGCTCGGCGGGCGTGGCACCCCGGTCGCCCCCGCTAGCGGCGCGCCCGGTCGCCGCGGTGGTCGCGCGGGGAACGCCGCCCCCCCGATGAGTGGCGTCAATGGCAGCGGCGTGGATCCGAGCGGCGACGGTGCCAGCGGCGTGGATCCGAGCGGCGACGGTGCCAGCGGCGATGCAGCCAGCGGCAGTGCACCCAGCGGCGATGCAGCCAGCGGCGATGCAGCCAGCGGCGATGGTGCCAGCGGCGACAACGCCAGGCTCGGCGACGGGGACGCGCCCGGCAGTGCCGAGAGTGGCGCCATCGCATCATCGCTTGCGCCCATCTCGGGTTGCCGCGCCGAGGTCGGCTCGGCCGTACCACCTGGGGCGACCACCACCGCCAAGCCTTCAGGCCCCTGCTTGGCCCGCACCGTGATCACCGCGTCGCACTTGCGACACTTCATCCGGATGGTCTTGCCAGCCACCTTCTCGTCGGCGATCTGGTATTTCGCCGCACAACTTTGGCAGTTGAATCGCATGGGGTAGGTCGTCGCTGCTGCTGCTGTTGCTTGGCTCGGCGCGCTCACTCGCTCGCGATGTCCTGAGACAAGCGCGACGGGTCATCTCGCATTCAAGCTAGTTGCCGCTCGGCGTAATCCTGTTCGTTAGCTCGCGATCGGTCCGGCACAGCACGCCGCATCACGCGACTCGCCTCCGAAAAAATGCCGAGCGAAGGGTGCATTGGGTACCACGGGGCAACGCGATTGCCTACCGTCCTCGACACCGTCCTCGACACCGTCCTCGACACTAGATCCCGGTGACGACTTCGCGGCTCCGGGTCCGCGTGACACCGCAACTAGGTCGCGAGGTTGCGGCTCGGCGTGGGCGCGTGCTCGCCGGCTTCGAGCAGCCCGAGACGCTCACTTTGATACGCATCGAAGCGCCCCCCGACGATCGCCGCGCGCGCCTCACGAACGAGCTCCCCGTAGAGATGCAGGTTGTGCTGGCTGATCAGCCGGAGGACGAGCATCTCGCCGGCGATGAACAAATGCCGTAAATATGCGCGCGAATAGCCCTCGCTGCAGGTCGGGCAGCCGCATCCCGGCTCGAGCGGCAGCGGGTCGTCACGGTAGCGAGCCTGCTTGATCACGACCCGCCCCGTGCGCGTCAACGCCTGTCCATTCCTCGCATTGCGCGTCGGCAACACGCAGTCGAACATGTCCACGCCGGCACCGATCGCGAGCAGCAAATCCCGCGGCGTACCGACGCCCATGAGATAGCGCGGCCGCGTCGCGTCCATGCGGTGCGCGACCATGGCGAGCGCCTCGTGCATGCGCTCGATGGGTTCGCCGACCGAGAACCCGCCAAGCGCCAACCCCTCGAACGGCAGCTCCGCAAGCTCCTCGGCGTGGGCGAGCCGCAGCGCCACATCGGTGCCGCCCTGCACAATCCCGAATAGCGCTTGAGCCTTCGGTCCTTCGCGTTCATCCGCCTCTCGTCGCGCCGCGAGCGCTCGCTTCGCCCAGGCCGTCGTCGTGCGGCACGCGGCCTCGAGCACACGCCGCTCCGCGCCCCCCGGCGGACACACGTCGAGCTGCATCTGGATGTCCGCTCCGAGCAGCCGCTGCACGCGCACGGCCTCTTCCGGGCTCAGCTCCACGCGCCGCCCGTCGAGATGCGAACGAAACACGAAGCCACCGTCGGTTTGCTTGCAGTTCTTCGCGAGCGAGAACGCCTGATACCCGCCCGAGTCGGTCAGCGTCGCGTGCCGCCAATGGCTGAATCCACGGAGCCCTCCGAACGCCGCCACCACCGCCTCGCCGGGGCGCAACATGAGGTGGTAAGTGTTGCCGAGCACGATCCGCGCGCCGGTCGCCTCCACCTCGCTCGCGCTCAGCCCCTTCACGCTTCCCTGCGTACCCACGGGCATGAAGGTCGGGGTCGCTACCCTCCCATGCGGCGTCGTGAGCACGCCCGCGCGCGCATGCCCGTCACTCGCCTCGACGCAAAATCCGACCGCCATCACGCCCTCGCCTCGCAACGCGGAAGAAACATCGCGTCACCATACGAATAGAACCGATACCCGGCCTCGATGGCCGCCGCGTATGCCGCTCGCACGCGCGCCGTCGTCCCAAACGCATACACGAGCGCAAGCAGCGTAGAACGCGGCAAATGGAAGTTTGTGACGAGCTGATCCACGACGCGAAAACGATATCCGGGCTGGATGAGGAGGCGGGTCTCAGCCCTCTCGGTCGGCCGCACGTGGC
>SHZB01000033.1 GCA_009692485.1 Myxococcales bacterium
GAGCGATGGCGGCGAGCTCCTGTTCACGGTCGAGCGCGACGGCGCGCCGGTGATCGTGACGCGCCATGTCACGGGGACGTCGTGGACGGACAAACTCGAGCGGTCGCGTCGCGAGCGGCGCTGTGCGAAGTGGCTCGAAACGCAGCTCCGCATCCTCGTGCAGGTGTGCGCCGCGGTCGAGCTCGCACACGCGCACGGTCTCTTGCACCTCGATTTGCGGCCGGATCACATTCTCCTCGGTGAGCTCGGCGACGTGCAGCTCGCTGGCTGGGGCACGGCGACCCCGATGGAAGTGGGGACCTCCCTCGCCCTGCCGCGCGCAATCGATTTCGACGTCGCGCGTGCGGCTGCGTACGTGGCACCCGAGCTGGCGAACGGGCACGCGCTCGTCGTCGGCGTCGCCGCGGACGTCTACTCGCTCGGCGCGATCCTGCACGAGCTCATCGCCGCCGACCGAGAGCACGCGAACGACTCCGGGGACGCGCAGCGCGTCGATGGGCCACAGAGCGAAGGCGCCCTCGACCTTCGGCATGAAGCTCACGGTCAGGCGCGGCGCGATGCTCGCGGTCAGGCGCGGCGCGATGCTCGCGGCTACCTGCCGCATGTCGCAGAAGGGCTCATCGCGATTTGCGAACGCGCTCTGGCGAACCACGTCGCAGAGCGGTTCGAGAGCGCCGCCGCGCTCGGCCGTGAGCTTGCGTCCGCGCTCGGGCACCGCGATTCGCTCTGCCTGACCGCGGCGGCGAGTGCGCGCCTCGCGGTCTTCTTCGCGAGGGTCGACTCGGCGACGCTCGGGGGCGCAACGTCCGATGGGGCAGCGCGCGATGGGGCCGCGCGCGACGGGGCGAGGCCCAAAGACTCGAACGAACGCGATCCGACACGCGCGGCAGGCGTGTACATGGCGTTCGGCGAGTGCCGCGCGATTCTCACCGAGGCCTTGCGCCAATGGCCGGAAAATCCGGGCGCATTGAGTACTTTCGCCGAACTGGTCGAGCGGCTCGTGCGCTTCGAGCTCGATGCCGGCGCTCCCCGCGTCGCGCGCTGCTTGCTCTTGGAGCTGCGCGCCGAAGTTCCGCAGCTCGCCACCGTGCTCGATGCGCTAGAGCGGTCGCTCGAAACGACGTTGACCGTCGATGGCGCGCGACCCAAGCATGAAGTTGCTCGCGTCGAAGAATCACCCGCGGACGACATCGACTCCGTCGAGCTAAACACCGCCGCGGCAACCGGAGTTGCTCGCGTCGAAGAATCACCCACGGACATCACCAACTCGGTCGAGGTGAACACCGCCGCGGCCACGAACGAGCCAGATTTCCGCGAGCTGCGCTTCCGCTCGGGTGCGTTCTTCGCCTTCGGACTTGCGTGCTTCGTGTATCTCCTCTGGCTCGGGGCGCGCTGGCGATCCGGTCAGCTCGAGCACGCACACGAGGTGGTGTTCGGCGGCTTCATTCCCGTGGGCGTCGGGATTGCGGTGTTCCAACGCATCAAACGAAACCTCCTCCGCACCGAAGGGGCGCGAGCGCTCCTCGGCGTTCTGTGGGCGCTCGTAGCGAGCGGAGTGTGCCTTTGGGGCGGGGCGATTCTCGCGCAGCTCCCGCTCGTGTTGACGATGGCGGTTCAGCTCTTGCTCGGCGCAGCGGCGTGCATTCTGGGCTCCGTCGCAGGCAAACGGGTCGAGTACGCGCCGGCCGGACTCGCGTTCGTGTTTGGCTTCGTCGTGTTGCTGTTCTGCCCGGGCTACCCCTTCGAAGTGTTCGGCGTCGCCGTGTTGCTCAACGAGTTGCTCATCCTCGCGCTCGATGATCGCGGTGCGCCAGCAACGCCTTCGCGCCGAGCGACCCCGGTGCGCAGGTGAGGCCGCCGCCGGGGTGACTTCCGCTGCCGCCGAGGAAGAGCCCGGCGATCGGCGTCGCGTAGCGCGAGCAGTCCGTGGATGGCCGCATGAACAGCAGTTGATCAAGCGCGTGCTCGCCGTGGTGGAGATGCCCGCCGGTCAAGCGATAGCGCGCCGCGAGATCGACCGGGACCAACACCTCGCGCGCGACGATGCTGCCCTCGAGCCCCGGGCACGCCTGCGCGAGCACCCTCACCGCGTCGTCACCAACCTGCGCGCGGGCCGCGTCGTCCCAGCCGCCCTCTCGATTGAACGCCGCCGCATGCACGACGAGGCTCACGGCGACGTGACCGTCGGGTGCGTAGTCTGTGCCAGCGTCGTTGGCAGCAGAGGCATTGCCAGCGTCTTGACCGGAGGGCTTGCCTGCGTACACGCGCACGTCGAGCACCGGCTCCCGCGCGATCGATCGGTACTTCGCCGCGTCGTAGGCCCGCTCGATTTCGTCGAGCGACGCGCCGGTCCGCAGCGCCTCGATCACGGTGCCGTCCGCTAGCCTCAGCGGTGCCGAAAGCGCGAGCCTCACGATCGAGGTCGTGCCGCGCGCGCGCACGTTCTCGATGTCGCGCGTGAGCTCGATCGGCAGCCGCCGCGCTCCGATCATCTCGAGAAACACCGCCTTCGGATCGCAGCTCGCCAGCACCGCATCGCACGCGATACTCTCGCCGCCGTCGAGCACCACATTCGCGATTTTGCCGGAAATTACGGTGATTGCGGACACAACCGCGTTCGTCCGCAGCTCGATCTTGGCGGCCTTGCACGCGCCGACCAGCGCATCGACGAGCGCCGCCGCACCACCCTCGAGCTCGCGGCCCGCGACGACTTCGCGCAACAGCAAATTCGCCGCCGTCCCCGCCGACCAAGGCCCCGTGAACGACGCCTCCACCGCCGGCAGTGCGAGCGCGGCACGCAGCCGCTCGTCACCGAGGCAATCGCGCATCCAGTCCGCGGCGCACATCGGCAACACGCGCAAGAGCTCGAGCATGTCGTCCTTGCCGAGGCGTCGCACGCGCAGCCCCGCCTCGATGAGCGGCAAGAGCTCGCCCGTGGGCTCCGGCGCCGGTCGCTCGAGCACGCCGACGAGCGCGGGCCGCACGCGCGCGATGAAAGCCCGCCACGCTTGAAAGCGCTCCACCTCGGCCGCGGCGACGCCGGAGACCGCCGTGTGCTCCGCATCGAAGACCACGGGCTCGCCGTCCGCGCGCGGCGCGTAGAGCTTCGTCGCCGCCTTGCGATAGCGCAGGCCATGACCTACGAGCCCAAGCTCTTCGACGACGGAGTCGCGCACGCAGCGGGTGTCGTGATGCACGCCGGGGACGGAATATCCGGGATGAAACGACTCCCGCGCCGCGAGACCACCGAGCACGCCGCGCGCCTCGAGCACGATGACCTCGCGCCCCGCCTTCGCGAGCAGCGCCGCCGCGGTCAAGCCGTTGTGCCCACCACCGATGACGACGACGCGGCTCATTCTGGGCGGCCTTTCAGCCTAGCGATGACGACGACGCGGCTCATACCGCGCGCTCTTTCAGCATGCGGTCGGCCGCGAGCTTGCCCGGCGCCGCCATCACGCCGCCGCCCGGGTGCGTCCCGCTGCCGCACATCCAGAGGCCCCGCACGGGCGTCTTGTAGTGCGCGAACCCGGCCGCGGGTCGCAGGAACGCGAGCTGCTCGAGGCTGAGCTCGCCGTGAAAGATGTTGCCCTCGGTCAGGCCGAACTCTTTCTCCATGTCCCAGGGCGTGAGCACCTGGCGATGAAGAATGCGACTCTTGAGGCCGGGCGCGAGCTCTTCGAGCGTGTCGATGACGGCGTCGCCAAACGCCTCGCGATGTTCGGGCCAGCTCTCGGGACCGGTCGCGAGATGGTACGGCGCGTACTGCACGAAGCAGCTCATGATGTGTTTGCCGGGCGGCGCGAGCGTCGAGTCGGTGAGCGTCGGCAGCACCACGTTGATGTACGGCCTGCGCGAGAATTGCCCGTATTTTGCGTCGTCGTACGCGCGCTCGAGGTAGTCGAGGCTCGGCGCGACGGCGATGTCACCGCGGATGTGAAGCCCATCGCCGGGGCGCGAGGTGAACTCCGGCAGCGCGTCGAGCGCGAGGTTGACCTTGCCCGAGCTGCCGCGCATTCGGTACCGCGACAGCTGCGCCACGAACTCGGGCGGCAGGAACTTTTCTTCGACCAGCCGCGAAAAGGTGAGCTTCGGATCGAGCGAGCTCACGACCGCGCGCGCATAGAGCTCTGTGCCGTCGGCGAGCACGACGCCGGCTGCGACATCGCCGCGCATCAGCAGCTTGCTCACCGCCGCGTTGGTGCGAAGCTCCGCACCGAACGACTGCGCCGCCCGCGCGATCGACATGCTGACCTCGCCGGTGCCGCCGCGCGCGAAACCCCACGCCCGCATCGCGCCGTCGATCTCGCCCATGTAGTGGTGAAGCATCACGTACGCGGTGCCCGGCGAGCGCACGCCCAGGTAAGTTCCGATGATGCCGCTCACGGCCATCGGCGCCTTGAGGACATCGCTCTCGAACCACTCGTCGAGAAAGTCCGCCGCGCTCATCGTCATCATCTTCACGAGGTGATGAACACCGCGCGCACCCAGCTCGCGAAACGGCTTTCCGAGGCGCGCGAGCCGGAGCAACTCACCTGGATGAAGCGACGCCGGATCGGGCGCGGGCTGATCGATGATCGGCTTCACGTGGCGCGCAAGCTGAGCCATCGCGCGACCAAACTCCGGGTACAGCGACGCATCTTTGGCGGAATATCGGGCGATTTCGTCGCGCGTGCGCTGCGCGTCCGGCCACCGCACAAGGCCCGGCCCATCCACCGTCGGCGCGAACGAGCACTCGAGCGGCAAGATCTCGAGACCGTGTCTGGCCAGCTCGAGCTCGCGGATGATCTGCGGCCGCAAAAGGCTCACGACGTACGAACAGACCGAGAACTTGAAGCCCGGATAGACCTCTTCGGTGACCGCCGCGCCGCCGAGCACGTGGCGTCGCTCGAGCACGAGGACCGAGCGCCCCGCACGCGCGAGGTAGGCCGCGCAGGCAAGCCCGTTGTGTCCGCCGCCGATGATGATCGCGTCGTAGGACTTCATCACGCCCTCTTCCGTGGCGGGTCGAAGAAGGGCGTCTTCGCGACGACCGCGGGCACCACCTGCCGCGCCCACTCTACCGTCCACTCGATGTAGAGCTGCGTGCCGGGCTGACTCGCGCTCGCCTCGACCGTCGCCAGCGCCAGGTTTTTTTTCAGCGTCGGCGACCAGGTGCCGCTCGTCGCGCGCCCGACCTGCCGGCCATCGCGATAGACGGGCACGGCCGTGCGCCACGCGGCCTGCGAAGCGTGCGGCGGCAGATCGTGCTCTGCATACAGCGCCTCGATCGACGGCCAGTCGATGTCGAGACCGACCAGCGCCCACGGGCTGCCTTCAAGCTTCTCACGCGCGAGCGCCGCTTGCCCGATGAAGGGCTCGCGCTCGCCGTCGAGCGTCACGGTCCAGCCGAGGCCAAGCTCGAAGGGCGACGATTTCTGCGCGTCGATGAGCGCCTCGTTCGCGCCTTGATAGTCGATGCCGCGCAACACGAAGCCGGCCTCGACGCGGCTGATGTCGAGCGCATCGAGGCCTATCGGCTCGAGGTTGTGCTTCTTGCCGGCGGCGATCAGCGCATCCCAGAGCCGGACGGCGTGCTCGTTCTCGACCCAGATCTCGTAGCCCAGATCGCCCGTGTATCCGGTGCGGCTCACGACCGCAGAGAAGCCGTCGAAGCGCAGGTCAAGGACGCCGAAAAACTTGAGCGCGTCGATGCCCTCGCCACACGCATCGCGCAAGATCGCCCGCGAGGTCGGACCTTGCAGCGCCAGCGCCGCAAGCTTCGCGCTCACGTCCTCGATCGCGACGTCGTAACCGCGCGCGTGCCGCAAGAGCCAATGGAGCGCGGGCGCCGCCGCCGTGAGCCGCAGCCGACCGTCCGCGAGTCGCGCGCAGGTGCCGTCGTCGATGACCTTGCCGTGGTCGTCACACCAGCACACGTAGGTCATGCGGCCCGCCTTCAAAGAGCGCACGTCGCGGCTCAACACGCGCGAGAGAAAAAGCGCGGCGTCGTCCCCGCTCACGTCGTATTTGAAGAGCGGCGTGACATCGAGGAGGCCCGCGCCGTGTCGGATCGCGTTGTACTCGCGCTCGGGGCTGAGACCGTAGGCCGAGGGCGAGTGGTAGCCGGCCCAGTCCTTCCACTTGTACGTGAGACAGAGCGGCTGCGTGCGGGCGTGAAACGGTGTCGGGATCGGCATCGCGTCGGGCTCGTCCGCGCTGGCTCTTGCCTCGCTCCGCGCGCGGCGTCGAGTGCTTTGCGGGCCTGTGTTGCAGTCGAGCGGGCCTGTGCGTGCGGACCGTCGCCACTTCGCACACGGCAACGCCTCACGGCCGCAGCAGGCACTTCGCACACGGCAACGCCTCACGGCCGTCGGCACCGTCGCGCTCGGCAACGCGTCAGCCGCGGGCGCTTCGCGCTAGGCTACGCGGATGCCGGTTTGCAAGAAGTGCGGTGACGAGGTCGAGGAGCTGGTGGCGGCAACGCTCGACGGCAAGAAACTGCGCGTGTGCGAACAGTGCGCCGACCTCGCCCGCGAGCAATCCGAGATCGCCGCCGCGAGCGAGTCTGTCATGCAACAAATGATGGGCTTCAAAGGCCGCCGCTAACCCGTTCGCCTCCCTCTCCACGTCGTGGGGAGGGCCGGGGAGGGGCCCCGTCATACCGGCCTACTACCGGCCTACTACCGACACGCGGGTGGAACGCCTGCCCCGGCGAGCATCGCGCGCACGCCCGAGAGTGCGGCCTTGCCTTGCGGGTTCGACACGAGCGACTGGCATAAGCCTGCCGCGGCGAGGTACGCGCCCTTCTGCGTGATCGGTGCCGATGCCGCGTTTTGTTTCAGCGCGGAGCAGCACGCACCGATGCCCGTCGGATCGCCGGTGCCGCCGGTCGCGCCCTTGCACGAGCGCAGCGTGTTGAGCGCGCCCTTGTTGTCGCTGCCCTCGTCCCACGCGCTGACCGCGAGCACGTGCATGTCCTTGCCGCTGGTGGCCGCATACACGGCCTTCACGGGATTGCCGTCGCGCTTGCACGTGCCGTCGGCGGCGCTCGCGGGGAGCTTGTCTTTGCCGAGGCTGATCGAGTCGGCCGTGCCCCACGCGCAATCGGTGAGGCCGAGCGCCGTCGCGGCAGCACCGAGCTTCGTCGCCGGCGCCTCGCCATCTTTGTATGCGGTGGCGGCGAAACGCGCCTTGCCATCCGCCGCGGTGGACACCGAGTACTCACCCGGCTTGGTGGTCCAGCCGCCCGGAACGACGAAGGTCGCCTTGCTGCCCGTGATGCTGATGGTCGCGCCCGCGTGGCCGGCGTCGGGCGCTCGGCCGTCGAGCTCGGTCTTCGCGACGGACCCCGAGCCACCCGTTGGCGAGCCCGTGTCCGGTACGATCTGGGCGACCGTCGCCGTCGGTGGCGCTACCGCGGTCGAAGGCGCGACAGGCACGACGGTGGTCGTCGTTGCCGTGGCGCTCTTCGCCGGAGCCTCGGTCTCCTCCTCGGTGGTCTTGCAGCCCGCTACCGCGACCGTGGCAAGCAAACACAACACGCTGGAACGAATCATGGACAAAACCCTCTCCTTTTGAGCCGCCCTTGGTCGGACGGAATTGACGAGCCGCACTCGGGGCGGTCACGACTTCGAGCCGGTGACGGCTGAGTCATTCGAGACCGTGCCTTACCTATGGGACGCACCGCAGGGCAAGCCCGATGTGCAGCGCGCCTCAAAAAACTCGTGCTCCACTTGACAAATAGGTCGTTATCGACAGTGCCGCCGCTAGTCGATCGGCTTTGCGTCGGGTCTGTCCCAGCGGCGCTCTGCCGAAATCCCGAGCAGCGTGAGCGGCTCGCGCGAGCGGGTGAGCTCGATGACGTCACCGAGCCCGACCTTTACCATCTGGTCGGGACCGTCCAAATAGAGCCGCATTTCGTGCGATTTCGCGCGCACGGTCACGCGCTCACCCGGCTCGATGACGAGGTGCTCGAGTCGGTACCGCACGCCCCGCGGGGTGTACGGCTCACGCACGACGAGCTGCAACCGCTCCGAGGTCAGCGGCAAGACGCGACCGCCCGCAGACCTCTGCGCCGCCGTCGAGCCCGCCGCCGGGCCCATCCAGAGGCCGCTCGATTTCTGCTCCTCGACGATCGCGCCGTACGCGAGGATGTAGCGCGACGTCGCTGCCGGCGACGCGTGGCAGAAGAGCACATCGTTGAGCACGCGCCTCGACAACAGCGTGCGGTTGAGCCGCACCTGCATGCGGCTGAGCACGACGCGCCCGACCTTGCCAGCGAGCACGTCCGCGAACACGCCAAGGAGAGCGCCGGCCTCCGCACCGCAAAAAAAACCGACCGATGAGCTTGGGGCGCTGTTGATCGCCAGCACCGGCACCTCATCGACATTGTGCGACGCGCGCAGAAGCGTTCCGTCACCACCGACCGTGACGACGAGGTCGAAGCCGCGGGCATCGAACACGCGCGTGCGAATGCGGACGACCGCAAGGTCAAGCTCGCGCAACTCACGGGTCACCTCGGCGACCGTCGCGGTGTGCTCGTCGTGTGTGCGTCGAATGTTCTTTGCGGTCGGATCGCGACGATCGATCAGGCGCTGCAGCCGCTCGCTCGGGTTCTTCTGATGACGGTCCCACGCGCTGCGCTTCACGATCAACGCGACGCGCGGCCGCCCTCGAGAGCGCATGCTCGGCTGACCTCGGGTGCCCATCCTCTGCGCGTGCTCCGAATTGCGGCGTTCGCTAGGCCCGCTCGAGCGAGATCGCTTCATGCATGCGGCGAAGTGCGATCTCGGTTTTTCCGTCTTCGATGTCGCCGCGGCGAACATGCTCGAGGGCTTCGTCGAGCGACACGGCCACCACCATCGCGCGCTCTTCGAGGACGCTGCCGTCGAGAGTCGGCTCGCCAAGCGCCTCGGGCCGCACCTCCACGCGATAGAAGTGGTGGCGCTCGCCGATGACCCCCGCGGATGGAAATGTCGCGGGCCCGAGCGCGGTCAAAGCATCTTCATGCACCGTGGCGCCAATTTCTTCGCACAGCTCGCGAGCGCCGGCGCGCCTGAGGCCGTGCTCGCCGAGGTGGCATTCATCCGCTTCGACGAGACCCGCCGGTAGCTCCCACAACATGCCAAGGGTGTCCCGCTCCTCTAGCGGGCGGGAGTCCGCGGGGCGCAACCGAGCCGGCGGCCGCAGCGTCGAACGCAGGTACACCATCGTGCGCCCGCCCGCGTCGGCGTAGTGCGCCAGGACGACCACGGCATCGAGCGCGCGCCGTGCCACGCTGTCGTACACGAACGACTCGCTCTCATCGCCCTCGGGATAGCGAACCTTCAGCCGGCGTCGCTCGAGCCTCAAGAATCCGTCATCTCCGCGCGGCGACAAATTCTCCAGCTCGATGATCTCGACGAGCGGCAACGGCGGCAGCGGCATGAGACGCGCGAGCATAGGAGGATGCCGGAAGCATGCCAACTTGCGGGAGAGTTCGCGCGATGAAGCTCGAGCGATGAAGCTCGTGCGATGAAGCTCGTGCGATGGAGCTCGTGCGATGGAGCTAGCGCGATAGAGCTAGAGTTCGAGCTTGCGGAAGAGTTCGCTGATCGTAGACCCCGAGGCGCGGAGCCCATGAGTCACCAACGGCGCGCGCGCACCGAGAGGCAGAGCCAAGCCACGCTACGACGGCTCGCGACCGCGTCATGCTTCGTGTTGCAAGCCTGCACCGGCGCCGAGGACACGAGCCCCTGCCCCGCCGCAGAGCGCGCGTCGCACACCCTTCGATACCGCCTCGCGTGGGACGACGGACCCAGTTCGCTGTCGCAAGACCCAGCCGAACCACGCCCTCCACGGACCTTCGTGAACGATCTCGGCTATCACGTCACCGTCGAGCGCGGCGAGCTCGCGAACTACTCCGCGCAGCTCGTCCCATGCACCGCCGAACAGCTCGCGGCGCTCACGGTTACGGGCGATTCATGCCCATCCGCGCTGACTCCGCTGGCCGCACCGCTCGGCCACAGCGGCGACCTCGACCCGTCCGCGCTCGACACCGTCGTGGTCGAGTCGCTGCTCGGCGACGGCCTCGAGTACGGCATCGCGCTCGCCGAAGGGGCGCGTTATTGCCGTGCTCATTACCTCGCTGGCCCCGTTACGAACACGACCGATGGCGGCATTCTCGGACTCACGCTCTGGCTTGAAGGCAGCTATCGCGCGCCGGGTAGCACGACCGATGTTCCGCTCTCAATTGGCACGAAATCGGCCTTCGGCGCGTTTTTGGCGCTGACCCACCAAGGGTCGCCAGCACCGATGGCGTACGACAGCGGGCTCGCCTCGGCCGAGCTCACCGTCACACGTCCACGCCGGGCGATGTTCGACGGACTCGCGCTCTCTTCCGCTTCGCCGGATGACGCGAGCCTGGCCGTGCTCCGACAGCTCATCAAGTTCGCACGCGTCGACGTCGCACCGTGAGCGCGCGCCGCATCCTCGACGTCATGGCTTTGCGGTCTTACCGAGGTGATGCACGTGCAGCCGATGCGACGCCGCCACCGAGCGCGCGAGCTCGACGAGATGCTCGTGGTGCGTGAAAAAAATCAGCTGCAAGTGCTGCGCGGCATCGAACAACACCTCGAAGGCGGCGCGCGCGCGGGCGTCGTCGAAATGCACCAACACGTCATCCAACACGAAGGGCATCGGCTCACGGCGATGGGCGAAGTGCGTCATGCTCGCGAGCCGCAACGCCAGATAAAGCTGGTCGCGCGCGCCCTGGCTCAGCGCATCGACGGCGAGGTCTTTGCCATTGGGCCGCACGCAAACCAGCGCCGCCTCCGCGCCCGTGTAATCGACCCGCAATCCAGAGAAGCTGCCGAGGGTCAGCCGCGGAAATAGCGCGTTCGCCATGCTCAGCACCGGCCCCTGATTTTGGCTGCGATACCGCTCGATCTCTTGCGTGAGCAGCTCGGCGGCGAGCCGGCACGTGACGTATTTTTCAGCGTGGCCACGGATCTCTGCGAGGCAGCTCTGCGCAAGATCCGCCGCAACTTGCGCCTCGTCCTGCCCTGCGAGGCCCTCCGCGACGACGCGCGTCAGATCGCGGATCTCGCCAGAATTCCGGTCGATTTCGCCGCCCAGGTGCCGGAGCCCGCTCTCTACCTCGGCGAGCTCGGCACGCTTCGCATCGATATCGACGCCCGCGGCCACCGTCGTCAACTCGGCGCGCGACCTTCCGCCGCCTTGCTGCGCCAGCTCCGCCTCGAGCGCTGCGCGATCAAGGAGGAGCTTCCGCTTTTCTTGCGACGCGTCCTCGGCGCGCTCCCGTCCCGCAATGTCTTCGGCGCCCGCTTGCGCGATGAGCCGCGTGAGCTTGGCCTGGCTGCGCAAGAGGATGTCGTCCGCATCGCGAAGCGCACGCGCCTTGGCCACCTTCATGCTCGTGGCGCGCACTAGCTGGGCTGTGGCTTCTTGTGCGCGGCGATGTCTCCCGAGCAGCGCGTCGCCGGCCGCGAGCCCGTCATCCATCGCGATTGCGCCGGGGGATGAGAGTCGCGCTACCAACTCCACGAGCCGCACTTCTTCGGCCTCCATCGCCGCGATGCGCTGATGAAGCTCGCGCACTTTGCGCCCTATCTCGCCGCACCGCCGTGTTTCCCTGAGCAGCTCGCGCGCCTCTTCGAGCGAGCTGTCGGAGCCGAGTCCAAGCGGCCCAAGCGCATGCGCCAACGCGGCCCTCGCGTCCTCATCGTCCTGCTCGGCGGCCCTTCGATTTTGCATCGCCTCGGCGAGCTCTGCGACGCGAGCGTCCTTCGCGCGCATGAGTTCGCGCCGCTCGTCCGCGTTTGCCTTGTGGCGCGTGAGCTCGACGTCCGCGCGATCGAGCAGCTCGCTCAGCGTGCGTGCACCGGGGCTCTCGGCGCGGCCTCCCTCGGAACCGAACGCATCCGCGACCGGCACGCCCAAGGCCGCACTCCGAGCCGCGGCGAAGACGCTCTCCATCGCGGCCTCAAGCTCACGAGCGAGGACCTTTTCCCGCTCGGCGAGCTGTCCCATTGCCTCTTCGCACACGATGCGCTCACGCTCCGAGCCCGCAAGTTCCGCCACAAAACGCGCCCGTAGGCTCACTCGCTCCGACTCGCGTCGCAGTCGGTCCGAGACCTCGTCCGTCTCGTCGATCGCCTCGGCGAGCGCCTTCATGGCCTCGTCCGTGCGCTCTCCAAGGGCGTGGGCATAGCGCCGATCACGCTCCGCCCGCGCCCTCAGCAGAAGCTCCTCGCTCGGCACTTCACCGGCAAGCTCGAGACCTTCGAGCCCTACCCTCGCCCGCTCGCTCGCCTGCCGAGAACGCTCGCGACTCTCGTCGAACTGAGCCTCGCGGGTGCGTTGCGCCGTGTGTTGACGTCTCAGATGCAGCGTAGCCAAGCCGAGCGCATCGACGTTCACGGCTGGCGGCAGCGCGGCGATGCGCTGCTCCGCGAGCTGAAGGCGCGTCGTCGCGGTGTTTGCCTCGTCTCGGCACGGGCCAAGTCGCCCATCGAGGGTTGCGCGCACGGCCATCAGTCGTTCGATCCGCGCCTCCATGACGGGGTCGAGACGCGCGACCTCGAGACCGTTGCCCGCTCTATGACCGACCTCGACGAGGATCTTCTTCGCGTCGGCCTCGAGATAGGCGAGATCACTCCGCCGTCGCGGGAGATCTTTGCGTGCCGCGACGACGACGCTGCGAAGATCATCCAGCTCGTGCACATCCTCCGCGCGAAGGTCGCCCGCAGCCGCGGCTTCTGCCACGAGCTCCGCGCTGCGAGCTTCAAGCTCAGCCAAGTCGGCACGCAGGTGGCGCACCGCCGTCTCCGCGCGCTGGCCTTCGGCCTCTACGCCCATGCGTTCGGCACGCGCATTTTCGGGCAAAAGCTGAGCCTCCGGCAGGTGCTGAGTCTCGGCGAGCTCCGCTTGCTGCCGCTCGTTCGTCGCGAGCTTTTGCAGAGTCGGCAAGACCTGTAAAAGCCTGTTGATGCTGCTCGCGTACGTCTCGAGACGCTGCCGCTCACGGGCGCGCGCCGCTTGCTCGCTCTGCATCGTCTCGAGCTGCCCCACGTGTCGCTCGTAGACCTCGCCGCTCATGCTCGCGCTCGCGACCTTCGCCTTCGCGACCTTGAGCCGACCAATGGCCTCGTTGATCTTCTGGTTCTTGCCGGCCGGCTTGAAGAGCTCGTCGCATTCGATGCGGAGCTTGGCGAGAACATCGTGCGCCCCACGTCCGCCGCCCGCGTCAAAGAGGCTTTGCCCGACCTCGCCGCGCCCCGCAAGCAGCGCCTCCGCCCCGGCGCTCAAGCTCGCGTAGTCGAGTCCGAACAGGGAATGGAACATGTCCTTGGAGATGCCGCCGAGCATCCGCTCGAGCCGCGCGTCTTCGATCACCGCGCCCGCGTCCGGCTCCGTGAGCGTCGCCGCGCGCCCCTTGCGCCGCACGAAAGAGAGCCGCTCGCCGAGCTTGTTCGTGATGGTCGCGCCGATGCGAAGCTCAGGCATTCGAAAGCGATGGTCATCCCGCGTGCGCTCCGGGATCCCATAGAAAAGCGCGGAAATTGCGCGCAATGCCGTAGTCTTGCCAGCCTCGTTCGGACCGACGACGAGCTCGAGCGAAGGGCCATCATCGAAGACGAGCCGCTCATTCTCGAAGGGCCCGAAGCTCAACAGTTCGAGCGTCGCGAGCCTCACGCCTGCCTCGCCGCCGCATGCAAGCGCGCCATCAAGAGCTTCTCGACCTCGGGCAACAAGCGCCGTACGGCATCGGGTCGCTCGAGCGCGAGACCGAGCACGTCGTCACCGCGAAGTTCCGACGGCAACTTGTTGTGGAGCTCGCTCAGCGCGACGACCAGGCTCGCAACCCGCGCATCGTCCTTGCCGAGGCACGCAAGCGCGGAGGCGATGTGTCCGAGCGCATCGTCCGCGGCCCCAAGCGCCTCGACAGTCCGCTCGGGCTCGGTCGCGAGGACGAGCTTCTCCAGCCACACCGACGAGAGCTCGCTCGCGACAGCGCACAACTCCGCGCGCCACCGCGAGGGATCTCGCCACAGCTCTTCGTGCGCCGCGCTCGCCCCGTGCAGGCGCACGCGCACCGCCAGCACGCGCCCCTCGACCTTCGCCACTTCGCCCTCGAGTCGCGCTCGTACGCCGTCGAGGACCTCATGCGCAGAGGCCATCTCGGTCGTGTCGAACTCGACCGCGCACCAGCGGGCGACGTCGAGCGCGCGGTGCTCGACCGACGCGATTTTTCCGCCCGCGATCGTGACCAGACTTGCACCCTTCGGTCCGCTCTCGCGTACGTGACGGCCCTGCAAATTCCCCGGAAATACGACCCACGGGTCACGGCACAAGACCTCGCGCTCGTGGATGTGACCGAGCGCGAAGTAGTCGTAGCCACGGCTCGTCAAGATCTCGAGCGTCGTCGGTGCGTAGGGATCGTGCCCTGCCCTGCCGGTCGCGCTCGTGTGCAAGAGGCCAAGGTTCACGAGCCCGCTCAGGGGCGCGGGGTAGCTCCGCGCGAAGTCCTCCGTCGTCGCCCTTTGTGCGAAGCCGCGCCCGTGAACCGCCACGCCCAGCGCCTCGAAGGTCACCGTCTCGGCTGCGCGCGGTGAGAGCTCGCGAACGTTGTCCGGCAAGCGCAGGTGTTTGTTGAGCTCGCTGGCCGCGTCGTGATTTCCGCGCACCCACACGACCTCGACTCCGGCGTCGCGGAGCCGCACCATTTGCCCGCGAAAAAACAGCCCGGTTGCGTAGTCCTTCCAGTCACCGTCGAAGAGGTCGCCGGCGAGCAAGAGGAGCTTCGCGTCCTCGTCGATGCAGAGCGCCACCAGGTTCTCGAGGGCACGTCGCGTCGCGCCCCGCATCGTGTCGAGCGGCGCACCCTCGTACTGCTCGAGTCCGCGCATCGGGCTGTCGATGTGCAGATCGGCCGCATGCACGAACTTCACGGGGGCGAGCCGGGAAACTTCGCGACGACGGCATCGAGCGTCTGGGTGGTCAACTTCCCCTTACCGAAGTCGATGTCGCCCGTGAAATCGCCGACGACGAAGAGGTCACCGTTCGCGTCGAGCGCGCAGTCCTTTCCGTTGGCGAGCGTGGTGCCGCCGTAGAGACCCGCCCACTTCGCGTTGCCGAGATCATCGAGCTTGAACACCAGTGCAGCCTCGCCTTCCGGTGCCTTCAACAAGGCCCCGCCGACGTGCACGCTGCCGGCTGAAGTGCCGACCACGTAGGCGTGGCCCTTCGAATCGACAGAAACACTGACCACGCGCTGCAATGCGGCATCACCGAAGGTCACGACGTATTTCGGATTGCCCGTTATTCCAGACAGTTTCATGACGAAACCATCGTCGGCAGCGTTGGCGGTGTAGAGCTTGCCGCCGATCGCGATCGAGCCGAAGAAGTCCCCGCCGACCACGAGGTCGCCTAAGGGATCGAAGGCCACGGCGCGGGCCTCCTGCACGAGAGCGCCGCCGAAGTCCTTGGTGAAGACGTGCGCGCCGGCCGCATCGAACATCGCGACGACGGCGTCGATGTTCGTGTTCGACAGGGTCCCACCGCCGAAATCGACGTTGCCGGTGTAAGTGCCGGCGAGCGCAATTTTTCCCGTCGCCGAGACGGCCACGCCCCACGCTTGCTGGTCTCCGATGGTCCCAAAGCTGTAGCTGAAGACGTGCTTACCGTCCTTGTCGAGCTTCGCGAGGAAGATGTCGTAGCCGTCCGTCGCAGTGAGCGGAGTCGGCGTGCTCAAGCCCCCACTCGCGGTCTCGAAGTCCATCACGCCCTTGAACTGACCAGCGAGGTAGATGTTGTCCGCGGCGTCGAGCGCCAGGCCGTACACCTGCTCTTCTTGCTCGTCGCCGACGGCGTAGCTCATGATGTGGTCGCCGTTGGGCGCAAGCTTGGCGAAAAACAAGGTTGGGGAACTTCCGGGCGACACCAGGAAGGGGCCACCGAAGGTCAGGGTGCCGGCGAACATGCCGACGAGCACGATGTTGCCCATGCTGTCGGTCGCGAGCGCGCGCAGCTGTTCGCTGGCGACCCCGCCGAAGGTCTTGGTGAAGACGTGCTTGCCGTCCTTGTCGAGCTTCGTGAGAAAGATGTCGTCCAAGCCCGCGCTCGTCTCGAGCTTGCCGAAATTGATCGCGCCGGTGAACTGCCCGCCCACGATCACGCCGCCGGCCGCGTCGACCGCGACACCGGTCGCGTACTCTTCCCCGCTTGGGTCTTTGGAGTTCACGCTCCAATTCGCCTTCGCGTTCGCAGTGTACACAACACCGCCCGCGCCGCCGTCTCCGCCCGCGCCGCCGTCTCCGCCCGCGCCGCCGTTGCCACCCGCACCGCCGTTGCCACCCGCGCCGCCGTTGTCGCCGCTGCCACCGACGCCGTTGCCGCAAGTTCCGCCGCCGGCCCCGCCCGCACCGCCAGCGCCGCCCGCGCCACCGCTAGCGCAGTCGCCGCCGCCGCTCGTTGTGGTCGTCGTCGCGGAGGATTGCACCGAGGCGCTCGTTGGAGAAATTTTCCCTTTTGGTGGCTCTTTCGTGCACGCAGCGGCCATCGCCCCCGCGCACGCCACCACACCCAAAACACCGATCAAGGTTCGCTTCATTCCGGTCGCCTCCAAGAGCACCGCGCAGATGTAGCCTAGTCCGCAGGGTTCGGGCGAATCCTACGCGCGTCATCGTGGTCCTGCAAAGCCGCGAACACTAGGTGTCGCGATCACTAGGTGTCGCGCTCACTCGGCTGTTGCCGTCGAGCGCTCACTCGGCGGCGCCGGCGACCTCGGCCTCGGCTTGATGCTCGTCGAGCTGCCGCAACATCCGCGCGCCCGTGGTCGTGATCTCGTCGTGCAGAAAGCGGGAACGCGGCTCACAGCGGTCGAGATACCGCTCGAGCAACTCGCGCCGCTCGGGGTGCCGCACCGCCTGGTCGAGCAGGGTCTCGCACACGAGCTCGTCGATGAGCAGGCGCGTGAGCCGCTCCGCGTGGAGCATCGCGTGGGCGAAGTCGCGCTTCGGATCCCAGTCCTTGGTGAGCGACCTCTTCCACGTGGCCACGGGCGTTCCGGCGAGCGAGCGCACCTTGTTGGCCGCCGTCTTGGTGAGCAGGTGATGCTGCGCGCCGAGCGACAGCGCCTGAATCTTCGCGACGCGCCGCTCGCAGGGATCCGTCGCGGACAGTGAGCGCCACCTTGCCTGCGCGATGCGCTTGATGAAGCCCTGCGGATCTTTCATGATCGCGGCGAGCGTGTCCTTCATCGCCATCAGCGATTGAATCTGGCTCGTGCCCTCGTAAATCGGCATCACCAGCGAGTCGCGAAGGAGCTTCTCGGCGCCGTACTCTTTCATGTAGCCGTTGCCGCCGTGGAGCTGCACGCAGCGCCGCCCCATCTCTACCGCCTTCTCCGATGCGAGGTACTTGAGCAGCGGGGTCATGCGGCGCGCGAGCTTGGCGTGCGCCTTGGTAACCTTCGCCGACGCCTTCTTCTCGAGCTCGCTCGCGCCGCAATCGAGGCTCGCCATATGGGCAAGCTTGCGGGCCATTTCCTCGGAAAATGCGGCCCGCATCGCCAGCGCGCGAATCGCCTGGATGTCGGTCTTCATCTCGTCGAGGTAGTCGGCGATCATCTCATGTTTGTCGATCGTCTTGCCCATGCTGGGGCGCTCGGCGGCATAGGCTTTCGCGAGGCGATACGCGGCCTCGCACAAGCCCAACGACTCGAAGCCGACGCCGAGTCTGGCCCCATTCATCAGCGTGAGCATGAGCTTGAAGCCCTCTCCGCGCCGACCGATGAGCTGCGCCGGGGCGCGCTCGAAGCTGAGCGAAGCGGTCACCGAACCGTGGTGCCCAAGCTTCTCTTCCACGCGCGTCATCTGAACGATGCGCGTGCGGCGACCCTGCGCGTCGTCTTCGTACGCCTTGACGAGGAACATGCTCAGACCGTTGAGACCAGACAGCGGATCGTTCGGGTCTTTCACCAACTCGGTGCGGGCGATCACGAAGTGATATTTCGCGTGGCCGGAGGTGATGAAGATCTTCTCGCCGGTCACGAACCAATTGCCGTGCTCATCCACTTCGCCGACGGCCTTGAGGCGCGCCATGTCGCTGCCCGCGTCGGGCTCGGTGATGTCCATGCAGCCCCACGCCGCGCCGGTGCGAATCTCTTCGATCTCCTTGCCGAAGCGCAGCGAAACGACGTCCCCGTTCGCGTCGAAACGCGTCGCTGGATCTTCGAGCGAAAAGAGCAGCATCGCCATCGCCATGCCGCCGTGAAAACCGTGGTGTGCCATCACGGACACGTCCGCCCGTGCGAACAGCTCCGAGTTGATGAGGTACATCACGAGCGGCGCGCTCATGCCGCCAAGCTCACGCGGCACGCACATTCCGTGCAGCTCGAGGCCCTTGATGATCTCGAACAGCTCGTCCGACTCGGGCGCGCACACCGCCTCGCCGTGCTCGAGCCGCACGCCGGCCTTCTCGATCGCCCCGACCCGCGGCACGACCTCGGTGGCCGCAAACGCGCCGCCCATGTCCGCGATGCCGCGATAAAACTCTACCGCCTCGGCGGCGTTCGTGAATCCGTCTTTCGCGCGGTAGCCACGCTCGTTGGCGTGCACGAGCCGCTCCCAGTCGATGCCGCGGTCGAAGTAGTACTGAAGGTCGGCATTGTCGGTGAAAAAGTTGGCGCTCATGGCTCAGTTCCTCGGGTTCGGTCTCGTTCCACTAGCGTGCGGTCTCGTTCCACTAGCGGGCGGTCTTGGTGGCTCGGGTAGGTCGCTCGCGAAACAGGCTCTCGCGCGCGATGCGAAGGAGCTCTTTGCCGCTGCGCTCGGCTCGGGCGCTCGCAGCCGATGGCGTGGTCGGGGCGCGACGACGTCCGGCCGGGCGCGATGCTTTGCCAGCCGCAACGGGCGGCTCGTCGATGAGGGCGCCGGCCAGGCTGGAGGCCGTCGCGACGCCGCTCACGACCATGTTGATCACCTGCTGCACGTAGGCCTCGGGATCGACCGTCGCGTGCATCTCGCCGCGCGCTTGGCCCTCGCGAATGTAGTCGGCGACGACCTTCACCCAAGGCGCGACGTGCTTCCCGATGAGCCGCCGCATGTCGTCGGGACGGTCGAGGATCTCACGAAGCAACAGGCGCGCGCGATTCGGGTCGGCGCTGAAGAACTGGACGAGCTCGTCCATCACGCTACCGATCCGCGGACCGCCCCCGGCCGCCACCATGAGCAGGCGGGGCAGCACGTCATTCCACCGCAAGAGCAGCTGCTCGAGCACGGCGAGGCGCAGCAGGTCCTTCGACTCGAAGTGATAGAGGAGCGACGCCTTGCGGATCCCCACGCGGTCGGCGATGTCCTGCAACGATGCGCCGTCGAAGCCACGCTCGGCGAAGGCGCGCATCGCGACGGCGAGGATCTCCGCCCGTGCGTCCACGACCTGGACTCCTGCCGCGCGCTCATTGCCTACCGACCGCATGCGAGTTGTCTACCACGCACCCCGACGCTTGTCTACCGATCGGTAGGTAGGCGATGGCTGGGCAGCTGGGTGCCGGGCAGAGCGTCGCTCATCAGAATCGCGCGCTGCCCGGCGGAGGGCCGCTGGGTCAATACTCGTACACGGGAGTCTCCCAGCGCAAGTCGTACAGATTGATGTTGGCGCCGCGCAGCGTGAGGATCGCGTCCTCCGGTATGGCCGTGAAGTTGCGGCCCGGGCCCGCCACGCCATCGATCAATTGCGCCCAGCCGAGATCGGTAGTGACGGGCGCGCTCGCGTCGCCGGGATCCGTGGGACACTCCGCGCCGCAGCTTCCCCAGGTCAGCTCGCGAAAGAGGGTCGAGCCCTCGGGTCGGGAGGCGACCGCGAGCACCTCGGCCGTCCACGTCGGCTCGTCCGCGATCGGCAGCGCGGACAGGCGAATGTGCAGCGCGCCGGTTTTGGGACCGAAGCGATACGCGACGCTGTCGGCCGTAGCGCCGGAGACCTCCGAGGCGTCGCCACTCACGGTGCATGGCGAGTAGCTCTCGTTCTTGTCGAAGTTGGTGGTCACGCTGCCGCAGATTTGATTCAGGTAAAAGCCCTCGTACGTGACGCATGCGTTTGCGCCAGCTCCCAAGAGAAACAGCGCGACGAGAGCGCGCGCTCGCCCCGTGCGTGAAGACCGCGTTTCATCGGGCGCGGTCGAAACAAACCCGTGTTGCAGCGGCTCAACCATCGATGGTGCCTCCAAACGCGAAGTAAAATCCGCCAAAATCATGGGCGCGCGCGAGCTCGCCAGGCGGCCCGACCGGCGCGAACAGAAGGCCGGTGTCGAGCCCGAGATGGTAGGTGTACGAGGTCAGCGTGATGGCAGCGCCAAAGACCACGGTGTTCTGCGCCGGAGCGTTCTTGGACACGGGGCCGCTCGTCGTACCCCCGGACGCGATGCTCTGCGGCACGTCGTTATTTTCGGCGTCATGGCTGAGCTCGAGCGAGCCCGTGGCGAAGCCAGCGCGCGGTACGAGCTCGATCGCGAGGTCGCGATCACCCCACACCCGCACGGGCAGCTGCGCGGCGGCGAAGTAGGCGGCTTCTTCGACGACGAGCTCGGGCGAATAGCCGTTGAACCGATAGTCGCCGCCACGACGAGAAGCGCCGCGGCTCAGGCCAAACCAGAGCCCGACGCCGACGCGGGAGTGCACGGCGTAGGCCCCGTCCATGGCCGCCCACAGCTTCGGCGGCGCATGCCCCAGCTCGCGCAAAAGCGACGCATTCTTCGAGAAGCCCGAAGGCCCCACCCCGAGCGAAACGCGCGCGAACCAGCGCGGCATCGGCGAGGATGCAGGTGCGCTGAGCGCGGCGACGAGTGGCGCGGCGACGAGTGGCGCGGCGACGAGTGGCGCGGCGGGCGCGACGACGGCGGGCGCGACGGGCGCGGCCACGGCGGGCGCGGCGACGGCGGGCGCGAATGGCGGTGCGATCTGGAGGGCGAGCGTGAGGATGATCACTGCGCCATTCGATCACCGATTCAGCACTTCGTACAGGGCCATCTCTGCCTGACGCATTTCGGCCTAACGCATCGCGGCCTAACGCATCGCGGCCTAACGCATCGCGGCCTAACGCATCTCGACAGAGTGGACTCTCCGCGAAGTCACGCGGCGAGGCGCATCTCGAAGCGGTCGAGGATCGCGAGACAACCCTCGAGGGTCGGGCAATCGAAGAGCTCGCGTCGAAGGGCGGCGGCACCCATGAGACCGCTCACGAAACCGCCCAAGTGCCGGCGCGTCGAGGTGACCCCACGAGCCTCGCCCCGCTGCGCCACGCGGGCCACGAGCAGCGCGCGGCAGAGCTCGATGCGCTCCTCCGACGACGGCTCTGCGAGCGTGAGGCCGCTGTCGATGCGCGCGCGAATTTCGCGGAAAACCCAGGGATGATCGATGGCGCGACGGCCCACCATGACGCCGGCGCAACCCGTCTCGGCGAGGGCACGCTCGGCCTCGCTCGCGCTCGTGACGTCGCCGTTCACAATCACCGGAATGGACACGACCGCTCGCGCCCGGGCAGCCCACGCCCAGTCGGCCGCGCCGCTGTGACCCATGTTCGCCGTGCGGCAATGGATCGTGAGCGCGCGCACGCCCACGTCCTCGAGCCGTCGCGCGAGATCGACGATCGGCATGTGCGACTCCGGGCCGTAGCCGATGCGCGTCTTGACCGTGACCGGCAAGCTCACGCGCTCGACCACCATCTTCGCCATGGCGACCATCGCGTCCGGATCGCGCAGCCACCCGGCACCGGCTCCGCGCCGCGCGATCTTCGGCACCCAGCAGCCGCAGTTGATGTCGATGAAGGTCGGCTCGGCACCCTCGGCGACGAGAGCGGCCTCGGCCAGGCGCGCGGGATCGGAGCCATAGATCTGAATCGCGGTGGGCCTATCGTCGGGCGATAGCGAGAGCTTCTGCCGGGCCTTGCGGCAACCGCGCAAGAGTCCTTCGACGTTGACGAACTCGGTCACGCACAGGTCCGCGCCGACCGTGCGACAGAGCGCGCGATAGACCTGATCGCTCACGTCCTCCATCGGCGCGAGGATCACGGGCGTGCCCGAAAACAACGCGTCAAACGATCGCGCGCGTTCGAGGGCCGGCAGCATCGCCGCCATCTATCACGAGCACGGGTGCCGCGGCGAGGGCCTACGTCGCGCCGCGGATGACGCGACGGTCCATGGCTGCCCCCAGCAGGGCCTACGTCGCGCCGATGCGCACGATCCATTCGGTCAAGAGCTGGACGAAACGATCGCGAACGGCTCTGGCGGTGGCCTCGACCTCCGCGTGGTCGAGCAGCTCGTGGCTCAAGCCGGCCGCGAGGTTCGTGATGCATGAGATCGCGGCGACGCGGACTCCCATGTGGCGCAACGCGATGACCTCCGGGACCGTGCTCATGCCAACGGCGTCCGCGCCCATCGTGCGGAGCATGCGGATCTCGGCGGGCGTCTCGTAGGATGGGCCGAGCACCGCGGCATAGACGCCCTCGGCGACGGCACAGTCGATGGCGTGGGCGGCCTGGCGCGCGAGCTCCGCAAGGCCGCGGTCGTAGGCGCGCGTCATGTCCGGAAATCGCGGGCCGAGCCGAGCATCATTGGGCCCGAAGAGCGGGTTGGTACCCATCAAATTCAGGTGGTCCGTCAGCAACATCAGCGTGCCGGGGCTGAAGGATTCGCGGATCCCGCCGGCCGCGTTCGTGAGCAGCACCGCGCTCGAGCCAAGCCGCGCGAGCAGCCGGGCCCCGAAGACGGCCGTGTCGATGGCGTGTCCTTCGTAGAGGTGACTGCGCCCCTGAAGGCACGCGACGGTGACCGCCCCGACGCCACCGATGCAGAGATTTCCGGCGTGGCCCGACACGCTCGGGTGCGGCATGTGCGGGATTTCGCGGTACGGAATCTTCACGACGCCGCTGAGGCCATCGCCGAATGCGCCGAGGCCGGAGCCAAGAATCACGCCGACGTGGGGAGCGAGCGCACAGCGAAGTCGAACCGCTGCGAGCGCCTCATCGAGCTGCGCTGCGAGAATATCGGACACGGGCGCGCCATCGTCGAGCGTCACCAAAGCCCCGTCAAGGCGCGTCGTTGCCGCGGATTCATTGGAAGTGAGGTGCTCGTCCGTTTCGGACTCGTCCACTTCGAAGAAGCTGAATGGACCAAGGCGTATTCCCAAACGGCGCCGCCCTGTGCTAGAAGGCCGCTCCCTTTTGCCCTGCGAAATCTGCACGGTGCGAAATCTGCACCGTTCGAAATCCGCAGCCGGCGCATCCTGCACACCTACGTATTCTGCACACCCGCGAAGAGGCTGACGTCATGGCGAGCAAGCTCGAGAACTGGCTGACCGAGAACAAGATCGATCCCCGGCGCGTTGTCGCGGCGTCGCACATCATCGAGCGCCTCACGCCCGCGGATCGCGCGGTAAAGCTCAAGGTCCGCCTCGCCCGCAAGAAAGAGCAGCCGAAGCCCGTCGGGCTCGCCAAGCCGCACACCGGCCGCCCGCTTTCGGACGCGTCGCTCGGCAAGGCCCTGAACGGCATCACGGTCTCCGGGCCGACGAAATCGCGGGTATTGCGCGCCGTGAACCGCATTTTGGAGCAGCGCAAGAAGGCCCCGGTACTGCTCCGCGACCTCTTCGATCAGCCGCCGCCGAAGCCCAAGGCGACCGCCGCTTCCGAAGAGTAGACACAGCGCGCGTCGATGCGCGCTGGCCCTTGATAGCGGCGCCGCGCAAGACGTGAGCCGGTGTGCTCCGATAGGCGAGCTGCACGCTCCTATTTTGTTTTTTTTTGCAGGCAAGTTGGCCGCGCGCGACGCCAGGGCGCACGTACGAGGCATGGTGTTCTTCGCCGCGCTTGCAGTCGTGACCCTGGTGATCGCCGACCTCTCGGGCGTCCGCTCTTCGCGAAACTCGCGAGCCTGACCGCGCAAAGACCAGACCGCTGAACGTCGCACTTCGCGGCGGCAACGAAGTCCGGGTGCTAGCCGAAAAGACGGACGATCCGCGTACGAGACGTTGCTCGAGCCCGAGTCTGCGGCTCATCGCGGGGACGCCGGGCGGCCATTCGCGCACACCCGCAAACGGTACTAGGCTCGACGGCGCCGTGACCTCCGACGACGTCGATGCCTTGGTGGAGAAGGCGCGCCACGGCGACCGGATGGCCTTCACGAAGCTGTTCCGCGCCCACCGCTCGCTCGTGGCCGCGGTCGTCTACCGAATGATGGGGCCGAGCGCCGATCTCGAGGACATCGTGCAAGAGGTCTTCTTGCAGGTGCACCGAAGCCTGCCGGACTTTCGTGGCCAGTCGAAGTTCACGACCTGGCTGCATCGGGTTTCGGTCAACGTGGTCCTCATGCAGCGACGCCGGGCGCGCAGCCGTCCGGTCCTGGTAGAGGAGGAGGCCGGCAACCACGAGCCCGACGCGCGCCTACGTCCGGACCAGGACCTCGCGCGGCGACGCCGGCTGAGCGCCTTCCATCGAATCCTCGACAAAATCAGCGAAAAAAAGCGAACCGTCTTCGTCTTGCACGAGCTTGAAGGGATGGCGCCCGCAGAGATCGCGACCGAGGTCGGCTGCCCGGTGCTCACCGTTCGCACGAGGCTCTTCTACGCGCGCCGCGAGTTGTGCGAGCTGATGGTCGATGAACCTGCGCTCGCGGGGCTGCTCGAAGAGCTCGAGCTCGAAGCGTCGGCGCCGCGGAAACCTGAGGCGAGTCCGACGGTGCCCGCGGCCGTCGTGAATCGAGGAGCCATTCGAGAGCCATGAGCGACGACGACTCCAGCGAAGATTTCGGACCGAAGGACGAGCCCCGCGCGTCGAGCGAGTTCGCTGCCAGGGCGCTGAACCGGCTCGTGGGCGAGGCGCTCGTGGCGACGCCGCCAGACTTGGATTGGCAGTGTATCGAGGCTCGCCTGCTCGCGGGTATCGAGGCCGAGCGGGTGGCGATCGCGCCCAAGCCCCGGGGTTCCTTCGGCGCGGCGGTGAGCTTCATCGCGGTTGCGGCCGCCATCGTCTTGCTGGTCACGAGCGGCCGCGGGCCCAGCCCTACCGCGATTCCGTCGCCGACACGGCTCATCGATGTGGCGACCTTGCCCTCGGTCGAACATGGCGATGGAGGGCGCGCGCAACTTGCCTCCGCGCTCGGGCCAGGTGCCGCCATCGAGACCGGTGCGGTCGCCGAGCGGCTGGTACTTCCGGGCGTGGCAGCGTTTACGCTCGCGCCGAATTCTCGCGTGGTCATTCGCGCAGTCGCCATTCCGTACGTGCTCGAGCTCGAGCGCGGAGAAGTGACCGCGAGCGTCGTGCCGAGACACGACCCAGACCACGTGGTCGAGGCCTTCGTGGTCGAGAGCGGGGGCGTGCGCGTCGCGGTGCACGGAACGGTGTTCTCCGTGCGGCGCTCGGGTGAAAAGATTGAGGTTTACGTGAGCGAAGGGGTGGTCACCGTGGGGCCC
>SHZB01000034.1 GCA_009692485.1 Myxococcales bacterium
CGTGCCACCTCACGCTCTTTCGCTGCCCGCCGCGGGCGTGCCACCTCACGCTCTTTCGCTGCCCGCCGCGGGCGTGCCACCTCACGCTCTTTCGCTGCCCGCCGCGGGCGTGCCACGAGGTCCGGCGCGTGTAGTATCGTCCCTGGCGATGCCTCTCGTCTGCGCCAATGGCATCGAGCTCTTCTTCGAAGAGACCGGCGAGGGCGAGCCGCTCGTTCTCGTCATCGGGATCGGCGCACAGTTGGTCTATTGGCCGGACGGCTTCATCGCCAACCTCGCCGAGCGCGGGTTTCGGGTCATCACGGTCGACAACCGCGACGCCGGGCTCTCGACAAAACTCGGCTCGCGACGCGCACCGAAGCTTGCCGAGTTGCTCGCGCGACGGGTGCTCGGCTTGCCCATCGCCGCGCCCTACACGCTCTTCGACATGGCCGATGATCTGGCGGGGCTCGTGGATGCGCTCGGCATTCGACGCGCGCATTTCGTGGGCGTTTCGATGGGCGGAATGATCGTGCAGTCGATGGCCTTGAGACATCCGCAGCGGATGAAGAGCCTCACGAGCGTGATGGCGCACACGGGCGAGCTGGCCCACCTCGTCGCCGCCCCGCGCGCCCTCGGTGTGCTGCTTGGGCCCGCGCCGAAGAGCCGCGCCGAGGCCGTGAGCCGCGCCGAAGAATTTTATAAAGCCGTCGGCAGCACGGGTTTTGCGCTTGACGTCGAGTCGCTGCGTGAGCGCGCCGGCCGGGCCTACGACCGCTGCTTTTACCCGCCAGGATTTGCGCGCCAGATGGCGGCGATCCTCGCGAGCGGCTCACGCACGAATGCGCTGAGGGGCGTACGCGTGCCGAGCCTCGTCATCCACGGCAGCGTCGATCCGCTCGTGCGCCCGCGAGGTGGCCGCGACACCGCACGCGCGATCCCCGGCGCAGAGATGCTGATGATCGACGGGATGGGGCACGACCTGCCCGCGGGTGCGTGGGACGCGCTCCTCGGCGGCATCGCGGGGCACGCGCACGCCCACCCAAATTGACGTGAGCTCAGCCGCCGGTCTCTACGATGCGCTCGGCGATGCGCATGAAGTCCATCTTGAATTCGCCCGAATGAATGAGCTCGCGAAGCTGCTCGACGCGGGCGATGTCGATGCCGTGCTCGGCCGCGAGCGTGCGCGCTTGGGCCGACACAGCGCTCGTCGCCGGTCGAGCCCCGGTCGCACCTGAGCCGGCGCGAGCGAGCGTGGGGTCCTTGCCTTTCGGAGCGACGGTGGCGGCCTGATCGGCTGACACCGTGCGCTCGAAGCCTTTTTTGGCGGGGATGCGCATTGTTATGGGAACTCCGTGGGATGGTGGAGTTGTCCTCAAGCAGGGTGAACGGCTAGGGCAATAGGATCTTTAGGCCAAGCCCCAGAATCGTGCGACGCGGCCCGAATTCGCGCGCTTTTAGGTTTTCGCAACGTTGCGGCTCAGAACCAACGCGTGACGTCGACCCCCTAAAAACTTTCTCGGCCACGAGCCTTTGCTCAGCCCTGTTGGTCGCCGCTCGATTCTGACACGCAAGTTTTCGTGGCTGCCGGCGTCACCGTAACGAGTTGCTCAGCCCTGTTGGTCGCCGCTCGATTCTGACGCATCGGGGGACTAGGCTCTGCCGACGTGAGTGAGGTCGATCGATCGTGCGGCGCCTGCGCGGCGTTCATGCGTGTCATCGACGCTCCCTCCGGCGAGCGCACCGGTGACTGCGCGCTCGAGGTCTACGCGCCACCGGTCAGCGCCGCGTGGACCTGCTCACGCTACCGGCCAAAGGGTGCGCTCGCCGCCGAGCTGCGGCCACGAGTTGCGGGCGAGCCCCGTCGCCACTTCGAGCCGAAACCCCGGTCCGCGCCGCACGACGCGCCGGTTCAACGGGGCGCTACGCCGACACCCATACGAGCCTTCTTCGGAAGTCTCGAAACCCAGGAGATCGACATCGACATGAACATCGAAGACTTTCGGCGCGTGTTGCGCGAGGTGCTGACCGACGAACTTGGCATCAGCCGGCCGGCGCTCGGCCAACGTTGGCAAGGCGGTGAGCTGGTGATGGTGCCCGGCAACAGCGACACGCAGGAGAAGCGCGTGCCGCTCGAGTCGTTCTTCCACAAGATCGTGATGGTGCGCGACAAGCTCCGTGTCCTCGAGCAGCGGCTCAATACCCACGAGGTCCTGAGCGCCGAAGAGAAAGTGCAGCTACAGTCGTACGTGACCGCCTGCTACGGCTCGTTGACGACCTTCAACGTGCTCTTCGCAGAGAAGGACGATCAATTCTCTTCGAAGTAGGCCCAGCATCGAAATAGGACCGGCGTCGGACTAGGCCCAGCATCGAGATAAGCGAAGCGCGAATGCAGATCAGCGAAGACCTTTGGTTCGGTGAGCTCGGCACCGATCCGGCAGAGCAGGAAGCGGCGCGCTCGCTGGCGGCGATGGTCGCCGAGATGCGGGGGCTGCGGCCATTCTCCCCGGCCGTGCAGCGCCTGTTGACGACGGTGAAGAACGTGTACTTCTCCGTCGACGAGGTCACGAAGATCATCGAGGGCGACGCGGCGCTCGCTGCACGCGTCTTGCGGACCGTGAACTCGGCGGCGCTCGGCCTTCGGCAGCGCTGCAAATCCGTGAAGCACGCGGTCACGCTGCTCGGCGCGCGCGCCATCACGCAGATGGCAAGCTCGGTCCAACTCCTCGACCACTTCGGGGGCTCGAGCGAGGCAGGCGCGACCATCATCGCGCACTCGTCCGGCGTCGCGGCGCTCTGTCGCGTGCTCGGCGAAAAGCTCCGTCTGCCCGACCGCGACACGCTCTTCACCTGCGGGCTGCTCCACGACCTCGGTAAATTGCTCATCTTGCAGGTGAGCGGCGACCTCATCGTCGGTGAACAACCGGACCCCTACCCCGCGCTCCTCATCGAGCATGCCGGCAAGCACGACGTCATGCACAAACACGAGCGCAACCTCTTTGGCTACGACCACGCCGTCTTGGGGGCGCACGTGCTGCGAGCGTGGATGCTGCCCGAGCCGGTTCCGCAGGTCGTCGCCTGGCACCACCAGCCCGAGCGCGCCTACACCGAGAGCGGCGACGTCGCGTCGATGGTCGCGGCGGTACGACTCGCCGACCGGCTTGCCTACGAGCTCCCCGCCCTGCCCGACCCCGACCCCGTGCGGCTCTTCGA
This sequence comes from Myxococcales bacterium, assembly GCA_009692485.1. Lineage (GTDB taxonomy): Bacteria > Myxococcota_A > Polyangia > Polyangiales > Polyangiaceae > SYFR01. Next base: position 3,193 of record SHZB01000034.1, read on the forward strand.
CCTCTGCGAAGACTCATGCTCCAAGTTCCTCGGGCTCGACGAGATCGCCTTCACGCGCATGTGGCCAGAGCTGCACGAAGCCTCGAAGGTGTCGGACCTCGGCGAGTAGCCTCGCGCGCGAGCAAGATTTTTCGGGCTCCGCCGATAACTGACGTTTCGTCAGCAAAGGACCGAAAACCGGCGACGGAACGGCCAACGGACGATTCGTCAGCACACAGCCGAAGCTCGCCGCTCCGCCGATAACTGACGTTTAGTCAGTAAATGGCTGGACGGCGCAGCGCCACCCTGTTAGTTGACACTTCGTCAACCTTGTCCGCTCGCGCGTCATCGGGCGCGGGGCACACCTCGGGAGTAATTCTCATGTCCGGATTTCCTTCGACTGGCCAGAGCCGCGCTTCGATCAACGCCTCGCTCGCCGACGCGCGCTCGCGAGACTTGAAGGCGGATGGTCGTGCGTTCGCGTTCATCTACGACGCCGGCGGCGAGACCCGCGAGCTCGCCCGTGAGACCTACTCCGCGTGCATGTCCATCAACGGCCTCGACCCCACCGCCTACCCCTCGGCGCGAACCTTGGAGCTGGGGCTGGTGGGCGCGTGCCTCGAGCTGATGCGCGCCTCCGAAGGAGCGGTCGGCACCGCCACCGCCGGCGGTACCGAGAGCGTGATGCTCGCGGTGAAAGCAGCACGCGACCACGCAAAGAAGGCGCGTCCCGAGCTCTTGCGGCCAAAGATGCTCTTGCCGGTGACGGCCCACGCTTGCTTTCACAAGGCGGCGCATTACCTCGGCGTCGAGATCGTCCCGGTCGCGGTGGACGCGACGTTTCGGGCCAGCCTCGAGGACCTTCGCTCGCAATGGACCGATGACGTGATCCTCGTCGTCGGCTCGGCCCCCAGCTACGCCCACGGTGTCGTCGATCCGATCGAGGGCATGGCTCAACTGGCGAGAGAGCACGGAGCGCTCATGCACGTGGACGCCTGCGTCGGTGGGCTCGTCTTGCCGTTCTTGCGCGACCTTGGGATGCCGGTCCCAGCGTTCGACTTCAGGGTCGAGGGCGTGACGTCGATGTCGCTCGATCTGCACAAGTACGGGTTCGCGCCGAAGGGCAGCTCGATGCTGTTGATGCGCGATCGGGCGCTGCGAGATGCTCAGTACTACGCGTGCGCGACGTGGACCGGCTACACGATCGTGAACTCGACGACGCTGGGCTCGAAGTCCCTGGCGGCGGCGGGCGCGGCGCTCGCGGTCATCTCGCACTTGGGGCGCGACGGCTACGTGCGGCTGGCGCGAGCGATGTGGGAAGCGACGGCGCTGCTCGTGGCTGCCGTGAAGGCGCGGCCCGAGCTCCGTTTGCTCGCCGAGCCTGACATGAACCTGTTCGCGTTCACGACCACCGACGGTGATCTCTTCGAGCTCGCCGATCGGCTGGCAGAGTGCGGCTGGCACGTGCAGCCGACCTACGGCTATGGCCCCTCTCCGGCGCACATTCACTTGACGATCGATCCGACCAACGCACCAAACGCCGCAGAGTTCGCACGCGACCTGGAGAGCTGCCTCGTGGGACTGCCGGCTCGCATGGAGCCGCCGCAAGAGGTCGTGGCGATGCTCGCCTTGCTGGGTGACGAAGCCAACGGCGCGGCGCTCGAGCCCGCGATGCTGATGGCCTCGCTCGGGATCAAGGACGGCGTGTTGCCGGCGCGAGCAGCCGCGATTCACCGCATCCTCGACGCGGCCTCGCCGAGCTTGCGTGAGCAGCTGATGGTGCTCTTCATCGGCGAGCTGTTCGCATGAGGCGCTTGTTCAAGGCGCTCGGTCGCGGGGGACGGCCACTGCGGATCGGCTATGGGCGCATCTTTCATGAGGCGTGCGCCGACTCGCCCGTCTTGACGACCGAGGCGGACTTCAGGCGCATGCACCACCTCGAAGGTGCAAAGCTCGCCGAGGCCGCGAGCCTGCGCGGCACCGAGCTGAAGAGCTTCTTTCCGCACGCGGAGCTGACGGGCTTCGTGGCTGCGGCGCGGGCCGCGGGCAAGGTCGAGGCCGTGCCGCTCGCATCGTCGCTCGCGATCCCGGGCGGGCCGGTGACGCGCGAGTGCTTCGAGTGGCTCATCCTTGGGCTCGTCCGTCGCCTCGAAGAAGCGGGGCCGCTCGATGGCGTCTACCTCGCGCTCCACGGCTCGATGCAAGTAGTCGGGCTCGACGAAGCGCCGGAGGCCGTCATCTTGCGGCGCGTGCGTGAAGTGGTCGGACCACTTGTCAAGCTCGTGGCGAGCTTCGATCTGCACGGGAACATCACGCCGGCGATCGTGCGTGAGCTCGAGCTGCTCGTGGCCTACCGCTCGAACCCGCACTGGGATCTCGCGCCCACGGGCTTTCGCGCCGGCAATCGCCTCATTCGATGTTTGCGCGAGCAGGTGCGCCCGGTGAAGGCGTGGCGCAAGCTTCCGGTCTTGCTCGGCGGCGGCACCACGCTTCACATGATCGCGCCGATGCGCCGGGTTTTCTCACGAATGCGCGCGATGGAGCGTGACCCGCGCGTGCTCGCGACGAGCCTGTTCATGGTGCATCCCTTCACCGCGTCAACGGAGCTTGGCTGGTCGGTGCACGTCGCGACCGACGGCGACTCGGCGCTCGCAGAGAAGCTCGCGGACGAGCTTGCAGAGCTCGCGTGGGAGGCCTCGCGCACCCCGATCCCGGAGCTTCTCGGCATCGACGCGGCGATCGCGAGGGCGAAGGTGAGCCCGTGGCGCAAGCTTGGTCCGGTGACCTTCGTCGACACCGATGACACCGTCGGCGCGGGCGCTCCGGGCGGCAGCACGCAGATCGTCCGTGCCCTCGTGGAGGGTAGCCATTCGCTACGCGCGCTCATCCCGGTGCACGATCCGGAGCTGTACGCCGCGCTCGTGACGGTGCCGCTCGGCACGACGGTAGAGGTGGTGCTGCGCGGCACACCGGGCTACGCGCAGCCGCCGGTCAAGCTCTGCGGAGTCGTCGCGGCGAAGGCAGAGAGCGAATTCGGCAAGCGCGTTCGCCTCGAGGTCGGCGGGCTAGAGGTGGCGATCTCGGCGGAGGCGCCGCTGCCGATCCACCCGCGCTATTGGCGAGAGCTTGGAGTCTCGCCGCGCGATTACGACGTCATCGTGCAGAAGAATTTATTTCACTATCGAATCTTTTACGCAGCGATCTCGTTCGAGCATTTGCCGGTCATGACGCGCGGGGCCACGAGCCTTCGAGGCGTGGTCGAGCGAGCCCGGTCGATTCCGATGCGGCCGCGTGAGCCGCTCGAAGATTGGCGCGCGGGCGATCGCCATTTGCGAGGTTGAAGCATGGCCAGGCCGACCGAACACGACAAGCGGCGTCAGCTCGCGCAAGCAGCCGTAGAAGTCCTCGAGCGGCAGGGCGTGGACCTCTCGATGGCGGCGCTCGCGGACGCGCTCGAGGTCAAGCGCCCGACGCTCCTCTATCACTTCCCAACGAAGGCCCACATCGTGGAGGACGCGCTCGTGGCCTTGCTGATCGAGCAGGCCGCGCACGTCGTGCCCAGGGTGGCCAAGCACACGCACCCGATCGATCGGCTCTACGCGCACCTTCGCGCAGTTTACGGTTTTCACGCCGGCAACGAGGCGCGCTTCGTGTTTCTCACACAGGCGATCGCCGCGACGGCGGGCCCGCGGCTCCCCGAGATCGTGGCGGCTGGCGCGCAGGTGTTCGAGGCGCACCGGCAGGACACGGTGCGTCGACTACGGATGGGGATCCGCCAAGGCATGGTTGCGAGCTGCGATGCGAAGGCGCTGTTCGCGACGGTGCGTGGGCTCACCGACGGCCTGATGGTGCAGCGCGTGATGACGGGCGCACCGCTCACTTCGACGCTGCGCTTCGTGTGGACGCACCTGCTGGAGCCGCTGAGGCTCGAGCCCAAGAGCGCCAAGAACCGATAGCGGTGGGTCGCACGGCGCGGGATCTTCGGGGGCACCCGTGGCACGATGGCGGTGATGCCCGAACCTCGAGATGGTGACACTAGGCCCTCCCTGAACACGCGCCCGATCGCGAGCGTGGCCGAGCGCCTCGGCGTCAACAGCGAGCACGTTCTCCCATACGGACGGGACAAGGCGAAGCTCGCGCTCGAAGTTTTTGACACGACTCGGACCGGCCTGCGCGAGAGCAAGCTGGTGCTCGTCACCGCGATCACGCCGACGCGCGCGGGCGAAGGCAAGACGACGACGACGATCGGATTGGGTCAAGCCTTCGGGCGCCTGGGGCAATCGTCGTGCATCGCGCTGCGTGAACCGTCGCTCGGGCCGTGCATGGGGATGAAGGGCGGCGCGACCGGCGGCGGGCGATCGCAGATCGTGCCGATGGAGAGCATCAACCTGCATTTTACGGGCGATCTGCACGCGGTGACCGCCGCGCACAACCTGCTGGCGGCGGCGCTCGACAATCGCATCCACTTCGACAACGACCTCAAGATCGATCCTCGCCGGGTCGTGTGGCGGCGCGTGATCGACATGAACGATCGCTCGCTCAGAGACATCGTGATCGGGCTTGGCGGCGCAACGCAAGGGGTGCCGCGCGAGACGGGCTTCGACATCACCGCGGCGAGCGAGGTCATGGCGATGCTGTGCCTGGCCGAGACCTTTCCAGATCTCCGCGCACGGCTCGACCGCGCGCTCGTCGCGTACACCTACGCGGGCGAGCCCGTCACAGCGGGACAGCTGGGCGTCACCGGGGCGATGCTGGCGCTGCTCGCCGAGGCCATGTTGCCGAACCTGGTGCAGACACTCGAGGGCACGCCGGCGCTCGTTCATGGCGGTCCCTTCGCGAACATTGCGCATGGGTGCAACAGCGTCATCGCGACCAAGATGGCGCTGCACTTGGCGGAGTGGGTCCTCACCGAGGCCGGCTTTGGATGCGATCTCGGCGCTGAAAAATTTCTGAACATCAAGTGCAGGAGCGCCGGGCTCGCGCCGAAGGTGATCGTGCTCGTGGCGACGGTCCGCGCGCTCAAGCTCCACGGCGGCGTGCGCTACGAAGATCTCGAAACGCCCAATCCGGAGGCCGTGCGGCGCGGGCTCGAGAACCTGGACCGCCACATCGAGAGCATTCGGCACTTCACCGAGACGCCCGTCGTCGGACTCAACCGCTTTCACAACGACACGGAAGAAGAGATCGCTGTCGTGCGGGAGCGCTGCGCCGCGGCCGAGGTGCCCTTCGCGGTCGCCGACCATTTCGCGCGGGGAGGCGAAGGCGCGGAAGAGCTGGCGCGCCTCATCATGGCGCGTGCGAACGAGACGCGAATGCCGTTTCGCCCGCTGTACGAGCTGAACGAGCGCGTCGAGGACAAGGTCGCCGCGGTGGCGCGCAAGATCTATGGCGCCGCGAGCGTGACCTTCACGCCGGAGGCGAAGCGCAAGCTCGCGGACGTGTACCGCCACGGCTTCGGCGAGCTGCCGGTGTGCATGGCCAAGACGCAGAACTCGCTGTCCGACGATCCGTCAAAGCTGGGTCGGCCGCGCGACTTCACGCTCACCGTGCGGGACATTCAGATCAGCGCAGGCGCGGGTTTCCTCGTGGTCGTGACCGGGGACATCATGCGAATGCCGGGGCTGCCACGCCGGCCCGCAGCCGAGCGCATCGACGTCATCGACGGCAAGATCGTCGGACTCGCCTGAGGGGCGCGCCCGCTCGCGGCCAGCGGTGCCTCACTACGGCGAGAGGCAATAGGCAATTGGCAATTGGCAATAGGCAATAGGCAATAGGCAATAGGCAATAGGCAATTGGCAATTGGCAATAGCCAATTGGCAATAAGCAGAGTCACTCGACGTGAGGCAGAGTCACTCGCGCGCGGGGTGGCAAGAGCGCGGGTAGCCAGCGTTCGAAGGTGAGCGGCACGGTGCTGTCGTGCGGAGCGACCGCGGGGCTCTGTCGCTCGAGCACGCGGGTGATGCCTTCATCGACGGGCCGACGGGCCACGCCGCGCGCGAACGCCGCAGAAAACGCCTGAAAAGGGCGGCCTTTCCACGACGCGGTCTGGTAGGTGGCGACGACGTGCGTGCGAGGTCCGAGGTTTGACAAGAGCTCTGCGAGGCCGGGCAGCATGCAAGTGTCGATCGCCAGGACCGCGTGAATGCGGCGGCGACTCTTCTTCACGCTGGCGATGCCGCCGTCGAGGCTACAGCCCGCGCCGGAGTGGCCGGCGACGACGATGCGCGCTTCGTCGATGGTCGCGACGCCCCGCAGCGCTTCGATGGTGTGATCGAGAAAGCGGTCGAGATCGAAATGATTGAAGCTTGCGCCTTGGGACACCTCCGAGGCGATGATCGAGCTCGGACCGGCGACGATCACGGGCTCGATTTTGCCATTCGTGACGAGGTCGAGCGCGATGCGGCGCACGTCGCCTTCGCTGCCGCCACCCATCCAACGGTGCTTGATGAGCGCCTTGTTGAGCCCGTGCATGAACACGATGAGCGGCATCCCGCCGGACGCCGTGGCCGCCAAGTTCGGCACGAAGGCGCGCCCGAGCCACGCGCGCTCGGGATGGCCGATGTCCTTGGCGTCGTAGCGATAGTCGAGCGTTTGGCCGGCGAGCGCGGGAGCCTCGGCGCGGGCGGGAGCTGCCGCCGCGAACACCGCGAGCGCGACCGAGACAAGGGCGCGAAGTGCAAGAGAGGGGTTCATGGGCGCGAGGTGCGTGACGCAGATTCCTTGGCGCAGAGTGCGAGGTCGTGAGTCTTTGGTGCGAAGTAGGAGGGGCAGCCTCATGAGCGCGAAGAAGAAGGTGCAGAGTCATTCGTCGTAGAGCTCGAAGCCGCTGGCGAGCAGGTGCCCGAAGGCGCCTGTCGCATCGTCCACGAGCGTGATTGTCGCATGTTTTCCGGCGAATTCGGTGACGTCCCAGACGACCGGCAACAACACCTCGACGTCGCGTCCCGCCCCGGCGAGCGCGCGAACGACCTGAGCGCCGACTCTCAGCTCGACGACGAGACGGCTGTCCTTGCCGCCGCCAAATCGAAATCCGAGGAGCGCGCGATCGACCAAGAACGGGGGCGAGACGGCGACACCACGCGCCTCGTCGAGCAAGACGGGATGAAAGGTGTTCACGACCGCGCCGCGAGCGCCGACGATGATCTGCTGATAGGGACGCCGCTCGGCGGTGAGGGCCAAGTCGAAGGCGCGCCCGGCGGTCTTCCATTCGGTGAACGCGCCGCCGGCGAGGTCGAACACGGGCCGCGTCCGAAGGTGGGGCCGCACCGGGCGGACGTCGCGGCGGCGTTCGTAGAGCTCGGCGGCGACGCGGAAAGCGCCCAGCACACTCGGTCGCGCTGCGAGCGGAAGAGGCCCGCGCGGCTCGTACATCGTCGACAAGAGCGCATCGAGCTGCGGCTCTTTCGGAGTGCTCATCACGAGCCAGCGCGCCTCGAGGTGTGAGATGCACTCGACGACGTCGATGCCCGTCGATGAGGAGCCCATCACGTCGACGTAGCCCTGCTCGTGAAAGTGTGTCGCGGGGCTCCCGGCGAGCACGGGCAAGAAGCTCGCGGCCGGCATCGCGACGCCCCCGTCGAGCGAGCCCACGAGCGCAGTCAGAGCGCGCGCGTGTGAGCGACGCTCGGGCCCGGGCAAGAGTCTGTTCACCGGGAATTGCTGAGCGTGGAGCTGCCGCGTGAACAAGAGCGCAGCGAGCACCGCGACGGCGTGATGTACGGCGCGGCGTTCGGGGGTCGACTCGAGCAAGCGCACGATCGTCATCACCGCGAGCATCGGGACGAGGAGCACCGCCGCGGCGAGGTTGTTGACGTAGGCGCCTATTTTTGCGGAGGTGAGGAGCGAAACGGCGACCGCGGTGAGGGTGAGCCCGACCCAAAAACCGAAGCGCGCATCGAGCCGGCGACGACGCGCGATGACGACGACGAGGGCGACGAGGAGCGGCAAATAGGGCACAAATTGCAGCAAATGTACGCCTGAAGCGATGCCACGCGGGGCCTCGAGCCGGTGCCCGCGCATGACCTCGAACACGAACGTCCAGAAGTGGCCGCCGCTCGCGTGCTGGAGCGAAAGGAAGGCCACGCCCGACAACAGCGCGGTCGTCGTCGCGAGCTTCATTCCGCTCATCGGATGACGCCAGAGCGCGAAGCCGAGGATCCACGGCAGGAAGAGAAACGCGGTCTGCTTGGTGAACACGGCGAGCGTGAGCAGCAGCGCGGCGACGGCGACTCGCGAGCCGGAGAGGGCGCGCGCTTGCGGCGAGCCGATGGGCGGGACGGACAGGACCGCACCCGCGATGAGCAGCGCGAGATAAAGAGAATCGACGCGCACGAGATCGTACCAAGCGCCCGTCACCGGGAAGCCCGCCGCGACGCACGCGAGCACGACCAAGGCCGAGAGCCACCCGAGCGGCCGCGAGCGCGTGGACAGCGCTGCCTCCCGACACAAGAGCGCCGACGTGCATGCGAGCGCGGCGATGCTGAGCGCGCGCCCGACGGCGTAGTCGAGCCCGAAGAAAACTCCGAGGGCGGCGAGCACGGCGGCGTGTACCGGCGGATACGCGAACGCGATGAACCCATCGGAGCACGCGTCGTAGAGGGCGCGCCCATCGAGGAGTCGGGCGGCGTGGACGAGCTGGCCTCCCTCCATCCACTCGAGGTCCATCGGGTAGCGGAAGCGAGCGGCGATGGTGTGAACGAGTCGGCCCACCAGCGCGATGGACACGGCGAGAAGCGGGATCGCCGCGGCGATGCTCGCGCCGCGGAGCATGCGACGACGCGACGGTTCGAGCGAGAGGGCCCATGCGCCGAGGTAGAGCGCCGCTCCGGCATAGCCGACCACGACGAAGCCGAATTCCATCGCGAACGCGAGAGATGCGACGCTCGCGAGCACGCTGGCCGCACCGTTGAGCGCCCAGAACCACGGGCGATTGGCTGCGCCGAAGTGCATCATGCCGAGCGGAAACGCGAACCCCATCGGTACGCTCGCGGGCAGGAGAAATGCGATCGTGACGGCGATGCGGAGGCCCAGGGGCGCGCCGAGAGTGCGCATCATCACGGGACCGAGGACGGCGTTCACGCACCCGACCGCGAGCGGCAAGACGAAGCCGAGCCGCCGGGCCACCACCGGATCGAGCCCGCGCGAGAGCATCGCTCCGAGCCCCGCTCCGAGCAGCATCGCTCCGAGCGCAACGGTGGCCGCGATGCTCGGGTGCCCGAGATAGAGCACGCACCGCTGGAGCCAGCCGATCTCGACCAGCATGAAGGCGAGCCCGATCGCCACGAAGTAGCCGCTGCCACGCCAAAACCCCGGCGCGCGGATGAAACGCCGCACAAGGACGAAGGGCGCGAAGAAGAGGAGCAGCGTCACCGCGGCCATCGCGAGCATCAAGTGGCGCAGGACGCGGACGGAGCGGAGGTTGTTGCCGAGCTCTTCGATGAGGCTCGAGGACGGCGGCATGAGCACGCTCGTCATTTGAAAGAAGAACGGTTTGTCGTCCGTGGGCGGCGACACGCGGACACCGCTCTTTTCGAGCGCAGCCGGTCCCTCGCGGAGCACTCGCGCGAGTCCGCGGAGCGGGCCCGCACCCGGGGCCTCGGGAAACAGCACCGTGAACTCGCGCGCCTTCGCGATGAGCGCGAGCTGTGCCAGGGCCTCGGGCGAAAACGGCTCCTTGCTCATCAGGACGGTGGCGACGAGCCCGCCGCCGACGACCGCGATGTGCTCCGCGGGCCGCGCGATCCCATCGGCCGCGAGCGCCGCCTCGACCAAGAAGTAGAGCCGCGGCACCTCGACGCCGAACTGCGGCGCTAGCCATCGGCTGGTCGACACGATGCCGCGCGGAGCGAGCCGGCGGAAGTAGAGCTGGTAAGCCTCCACCGTGTAGAGGTTGTTCTCGGACAGCGAGAAGGCACCGGCCGCGGTCGCCGCCCAGCTATCGATCATCGAAATCTGGATGAAGTCGTAAGCCCCAACCGAGCGCGTGAGCACGCTGCGGCCCTCACCGACGATCGCCGAGACGCCCGGCAGATCGTAAACGCCCCCGGAAAATGCGGCAAATGGGCCACGCAGCGCCTCGACGATGCCGGCATTCAACTCGATCGCGTCGATGCTCGTGGCGCCGGCGAGGCGGGCTGTGTGGATATCCCGTCCGCCGCCCGCCCCGACGACCGCGACGCGCTTCGGGTGCGCGAGCTCGTAGCCGACGCTCGTCACGTCATCGAAGAGGAACGCGAGCTTGGTGTCGTCGCCGTCGTAGCGCGTGATCGGCGTGCCGGCGGAGCCATCCTGTTCGAGCCAGTACTGCTCGGGGGCCTGCCGCTCGGTCGGCGCGCCCTGGCTCCACAGAAACGCACCTCCTTGCGACCACGGGATCGACGGCATGACGGCGAGGCGCGCGGTCGGCGTCCACCGAACGAAAGTGGGCTTGAAGGCGCCGACCTCCTCGTATTCTTTCGTGCGCGTGAGCTCGTAGAGCCGCCCGTCGAAGAGACTTGCGGCGAGGACGAGCGCCGAGAGCGCGGCCTTGAACAACGAGTTGTTGTCGGACCTCGACAGCGCGCACGCAGCGAGCGGAAGAAACCCAGCGCCGGCCGCGAGCAAGGGAGTCGGGATGACCCACAGAAGCGGCACCGCGAGGAAGGCCCCGACGCACGCGCCGAAGAGATCGCTGGCGTAGATGCGCGCGACCATGTCGCCCTCGGCCTCGGTGATGAAGAGGCATATCGCCGTGCCCAGCGCGAGCATCGCCGGCAACAGGCACGCCATCGCGAACACGATCCCGAACGCGCCGAAGTGGTGCGAAACCCGGACGAGCGCGCCGACACCGAGCGGCGTCAGAACACCGGCGAGCAAGAGCGCCGACTCGAGCCGGGGACGCCGAGCGCTCACGGCGAGCCACACGCCCGGCACGCCCATGCCAAGCATCGTCAGCGAGATCGCGAGGAAGGCCCAGTGGTACCAAAACAGCACGCTGAGGACGCGGGTGAGCGCGAGCTGCACGAGCAGAACGGTCGCGGAGACGAGGCCGATCGCAAGCTGCCTGCGCCAATGCGCCGAGCTCATGGGTGAGCCTTCACGGGCCGAGACGGCGTGCCAGCTGATCTTCGTAGAGCGACTGCGGCACGAGGTCTGCGGCCTCGCCGACGCCTTCGGTGAAATCTACCGGCGCGGTGCCGACGCCGCCGACCACGAAGCCCTCGAGCTTCACGTCGACGGAGACGCCCTTGGTGCCGACGACGTAGCCCGTTCCGAACTGACGCGAGCGCACGAGACCCTTGCCGCTCGTGTTCCAGATCGTGTTCTCGGTCCCGGTGTGACCGGAGTAGCTGGAGTACGCCTCGCGATTCACGATCCCGAGTCCGTCGTCGAAGCTCGACGCGTCGAAGAGGTTGGCGTGGGCGAGGGAGTGATGAAATTCACTCAAGCCGGCGAGGCCCGGAAAATTCTTGTTGAGCCACGCGTTACCGTCTTTGCTCTTGACCCGCAGCCACACGCAGCCGGTGACGCCGAAGCCCCAGTTTTGAATGAAATTGTGCCGCCCGGCGCTGCCGACGAGATCGCGAAAGAGGACCTCGCTGCTCTGGCGCACCTCGAACAAATATCCGTTGCCGCCGCCGCCGCGGTTCTCGGCGTTGGATAGGTCACCGTCGGCGACCGTGACGCGCTTGCTCGCCTGCACGATGAGCCCGCCGGATTGAAGGTGAGCATCGGCGCCGTTGCCGCTCGTTGGGCCCGTGGGCGGATCGAAGGACGCGACGTCGTGGACCCAGCAGTCCTTCGTCCCCGCGAGCTCGAGCACGTGCACTTGGTTCTGTGCCCACGCGTCATCCCAGCCGACGGCATTGCCGAGTCCAAGGTGCTCGACGCCGCACTCGGAGAGATAGCCCGCCTGCTTTCGGATGCTGGCCAGGTCGCGCGTCTTCGTTTCGTAGCGGAGCGGCACGTCGAACACGACGCGATTGGGGGTGCTCACGAGATCGACGCTGATGACGTTTCGGCGGAAAAATGGCTGCCATTTGCCGTGAAACGCATTCGTGGAGTGATCCCACGTGCCGGTCATCTGATGCTCGGCGATGAACTCGGGGGTGATGACCCATCCGATCACGACGTCGTCGCCAGGCTTGAAGGCGGAGGCGTTCGGCACGGCGACGTCGGTCGCGAAGACGTGGCCGTCCTCCGTGAGCAGGGCCTCGGCGGAGTCGGACAGCGAACCGGAGAAGGTGATGTGGCTGAGGTACGCCATCCCAGTCGCCTTCGTGAAGTAGAGCTTCGAGAGCTTCGGCCCGTCGCCGCGCAGGACGAGCTTCGAGGCGCCGAGCTTCAGCCGGCCGTCGAAGCGGTAGGTGCCCGCGGGGAAATAAACGACGCCGCCTACGGCCGCGAGGGAATCGATCAAGGCTTGCACCTTTGCCGTCGCATCGAGACCGCCGGTCGCGTCGACGCCGCTCATGGTCACGTCGTGAACGGTCGTGACCACTGGCGCGCCGAAGGGCACGGCGCCGTTTTTGTAGCCGGCATAGGAGTAGTCCTGCACGCGGTGGCCGGCTGGGGTCGCGAACCCGGGTACCCAGTCTTTCGGGTAGAGAACGCTGCGCCAACCCGCTTCCGACGCGCCTCCCGCGCCTCCCGCGCCGCCGGTGCCGCCGGTGCCGCCGCTGCCGCCGCCTGCGCTTGCCGTGGTCGTCACGCTGCTGTCGGAAGAGGTCGCGCTCTCAGCGAGGCCGCCTGCGCCGCCGGCCGCAGCAGCCCCCCCGACGGCGGCACCCGTCGCGACAACGGCGCCGCTCGCGGGCGAATCGGTCGCACCGCTGCATCCGAGCAGGATGGCCGGTAAGAGCAGGAGCGAACCCGGGCGCAGCATCAGGACAACAAAGCGCGGTCAGTAGAAGAAGCCGAGCGTGAGGCGCTGACCCCACACGGCGCTCTCGACGTCGCCGATCCCGGAGGCGGGCGAACCCGAGACGGGCAGGGTCCAGGCGAGGCGCCCCTCGAGCCCCATCGATTTCCGTTCGTTGAGCGCGATGCGGCTGCGAATGTTCGGCTCGATGACGAAGGTGCTGCCGCCGTTACCGATGGTCCCGACCTCGTCCGTGGGCGTGGCCACGGCGAGCCAGAGCCTCAGGCCCGGCTCGAGCAGGCCGTCGAACATGCGGTAGAACGCACCGCCGCCGGCGACGACGTTGACGGCCACACCGTTGACGACTCCGACGGATTGCGTGGCGGACGGCGGAGCGGGGTCGTTGCCCGCGGTCCTGATCATCACGTCGAGCTTCAAGCCACCCTCGACCGCGACGATGCCCATCCCCATCGGCTTTTCCCAGTTGGCGCGGCCCGATGGTGTGAAGGCGAATCGGTCATGCGTGAAGATGGCGCGCTCTTCCCAACCGCGCGCGGCGCTGACGGCCTCATTGACCACGGCTTGCGCGAGCTCTGCGCGATTGTCGACCGTCGCGAAGAGATCGCCCATTCCGGTCGGGATCGTGAGCGCGAGGCCCGGTTGGACGACCACGCCCGCGAAGGGCTCGTAGTGGGGAGCGAACGCCAGCTCGAAGCCGCCGGTGGCAATTTGTTTGTAGCTGTCGGGATCGCGCGTGCCGACGATCGGCGTCCGCGGCCCGTTGATCGCTGCCGTGGAGACTCCGAAGCGCATCGTGGCCTCCCACTTCTTCGCGAAGCGGTAGCCCACGCCGATCAAGTAAGAGGCCGCCGGCGACACGCTCGTGGCACCCGAATCCTGCACCGGCACGACGATCGAGCCGCCGCCGACGATGAACGCCATATCCACGTAGACCGAACCGGGTGGGCCGAGATCGGTCGCCGTTCGTCCGGCCTCGACCTCTTCGACCTTGTGCTCTTCTTCTAGCTCTTTGAGCTTGCCGGTCTTGCCGCTTGGCTTGAACTTGCCCTCTTCTTCGGCGCCGCCGACGCCCCACTGACCGAGATCCGGCAAAGCTGGACCGGCCGCCGCGGGGTCCGGCGACCCAGCCTCTGGTGACGCAGCCTCTGGTGACGCAGGCTCGGGCGCGCCCGGCGATACGGCATCGGGCGTCGCCGGCCCGATCGAGGTGGCATGCGTGGTCGCCGCGATCGAAAGGCATGCTCCGATCGTGAGGCCACGAAAAAGGCGAAGACGAGAGACGTGCGCGCTCATGAAGCGGAACGCTAATACACGAAGGCGCGGGTGAATCGAGTAATGTCTCGGCCTCCGATGGGGGCGTCCGCGAGCGAGCTGCCAGAGATCCCGGGCTTCGAGCTCGAGAGGCGCCTCGGCTCGGGCGGAATGGCGGAGGTGTTTCTGGCGAAGAAGCGCGGCGCCGAGGGCACCTTCAAGCAGCTCGTGCTCAAGCGGATCTTGCCCGACCACGGCAAGGCGCGGCGCTTCCGAAACATGTTCGTCGACGAGGCGGATCTGGCCACTCGGCTCAATCACCCGAACATCGTTCAGGTGTACGAGTTCTCACACCACAATAACGATCTGCTCTTGTCGATGGAGTACGTCGACGGCGTCGATCTCGGTCGGCTGCAGCACGCCGCGGCCAAGCGTGAATGCCGAATCGCGCCCGCGGTGGCGGCGTTCATCGCGGTCGAAGTGGCCAAGGGGTTACACTACGCGCACGAACGCAAGGACGAAGGGGGCCTGCCGTTGTCGATCGTGCATCGCGACATTTCGCCGCAAAACGTGCTGATTTCATCGGGAGGGGTCGTCAAAATAGCGGACTTCGGGATCGCGACGGCGAACCTGTTTCGCGAAGAGCAGGGGATGCTCGTGGGCAAGCTCGGGTACATGTCGCCGGAGCAAGCGCGCGGCGACAAGGTTGATCGGCGCAGCGATGTCTATGCGTTGGGCGTGGTCCTCTACGAGCTGCTCGCGGGGCGTTCACCCTATGGCAGCGTGAAGGGTGAGCTGCTCCAGGACGCGCTCATGACCGGCATCGTGAAGGCGCCATCGCACCACGAGCCCGCCGTACCTGCCGCGCTCGACGCCATCGTCCTGAAGGCCATGGCGCGCGATCCTGTCCTTCGCTACCAGACAGCGCGGGAGCTCGGCTCGGACCTCGCGCGTTTCATCTTCGAAGAGCGCGAGCTCGTCGATCACGCGGTGGTGGAGGACACGCTGCGCGAGCTTTTTGGACCGGACGGCTTTGGCGCGGGAGCGGGGCCAGCGCAGCCCACGCTCGCTGCGGTGCGGCGCGCGGGCACGTCGCTCGCAGACAACGTCGTCGGCACCGCCGAGCACCAGGCACCCGCTCGAGCCGCGCGAGAAGTGCGCCACGTCGCCGTCGTTCGACTCCACATCGACGGACTCGCCGAGCTCGACACTGCGCTCGGTTCCGTAGCCGCGGCGCGCGAAGTCGCTGCCACGCGCGCGACCCTCGGCGACATCGCCTTCAAGCGGCGCGCCGAGTGGTCGTGGGACTCCGCTGGCGTCGCCCACGCGATCGTCGGCCTGATGGCGATGCCGGCCCAGGCTCCCGACGACGCCGCGATGCTCGCTGTCGACGTTCACGACTTTCTTGCGAGTCGCTCGGAGGAGCTACCGGTGCAGCTTCGGGCCGCTGTGTCGATCGTTCGCGGCGTCACGGCAGGCGAGCGCGACGACAACGGGCACCTCGTGAACTACACGCTGCAGAGCCCCGCGCGCGACATCGGCGAACAGCTCGCGGAGAAGACGCCTTTCGGCAAGACCTGGGTCGCAGGTGGGGTCTACCGCTTGGTGCGCCGCGGCTTCCGCTGGGCCGACGGTCCGGCGCTCATCATCGCGGACGGCGGCGGGGCAGGACTGCCAGAAAGAATGCGCGTCTACGTATTGTTGCGGCCGCTCACCGCCGAGGAGAGGATGCTCGAGACGGCGCTCAATCCGCACGATTTGGTGGGCCGCGACGCGGAGAAGGCCGATCTCCACGCCGCCTTCCATCGGGTGGTCTACAGCCCAGGACGCACCAGCGAGCCGCCGCCCGATGACCGCGCACCGTCCGAGGTCTCTCGCGCCGGCGAGCTCCTCGCGCGCGTCATCGTCGGCGAGATGGGGATCGGCAAGACCGCCCTCGTCAATGCGTTCATCTCGGAGCTCCCCGACTCCTTGCGAGCCTTTCGCGTGGAGTGCTCGCCAGTCACGATCGATTTGCCTTATGACACGGTGGCCGATCTCGTGCGTGAGGTGCTTGGATTATCGGAAGATGCATCGGAAGAGGACGCGAAAGAGGCGGTCCGCAACACGATGCGACTTCGGCGCGGCGGTCCCGGCGAGCGGCTCGTCGTACGCCTTGCGCAGCTCGTCAGCGGCACGCATGTCGAGCTCGCGGACGAAGACGCGGCGGCGCAGCATCACGATCTGTCCGTGCGCGCGGTCCGGCTCCTCATCGGCATCGTGGCCGAGACGGGCCCCGTCGTCATCGTCATCGACGGCATCCAGTGGGCCGATCGGGCGAGCCTCGAGGTCCTGAAGCGTGTCCTCGAGCGACCGGAGACGTCGCCGATCCTGACTCTGCTCGTGACCCGTCCGGACGAGCGCGTGGAGCCTTACCTCGAAGGTCTGATGCGCAGCGAGCTACGCGGGCTCACGGTCGACGAGCAGCTTCGTCTCGTGCAGTTGCTGCTCGGCGTGAGGCACGGTGCCGTCGACGTGTGCCGCGCGCTCGCCCCTCGCGTGAGCGGAAATCCGTACTTCTTGCTCGAGATCGTCGATGCCTTGCTCGAGCGAGGCGCTCTCGAGATCGTGGGCGCAACCGAGGAAGACGATGCCCGACTCGTTCGCCACGACGCGCGCTTCGAAGAGCTCGCCGAACAGCTCCCGTCGACTGTCGAACAGCTGCTCGCCGACCGGCTGAACGAGCTGCCGAGCGCAGAGTTCGACATCGTGGCGTGGCTCGCGGTCGCGGGGGGCCCGATCCACACGAACGATCTCACGACCTTGACGCGACGCGCCGACGACGACGCCACGACGCGCCTGTGCGCCCGCGGGATCTGTGACCGCAAGGGACCGCAGCTCGATCTCCGCTATCCGCTGGCCCGCGACGTCGCCTACAACTCGCTCGAGGCGCCGGCGCGCGTCCGCATGCACCGGCGTCTCGGTGAGCACCTCGCTCCGACCTCGCTCGCGCGTGGACTCTCGGCGGCGATCGTCGCGCAACATTTCGAGCGCGGTGAGCTGCCGCTGCGCGCCGCTGAACTCTACGTCGTAGCTGCCCAGGCCGCGCGCTCGTCGCACCAGGCACAGCTCGCGGTGCGCTACTTCGCACACGCGCTCGAGCTCTTGCCCCTCACGGACGAGCGGCGCCTCGTGGCCCACGACTCGCTCGTGCGGCTCCATCGGCAGCTCGGCGATTCGAACGAGCGCCGGCGGCACCTCGTCATGCTGCAACGCCTCAGCTTCGCGTCCGAGAAGGCTCGCTGGCTCTCCACCGCATGCTTGCGCTCCGCCGAGCTCGACCTCGATGACGGCGCGTTCGCGCACGGCCTCCCGCTCGCCGAGCGCGCAGCGGAGCTCGCCCGTCTCGCACACGAGCCCGACCTCGAGGTCGATGCGCTGAGCCTCAAGTGCGAGCTCTTACGTGACCTCGGCGACGTGAACCGCGCCCTCGAGGTGTGTGAAGAAGCACTACGCACCGCCGACGAAAAACAGGTATCGCGTCGTGCCCGCGGCGAAGTGCTCCGCGCCAAAGGCGTCTTGCTGCGACGTGCTGGGCGCCTTCACGCCGCGCTCGAGACCTACGCCGACGCGATCGCGCTCTTCACCCTCGAGGGTGCGCGTCGCAGCGAAGCTCGGGCACGCAACGCACTCGGATTCTCGCTCTTCGTTCTCGGACGCTACGAGGACTCGATCGCGATGTGTCTGTCCGCGCTCGCGATCAGCCGCTCGAGCGGCGTGCGCTTCCAGCTCGCCAAGACGCTCTCCAACATCGGCATGGCATACGCGCGGCTCGGCGACGTGGAGCGGGGGCTCGTCTACCTTCGGCGCGCTCGCGATTCCCATGAGCGCTTCGAGGATTTCGATGGGCGCGTGGACACGCTGCTCGTGCTCGCGAGCGTCCTCATCGAGCACGGTCGTTTGGACGAAGCCCGCGAGGCGCACGGTGACGCGGCGGCGCTCATCGATGACACGAGCAGCGTGTACGACCGCATCCACGAGATGATCGTGAGCGCCCTTCTCCATCGGGCGAACGGCGATCCGGCGCGGGCGCGGGACCGTGCCAGCCTCGCGCGGCACCTCGCCGAATCGCAGGCGCTCGTCAGCTATCATGTCTACGCGACCGCGCTCGAGGCCGTGACCCGCGTCGAGCTTGGCGAGATCCAGACCGGCCTCATGCTCACGACCACCTCACTCGGCGCCGTCGAGGGAATGGAGGGCTCCGAGTACGGCATCGAGGTGCGCGGGCTCTGCTGCGAGGCGGTGCTGCGCGCCACCCAGGCAGAGCGCGCCGCCGGGCATCGCTCGGCCATGATGCTCGACGTTTGCCATCGTGCGCTCAACGAGGTCGATCGCGTCGCCGGCTACGTTCGCGATCCGCACATGCGAGAGCTATTTTTCAAGCGACCGCCGGTGATCGCGATCTCGAGCTCCACGGTCGCGATTCGAGGCCCTGGGGAGCTCGGCTAGTGCACCGAATCCATCCAATCGAGGGGTAACTCGACGTTCCCGATTTGGCGAGGACATCGAGTTACCCCTCGATTTGCGACGCTATTGATCCGGGCACTGCTGTTCATCGACCCCTCGATTCTAATGAATCGAGGCACGAACCACGCTGTCGTCGAGCAGGCGGAAGTCCCCCCGGCTCGCTTCACCGCCAATCGGGCGCTACCGCTTCACCGGCAAGGTAAGCGCGTAGTCGAAGGCCCGCTTCACCCAGCCGCGAAGCTGCCGGCGGTTCTCGAGCATGGTGCTCGGCACGGACACGTATTCGCGCATCGGCCGGCCCGCGATCGGTTCGAACACGCGCGCGCCGCTTTGTCTCAGAAAGCGTCCGCGCTGATCGACCGGCAATCGCAGAAAGAGTTCTTCACGGTGTGCGCCAGCGAACATGTTGCCGTTGACGAAACAGCACGGACTGCCGAACAAAGTCCGTGCGATCGCGCGCTCGTCCGTGGGAAGGGCGCGCGCGAAGGTCTCGGCGATGGCAGTCTTCGAGCTCAGGGCAGGCATGGCGCGCGGGCCCGAGGATACGATGAAGCCGCCCGGATCAGACCCGCGTCAGTTGGTCGAGCACGAGCTTCCTCAAGAGCGCGCTGTCGAAAGGCTTCTCGATGATGGGCATGCCCTGTCGCTCGAGAAACTCTCGCGTCCCGGCTCCAAGTGTGCCTCCGGTCATGAACACGAGCCGCGAGATGCGCTCCGGTGCGTGGACCTTCAGCTCGTCGTAGACGTCCTTGCCGCTCGCGTCTGCCATCGTCATGTCGCAGAGGATGAGGTCGAAGCGCTCTTCTCGCCGCTGCAACAAGACCAGCGCTTCACGCGCGGACGCCGTCGACACGAGCTCGTGGCCGAGCAAGAGCCGTGCGAGCGCGCGACCGACGAGCGGGTCATCATCGATCGTGAGCACGCGGGCGCGTTGGGTCGGCGGCGCGCTGTGTGGACGCACCGACTCGACCGGCGCGTCCGCGACCCCGGGCAGCTCGATGCGAAACGTGGTGCCGCGACCGACGCTGCTCTCGACCGCGAGGGTTCCGCCGAGCGCCTCCACGATGCTGCGGCAAATGGCGAGCCCGAGGCCAGTACCCGTCCCGGGCGACTTGGTCGTGAAGAGCGGCTCGAAGATGCGCTCCATGTGGCGCGGCTCGATTCCGCTGCCGGTGTCGGAGACCTCGATCACCGCAGTTTTCCGCGCCCCCGTGCTCGTCGCGACCGTGATCTGATGCTGCTCGGCGAGCCCGGGCACGATCGCCTGCGCCGCGTTGAGGAGAAGATTCAGGAACAGCTGCGCGAGCCGCGACTCGTTCGCGACCACCGCGGGCACCGGATCGAAGCGCTTCGTGAGACGCGCGCGCTGGCGGATCTCTCCGAAGCACATGTTGATCGCCGACTCGAGCACGCGGTGGACATCGACCGGCGTCACCGTGTCGTCCCCGCCGCGCGAAAAAGTTCGCAGATCGCGCACGATGGTTCGCATCCGCTCGGTGCCTTGGTAGGCCTCGGTCAGCGCATCGTGAAGCTCGCGGAGCTCGTCCGTCGTCAGCGACGTCCCGCGTTTGAGTAAATCCATCCCGTATTCAACATTGGACATCACGTACGCGAGCGGCGTGTTCAGCTCGTGCGCGACCCCCGCCGCGAGCGCCCCGACGCTCAGCATGCGGTCGATCGCGTGGATGTGTCCGTCGAGCTCGCGGCGCTCTTCGAGGCGCTTCATCACGCGCCCTGCTAGCTCGAGCCGCGCGGCGAGCCAGCCGTCGTCGAAGGGGACGAGCAGCGCGTCGTCGGCGCCATCGCCGATCGCACGACCCGCCTCGAGCGCCGTGTCCACGAGCGCAACGACGTAACCAGGTGTCGAGCTGCGCGCGACCGCGCCACCGCTGCGCGCGTCCACGATGGAGAGGACGAGCTCCGATTGCTGCCCCCCGAGCTGTTTCGCGTCGTCACTCGCGTCGTCACTCGCGGCGTCACTCGCGGCGTCACTCACGGCGCCATCGAGCGACGCTTCACGTGGCGACCGGTCCACGGGCTCAGCTATCGAGAACCCGTGTCGGCCAAGCGCAGCGAGCAGCGCCGCGGCGTCTTCGAGGGGCAAAGTCGCCGGTACGATGACTCTCCGCGACTTCCGCACCGGCCGAGACTGTAGCACGATGAATCGCGCGAACGACGATGGCCAAGCGTGTCCGCCAAGCACTGAACGATCAGGTCGCCGAGCTCCAAGCTCCAGGCCTCATGGTGCTGCTCTACGCGCCACCGGCCGCCTCCGATCTCCGCGACGGAAAGTCCTACGCGACCTTCTTCCCCGACGGTCACGATCTCGTGGACAAGCTCAATTCCGGGGAATTTGCGGCGGTCGGCGTCCGCTGGCCGCGCGCCGACTACCTGCTCGCGTTCAGCGCAACGCTCGATCGTACGGTCATCGCGCGCGCGAGCGACCACGTCCGGCTCGGCATGCGCGTCACCGGCAACACGGTCTGCGTCCGCGGCAGCGACGACCTCTTCTGCTGGAGCGACTGCCCGCACGAACAACGCATCCGCGTCGCGGACGGCCTCTACGAAGTCACGGCGTGCATGGTCCCGAGCCCAGAGCATTCCCTCGTCCGGATTTTCTTTCACTTCGCCCTCGTCGCGGCGCTTCCCGATCTTGGCTACATGAGCGTGCCCGAGCTCTTCGGCGAAGCATCCCTCACTTGACCGGTGCGAGCGCTCGACGCCCACGGACTTGCCGCAGCGCCTTGCCGCAGCGCCTTGCTGCACGGACCTGCCGCAGCGCCTTGCTGCACGGACTTGCCGCAGCGCCTTGCCGCACCGCCTTGCCGCACCGCCTTGCCGCGCATCGTGAGGTCCGGTAGCAGTCCTCGCGATGGAACACGCCGCCCACGGTGACGCGCCCCGAGTTCGGTTCGCGACGCACCCTAGCCAGTACAAGCACTGGCAACTCTCCACCGAGGGCCCGGTCGCGCGGCTCGTGATGAAGGTCGATGAGGCGCACCCGCTTCGCGAGGGGTACGTCCTCAAGCTCAACAGCTACGACCTCGGGGTCGACATCGAGCTCGCCGACGCGGTGATGCGGCTTCGGTTCTCACACCCCGAGGTGAAGGTCGTCGTCGTCTCGAGCGGTCTCGACAACTGTTTCTGCGCGGGCGCGAACATCTACATGCTTGGCAGCTCGACCCACGGTTTCAAGGTGAATTTCTGCAAATTCACGAATGAGACGCGCCTCTACCTCGAAGAAGCGTGCACGAAGAGTGACCAGCACTAC
>SHZB01000035.1 GCA_009692485.1 Myxococcales bacterium
GGGCACATGTACGGCTACCGCAATTTCGATACGAACGACCGTTCGCGAAACACGCTCATCGTGGACGTGGTGACCGCGGGCGAGCTATTTCAGAACAACCACCATCGCCATCCCTCGTCCGCGAACTTCGCGCAGCGGTGGTTCGAGCTCGACCCCACGTACGTCGCGATGCGCGCGATGAATTGGCTCGGCGTGATTTCGATGCGCGCCGCCTGAGCCCGCCGGTCAACTCGCCATCAGCGGGCACTTCAAGACTTGCGACGAAAAACGCCGTAGAGGCCGCTCTTCATCTGGGCAGCCTGCGCTCGCTTCGCCTCGAGCTTCTCCGCGGCGCGTTGCTCTACCAGTCGCTTTGCCTCTTCTTGCTCGCCGCGAAATCGCTCGGCCGCGGCGATGTGGCGGGCCTCCGCGTCGATGCGTGCTGCCTCCGCGAGCTCAGCATCGGCGGTCGCCTCGGCGTCGCTGGCCTCCCGATCGAGCCGCTCACGTTCGAGCCGCGCGTCCGCCTCGGCTGCTGCAACGGCCTCTTTCGATCTTGCGCGGTCGCGCTTGCGATGAGCGTCCTCGACGGCCGATGCGTCGATGGTCTGGCCCAGATCGACGAATGGCGTTGCATCGCTTGGCGCCGCAGCGCTTTCGGCCCAAGGCAGCGCGTTCATCGACCGAATGGCGGATTTTTGGGGCGATTCTGAACGTTGCATGGCGAACGGCGTCGCGGCGCCGAGCGAAGCAAGGATTGCGGGATCGAGCGTCGTTGTGCCCGCGAAGGGATGCGCGCTCACGGGATTGGCCGGCGCGGAGGGCACTCGCTTGGGCAGCGCGGAGGGCAGAGCGGGGCGAGCGAAGGGAGACAGCTCGGGGGCTCCCACCATCACGAGCTGTCGCGTCAGCTCGAGTGAGTCGACGAAGCGCGACGGCGGCGCGGGAGCTCCGGGCGCGGCGAGCACGTCGCCCGCAGTGGACACGGTTGATAACGTGAGTGGCAACTCGGCCTTCGTCGCTGGCCAATCGATGGGCACACCCGGAACATCGAGCCCGATGGCGACCGCGATGGCACCGATGCTCGCGAAATCTCCGACCGGAAAGCTTCCGCGAAACACGAGGTCACAGGTCCTCGCGTCCGCATCGACGTGGAGCATGTCGAGCCGCAATGGCACGAGCTCTGGCGCACCAGCGGCCGCTCCATCGTAGACCTTGGCGGCGAGTCGCCATGACGGCACGCGCGTGCAAAGCCCTGGACGTTCTTCGAACACGCCATCGAGGACGAGCCACTCACCGCCGCGCACCGCAAGCACACGCTGGTCGCTCGGAGCCGCCTGAAAGTAGGTCCAATCAAAGCCGTCCGGAAGCTCGAGCACGCCGCGGGTGATCGTGAGGCGGGCGGCCTTGCCGAGCAGCGCTCGCCGAATCGGAAATGCCGCCGGAATCGGCACAAATCCGGCGGCAATCGTCGGATCGCGCGGATCGAAAACGTTCGGCGCGCGGTCGCCCTCCCCGCCAAAACCGACGCCGAGCGGATTGCTGCCGTAGCCGATGCCGCCATAGGTGCGCGCGTAGTTCAACGGCATCCGTTCGATCGGGTTCATCACGCCTGTGCGCCTGTCGATATCGCCATAGACGTGCAGCACCTTGTCGAAGAGCGGCCCGGTCGGTGCGTGAAGACCGAAGCGCACGCAGGCCTGAGCCGCTCCGGGCGTGCCCGGGTATGCATGGCCCGTGAGCGTCACATCGACGGCATGCAACTGCGGAGCGAGCTCGCCCGCGCGCCTCACGCCATCCATCGGCTGATGCGAAAAAAGCGCGTCGTTGCGGACGATCGGCTGCGGCTCCGCGAGCGCGAGTTCACCATCCGGGACGAGCGTGCAGCAAGCCTTCGCGATCACGGTCACCATCGACTGACCGCTCACGCGCCACAGCATGGTGCCCGCTTCGAAGGGGCCGAGCACCGCGACCAGCACCGGCCATGCGCCCGGCTCAGGTGTCATCGACGTCGCTCATTGTTTCAAACGGGGCCACCGGGGCGTTGACGGCTCCATCCACGCCACGCCGGCTGTCATCCTCGCCCGCGCGCCCGGCACCGCACTTTCGCACCACCGCCGCGATCATCGCGACCGCGGCGACCGCGCCCGCAGATCCGGCCGAGACCGCGAACGCGCAGCTGCCCGACTCTTCGGTTTGGCCGCTCGCCGCGCCGCTGCTTGCACCGCTTCCGACTCCGCTGCCGGACGCCGCGCCCGCGCCCGTCGTCGCCGCGCCCGAAGCGCCGTTGCCTCCCGCGGCGCTCGTGCCCGTGGTGCTGCCCGGTCCACCGCCACCTGTGCCGCTCGTCATCGCACGCGGGAACGGGCCGGTCACCACCAGAGTGAGCCCGTCGCTCTGCAAATTTACGAACAGTGCCTTGCCGTCGGGCGAGAAGCACACGCCCGCGAGCTCACCGTTGCTCTTGGCGTTGCGCGCGAATTCGTAAACCTCTCCGGTCGACGTGAGGCCGCGGAGAAAATTACCGCCGCTTCCGTCCTCGGCCATGATCACGTCGCCCCACGGCGCGACTGCGATGTTGTCGGGCATGTCGAGCTCGGCCTTGTCACTCGACACGCCATGCAACACGAGCTCGTTCGCTGCGACGTCGAGCCGGAAGATTTGCCCGCCGAACGCAGGCCCGCCAGTCGTCGCGCAGAAGTAGACGCTGGTCCCCTCGAGGTAGATCCCCTCTCCGCGCCGCACGATACCGGCTCCCTTGGCCTGCGCTTGGTCGCGCACGTCGTCCGACGCCGAGTCGGGGACGTCGACATCGACCCACTCGACGCCGGCGCTCATTCCGGCCGCGGCCCAGGTCCCCAGATCTTCGTTCGTCTTGCCGGCGATCTTCAACGCTTGAAGCTTGCCGACGAAAGGAACCGCCTTGTCCTTCGGCACGAAGCGATAGAAGCAACTGTCCGTGCGGTCCTCGGTCAGATACGCGATGTTGGTAGCCGGATCGACGGTCGCGGCTTCGTGATTCATGCGGCCATAGCTCGCGATTTTTTGCGGAGGCTTCACCGTCGTCGCGGAATCCGAGCACACGAAGACGTAGCCATGCGTGCCGCCAACATCCTCTTCGCACGAGAGCCAGCCCCATGGGCTCCAGCCGCCCGCGCAATTGCGGGTCGTGCCGGCGAGCACGAGGTTGCTCGAGACGCGCGCGAACGAGACGGCATCGATCACGAGCCGCGTGACGCCACCGCTCGCCGCCGCGTCGTACGCTTCCGTCGGGGCGGACTGGCCGTTCTTGTAGGGACCATCGGACGCGCCGGCGGTGAGCTCGTGGTTGCGCATCAGGACGAGCGTGCCATTCGGCCCCGCAAAGCACTCCATGCCATCGGGCCTTCCGGGCACGCGATAGCCGTCGCTCATGTCTGCGCCGACCTGCTCGAGGATTTGATAGGTGAACCCCGCGGGGAGATCGAGAATCCCGTTCGGATCCGCCACGAGCGCGCCAAACTCCGCTCGCGCCGAGCGCAGGAACAAGAGCGCTAGAGGAGCGCCGGCTGCAACCGACGCGCCGGCCCGAAGGAGCTCGCGACGCTTCACACGCATGGCGAAGATCGTGGCCCAACCTGCCCACGATTGAAAGTGGTTGCTAGGAGGGCGCTGATCCGTGGAAATGGCGGGATGATCGGCCGACCCATCGATGAGCTGAAGCAGGACTTCGTCCGCGGCGTCCTCTGGGTCGGCGGCGGGATCACCCTACTTTTCGGGCTCGAGCTGGCATTCGAGCTCTACGCGCAGGGCTTTCCGCCATTGGACGCGAAGGGCTTCGCGGGGGTCATGAACAACGCGAAATTGCTCGATGCGTTGAGCCCGATGGCGCGCGCATACAACAACATGTTGGCGATGCTGCTCGCCACGATCGGCCTCGCCATTCCGCTCACGGCGAACATGCACACGCCGAAGCTCATCGACATGTTCCTTCGGGACCGGATCAATCGCGTCGTCTTGACGCTTGGGGCCGTCGGCGCGGCGCACGTGCTCTGGGTGATGTATCTCGTAGGCCCGAATTTCGCGCCCATTTGGTCCTATCGCCTGGCGGTGTTCGGGGCGATCGCCGGCTGGATCGTCGTCATTCCGTATTTCTTTTACGTCGTTCGTTTCCTCGACCCCTCTGCGATCATTCGCCGGCTTCGCGATGAGACCGAGCGGACGCTTGCGCGCGTGGCAGAGCAGAAGGACGACCCGTCGCTCGCACAGGACGTCATTCACGACCGCCTCTTTCAGATCGGCACGATCGTCATCAAGGCGCTCGACCGAGCGGACCGCGGCGTCGCGCACGAGGGCGTCTGGGCTTTCCGGGAAATCATGCGGCGCTATGGCGAGGTCAAGCCAAGCATGGGCGACGAGTGGTTCCGCGTGGGGCGCAGCGATTTCGTGGGCATGAGCCACTACGCGATCCAGATGATCAACGAGAAGCGCACCTGGATGGAGATGCAGGTCGTCCATCAGCTGGTGCTCTGTTACCGGCACGCGCTGATGCACGCCCCGGGCGAGGTGAGCACGATCACGAACGTGAATCGCCGCATCGCGGTCGAAGCAGCACGGCGCGAAGATCGCCACGCAGTCTCGCTCGCGGTCCGCGTCTTCAACACCTTTCTGCGCGACTCACTGATGAAGAACGACAGCCGCGCCGCGTTCGACATCTTCTACCAATATCGCCAGCTCGCAGCGGAGCTGGTCACGAGTGAGCGCACGGTCAAGCGGATCGGGGGCTTCTTCGTCACCTACGCAAAGCTCGCCGAAGAGCTGGGCGTCCCGTCGGTGGCGGACCTCGCTGCATTCGATCTCGAGCACGTCGTCGAGGCCGCGTTCATCGCCGAATCTGGCGCGGCGGACAAGCTCCTCGAGACCCTCCTCGGCATGCCGAACGAAGTCAACGGACGGCCCGTCGGTGCGCGCCTGAGAGCGAAGATCATCTGCGCCGGATTCTTCCTCGAGCGCGGTCTCTCCGAGCCGCTCGAGCGCGTACATGCTCACCTCGCGACCTTGCCGGTGGAGCAACTACGCCAGGCGGTCGAGGACGTCGTGAGCGTCGGCAAGCGCGCCTACTGGGAGGTGACCGACCGCGCGATCAACATCGAGTGGACCTCGAAAGAACGCCGCGCACACGTCCGCGAGTTCGCAGAATCGCTCTACGACGCCGGCACCGAGAGCGACGTTAGCGTCTGAAGCGGCGGCAAGCGCGGCGGCGGCGTGAACGTACCGCAACGAGCGCGAGCGCGGCCATTGCGACGGCAAGTTGCAGAGCGCCGGCATTGTGCAGAGCGCCCGCATTGTGCAGAGCGCCCGCAGCTCGCGCTGAACGCGCCGCGCCCATTCGACCGCTCGCCACCGCACAGCCTTCGTCCTCAGGCTCGTCGCGACCGCCCGGCGGATACGCGCCCGCGGAGTGCTCCTCGATGAACGACTCGTAGGCGGTCGGCAGCGTATACACACTGCCCGCGCCACACGCCTTCGTCTCGTAATCGACGCCGCGCGAGGACACGCCGACGATGTGCAGCGAGCTGCCGCGCTGAAGATATGCGGGCCCCCCAGAGTCACCCGGACACGCGTCCACGCCGGCGCCACCGACGTGCATCTCAAGCCCATTGTTCCTATGGTACGCGCCCGATGCGACGTGGAGTTTTCCTACGCTCGAGCCCACCGTAGAGCCCGTCACGCCGTAGCCCGAGAGCACAAGCAGCCGTCCTTCATCGAGATTTGCCAGGTCGCCGAGCGGAAGCAGCGGCACCGGCACCAGCGTCGTCACGGGCCGCTCGAGCACGAGCACGGCGAGGTCGTTCGCACGGCCGAGACCCTCGTCATTGTCGCCTTCATCGCGGACGAACTGCGCGTTGAAATCGGCGGTGGCGACGGACGCGACGTTCACCGCTTGCATGGACGCGCTCGCCCCCGAGGCCACGAGCTCGCCCGCGACGACTTGCAGCAGCGCGGCGTCATCCGGCTCGAAGGGGGCGCCGGGCTCATCGCTCGCGGGGCGCATCACGCAGTGCGCCGCCGTGAGCACGACGGTGTCGGCGACGAGCACGCCCGTGCACTCGGGTAAGCCCTCACGCAAGAGCGCCACCGTCGCCAAGATCTCGCCTTCTTCCGCCGCGCGACCGCCGATGATCGGCTGGCTGAACGCGCCGATTCGCTCGTCGTCGTGCTCACGCGGCGTCGGTGATGCGCACCCGCCCGCGATCGCAATCGCACACGGCAAGAGCAAGGCCGAGACAGCGCGGTGAACGGCGAACGGCACGAACTTCACGCTATCTTAAGTCAGCGGCGGCGCGCAGGCCCTCCTCGATCTTGGGCACGAGCGCGCGCTCTACGGTCTTGGTGGCGACCCGCAGCGCGTTGCGTACGGCGCGAGCGTTCGAGCGTCCGTGAGCCTTGATGACCAGGCGATCGAAGCCGAGGATCGGCGCTCCGCCATAGGCTTGCCAATCGGTGAGCTCGCGCACGCGCCGCAAGCCCTGCGACAAGAGCATGAGCCCGAGTTTGTAGCGCAAGCGAGCGGCATACGCGTCCTTGGCCAGCGTCTTCGCAGCGTCCGCGACGCCCTCGAACATCTTGAGCACGATGTTGCCGACGAAGCCGTCGCACACCACGACGTCCACGCTGCCACGCGGGATGTCGAGGCCCTCGATGTTGCCCGCAAAATCGACGGCTGCGCTGCGAGCGAGCATCGCGTGCGCTTCGACCACGGCGGGCGTGCCCTTCCGTGGCTCTGTGCCATTCGACAACAGACCGACGCGAGGCCGCGCGATCTCGGACACGACGCGCGAATAGGCGCTGCCCATGACCGCGAAGCCAACGAGCTCGTCCGCGCTGCACTCGAGCGTCGCGCCAACGTCGAGCATCAGCGCGAAGGGGTCCTTGTGCGGACCGTGCGTTGCGAGCGTGGGGATGACCGCGGCGAGCGCGCTCCGCCGTACGCCGGGTAGCCTTGTGAAGGTGCGCGCGGCGGCGAGGATCACAGCTCCCGTGTTGCCCGCGCTGACGAGCACATCGGCCTCAGCGGAAAGGACGAGCTTCGCCGCGTGCAAGATCGACGCGTCGGGCATGAGCGCGAGCGCCTCCGCGGGATTATCCGTGCTGAGAACGGCCGACGGCGCATGCACGACCTCGATTCGCTGCGCGTCGTGCGCTACGGACGCGAGCGTTTTGCGAATGGCGCGATCATCGCCGACGAGCACGACCACGGTCTCGCCGCGCTCCATCGAAAGCTGCGCCGCACCCTCGACCAGCGGCCTCACGCCACCGTCCGCACCCATGACGTCGAGCGCGATGCGTATCACGGTGGCTTCACGCTACCGCGCACGCGGGTAGCCCCCGATGCATTTTGAAGCGCAGTGCATTTTGAAGCGCAGTGCATTTTGAAGCGCGGACTCGAAGCGCCGCGCATGGCCCACGATTTGTCTGTTGTTGACAAGTGAATTGGCCGCGCACGGCCCAGGCAGTATGGGGCCGCGCATGTTGGGCGAGGCCTGTGCGCTAGGAGCGGCGTGTTGCTGGTCAGGGAGCATCGTCCTGTTCAAGCGCTCGGAGGGGATCTCGCCACAAGGGATGAACCTCTTCAAGAACGTGGTCGCGTTGGTGCTGTTGGCGCTCACGCTGCTGGTGATGGGCGGCCGCATCGACACCGAGCGCAGCCCTGCCGATTGGCTCGCGCTCATCGCCAGCGGGGTGCTCGGGCTCACGCTCGCGGACACGCTCATCTTCATGGCGCTACGACGGCTCGGCGCCGGTCTGCTCGCGATCGTCGACTGCACCTACGCGCCCACGGTCGTGTTGATGAGCGTCCTGTTTCTCGGCGAGAGCCTGGGCGCGGCCTTGTTCATCGGCGCGTCGTTGGTGCTTGGCGGCGTCATCGCTGCGACGCTCGACCGGCCGAGCCAGCCCAATATCGCGGAGCCGGCCGACACTTCGAAAGAACGTGCCGCGGAAGTGCGTGGGCGCGGGCTTGGCATCCTCGTCGGCGTGCTCGGCATCGCCGCGATGGGGCTCGGCATCGTCCTCTCGAAGCCCATCCTCGCGCGCAGCTCCCTCGTCGAGGTGACGCTCGTGCGCCTCGCTGCTGGCGTAGGCGGACAGCTCGTGTGGATGTTGGTCGTGCCCTCGCAACGCATCGCCCTCCAGGCGCTACGACCGCGTCCCGAGTGGCGCACGCTCGCGCCGGCCGCGGTGCTCGGAAGCTACGTCTCGATGCTCTTGTGGCTCGGCGGCTTCAAGTGGGCGCCCGCGTCGAACGCCGCCGTGCTGAATCAAATGGCGAGCGTTTTCACGCTCATTCTCGCGCGCGTGGTTCTCGGTGAAGCACTGACAACGCGACGCATCGTCGGCGCCGGACTCGCGATCGCCGGAGCCCTCGTCATCGTTCTCGCGTAGCGGTGAGGATGACGCAGCGCCGCTCAAGCGACCGCGATGTTGCGCGTGCAAATGTCGTGGACGAGAGCGTCCGAGAGGACTCCGTTGCGCTGCAAATGCCGCATGTGAAGAATGGGTTCGCCTCCAAGCTCTGCCACCGACCGGGCACCGACGCGCTCTGGGTAAGTGCGCGGAAATAACGCGACGAGGCGCTCACTCGGCCGGTCGAGTGCGGCGAGCACATCGAAGAGCGCGTCGAGCGAGTTCATCTTCATGTAGGGGCACGTCGCGCAGCCGCCAGCGGTGCTGCACCCTTCGCCACCGGAGACTCCGGGCACGATCACGAGCTCTCGATCCTCGGTGCGGAGGATGGCTTCTTGGGCGACGGGAAAGATGATCTCCGCCTCGAGGTCATCGCGCCCCGAGGCCGCTAACAACACCTGCACGCGCCGCACGATCGACGTGATCATGCCCGCCTCGGTGCCGAGCACGAAGCGCAGCCGCGCGCCGCGACCCGTAGTTGCCTGCTCTTTCACGCGATCCCCGATGAACGACAGGATGTTCGCCGTCGAGCCGACGACGCCGCGCCCGCGCTGTTGTGCCGCAAGCGCCACGCGAAACATTTCACCGGGCACTTCGAAATGTGCCGTCACGTAGCAATCGGCGTAGTCCCGCTCGACGATATCGACGACGGCCGCACCGAAGAGGTGGTGCACGACGCAGGTGCCTTGACCGAAGAAGTGAAACCGGTCGAGCACGCGCGCGAGGCTCTGCCGATCGAAGTGCGGATGCAGCGCAGTGATGGTGGCATCGCTGAGCTGCTCGAGACCGCCGAACAAGGCCGCGAGATTTTCTCCCATGTACGTGTCGGGACCGAACCAGACGTGGGCGCCCGGCACCTGCGCAAAACTTTGAAGCACGGTGTGCACGACGTTCGAGGAGGTGCAGGTGATCGTCGGCAGGCGGTGATGCGCGTGCGCCTTCGTCCGCAGGCTCGTGTTGATGTAGATGACGTGCAGCGAGCGCGGGACCTCGGACGCGCGCGCGAGGTAAGCCGCGTAGGCCGGCGATTCCGCTGCCTCCGCGAGCGAGCAGCCGATCGGGTCGGCGGCGACGCGGTACACGGGAACGCCGGAATATCCGGCAACATCGAGCATCGCGCGCACGTTCTCCGCCATGAAGTCGACGCCAAGCACAACGACGCGCTCGACCCCGGCCGCGACCATTTCGACCGCCGCGTCCGCCATCAAGAGCGAGTCGCTGATGCGAAGGTGCGGCCACGGACACGCCGACAAGACGCCTTGAAGCTCGGGGTCCATGTAGAAGTGGGCGACGACGCCGACGCGGTGGCGCTCCAACAAAGTCGCGAGGCGCGCCACGCTGTCCGTATCCGGGGTCAAGAACGCCGCCTGCGCTTCGGCGAACGACCCCAACGGAACGAGCTCGTGTTTGCGAATGACGAGGGAAGGAAATGGTAGTGCCACGGTGGCCGCAGTATAGGCGCGCGCCCTGAAGTCCAGCGCCTCTACTCTACGGGCGCGGCGCTGCTCTCGGCAGGGGGCTCGGCCCCGAACATGCGGCGCGCGACGTCACCGACGTCCTGAAGGATCAAGTAAAACGACGGCACCACCAGCCACACGGTGATGGTGGAGAAGAGCCCACCGAAGGCGATGCTCAGGCCCATCGGGATGAGAAAACGCGCCTGGAACGAACTCTCCCAGATCATCGGTGCGAGCCCCAGGAACGTCGTCACCGACACGAGCATGATGGCGCGAAACCGGCGCACGCACGCCGCCACCACCGCTTCGTAGCGCGACATGCCAGCCTTGCGAAACTCGTTCACCGCATCGATGAGAACGATCGAGTCGTTGACGACCATGCCGCTCAGCGAGGTGAGCCCCATGATGCTCAGGATGCTCAAGTCGTAGCCCATCGCGATGTGTCCGAGCAGCGCCCCGACGATCGAGAACGGGATCACGCTCATGATGACGATGGGCTGAAAATAGCTGCGAAGCGGGATCGCCAAGAGCACGAAGTTTGCCAACATCGACAGCAAGAACCCGCGCCACAACGCGTCGAGGGACTCGGCCTGTGAACGCTGCTGACCACCGACGTCCCAGCTCAAGCCGGGGTAGTGCGCCGCGAGCTCCGGAAGCGCGCCTTCCCGCAAATCTGCCATCACCTTGTTGGCGTTGGCCTTGCCCTCTTCGACGTCGGCCTCGACCGTGAGTCGGCGCCGGCCATCGACGCGACGAATGCCCGTGTACGCGCGACCCTCGGTCATCCGCGCCGCGAGCGCGAGCGGGATTTCGCGGCCATTCGGCGCGCGCACCATGAGCGTCTCGAGATGCTCGAGGCTCGTCCTTTGCTCGCGCGGCAACCTCACGTAGACGCGCACCTCGTCGCGCCCGCGCTGCTGCCGCGAGGCCTCCGCACCGAAGAATGCCGCGCGCACCTGGCGAGCGAGATCGGTCTCGGTGATGCCGAGCGAGCGGGCCTCGGCGGAGAGCTCGAAATTGAGCTGCACCTTGCCGAGCTCGACGCCGTCGTCGACGTCCTTCACGCCGGTGTAGGCGCGCAGGCGGCTGGCGAGCTCAGCCGACGCGGTCTCGAGCGTCCTCACGTCGCGGTGACTGAGGCGGACGGCGATCGGCGACTCGGCGGACGCGCCCGAGGTGTACTGAAGCTTCACCGATTCGGCGCCTGGAATGTCGCCGATGCGGGTGCGCCACTCGGCCGCGAGCACCTTCGCGGACACCGCTCGCTCGTCCATCGGCGGCATCAAGAGCGCCACCTCCGCGAGCTGGCTGCCAGACGCGCTCTGCCCGCTGCGGCCCGTTCCGCCGAAGTTCGCCGCGCCCACTTGCGAGAAAATCCCGAGGCTATTTTTCTGCTCGCCGCCATGCTCTGCGAGCACTTCGCGCAGGGAGCTGACCATGCGCTCGAGGTGCCGGCGTGAGGTCGTGACAGGCGTGCCATAGGGCATGGTCAGCTGCGCGAAGACGACGTCGCTCTCGATCTTAGGGAAGAACGTGAAATCGATGCGACCCCCGCCAATCCAGCCGCTCGCGACGGCCAAGAGCGCCAACGCCGTGGCCGCCACAGGGTAGCGATTGCGAATGAGTCGCCGCGCGAAGGGTTGAAATCGCGTCCGAATCGTCCGCTCGAAAGCTTGGCTGAAGCGCTGCTGCTTGCGGTGGAGCCAGCCGACCGGGCCCAGGCCCTCGCCGAAGATGCTCTTCAGCCAACGGCGCGCCGCGAGCGCGATCGGATTCGCGTGTGCGAGGTGCGCGGGCAGGATGAACAGCGCCTCGGCGAGCGAGACCAGCAAGACCACGTTCACGACGATCGGGATGTTGCGAAAGAACTTTCCGCTCACGCCCGGCACGAACAAAAGCGGCGTGAACGCGACCACCGCCGAGAGCACGCTGAAGGTCACCGGCACGGCCACGTCGCGCACGCCCGCGATCGCAGCGTCCACCTGCGAGAGCCCCTCTTCGCGGCGCTTGTGCACGGCCTCGCTGATGACGATGGCGTCGTCCACCATGATGCCGAGCGTCACGATGAACGCGAACAGCGAGATCATGTTGATCGAGACGTCGAGGCCCGGCAGAAAAATGAACGAGCCGAACACCGCCGTCGGGATCCCGAGCGTGACCCAGAAGGCCAGCCGCACATCGAGGAAGAGCCCGAGGCACAGCATGATCAAGAGGAGCCCCTGCCAGGTGTTGCTCAGCAAGACGTCGAGCCGCTCGCGAAATGCCCGGCTGCGATCGTCCCAGATGCCGATGCTCACGCCCTCCGGCAGACTCTCCCGCTTGTTCTCGATGTACTTCTTGACCGCTGCCGCTACCGCGAGCGGCGTCTCCTCGCCGACGCGATAAACACGCAGCATCGCGGCGCGCTTGCCGTTGAAATATGCCTCTTGATCCGTCTCGCGGAAGCCATCCTCGATCGTGGCGACGTCGCCCAAGGTCACGCTCGTGCCGTCCGGGCGCGAGACCAGCGCGATGGAGTGAAACTCGCTGCCGAAGTCGCGGCGCGCGTCGGTGCGAAGGAGGATCTCGCCCTTGTCGGTCTTGATGCCGCCGGCCGGAACCTCGACGTTTGCCGCGCGGATGGCCGCGGCGATCTGCTCGAGGGTGAGGCCGTACTCGCGCAGTTTTTCTTGGCGAACCTGGATGCTGATCTCGAGCGGCCGGATCCCCGCGAGCTCCACCGTCGAGATCCCCGGATCGTCGAGCAGCTCGTCGCGAATGCCCTCGGCGAGCGCGCGCAGCGTCTTCTCGGAGGTGTCTCCGTAGACGACGAGCGCGATGATCTGACTGCGGATCTGAAGCAACGCGGTCATCGGACGCTCGACGTCGCGCGGCATCGAGGTCACGCGATCGACGGCGCTCTTCACGTCGCTGAGCGCGCGATCGCGGTTGGTGCCGAGCGCGAGCTCGACGGTGATGTTGGCCACGCCCTCGCCGGTGTTCGACGAGATCTCCTTCACACCATCGACCGCGCGCACGGCTTCTTCGATGGCGACCGTGACTCCGCGCTCGACCTCTTCGGGGCTCGCCCCGGGGTAGGCGACCGCGACGTTCACCATGTCGAGCTGAAACTCGGGAAACACCTCTTGGCGCACGCCGCCGAGGACGAACGCGCCGCCGATGATCATCGCGATCATGATCAGGTTGGCCGCTACCGAATTGCGGATCGCCCAGGCGATCGGGCCGTCGCCGAGCCTCGGTGGCGGTGAGCCCGCGAACAGCTTCTCGCCGCTATGGTTCTCGGGCGCGGTCATCGCGAGCCACTCGCAGCTGGGGCACTCGCGGCTGGGGCACTCGCAGCTGGCGCACTCGCAGCCGCGCCACTCGCCGTCGCGCTCGCCGTGGCACTCTCAGGCACGCCACTCTCAACCATGCCACTCGCAGCCCTCCGTTCCACGACGCGCAGCTTCATCCCGAGCACCGGAGCGGCGAGCGGGGACACGATCACGCGCTCGGCCTCCGCCAACTCTCCGCGCACGAGCACGGTGTCCTCGCCACTGAGGACGATCTCCACGCGCCGGCTCGCGAGCTTGTCGTCCTGGTCGAGCACGTACACGCGACCGCCTGGCTCGAGCGCGCGACGCGGAAGCTCGATCACCTGGTCGAGCTGACCGCCATCGATCTCGACGTGGACGAACGAGCCCAGCAAGAGCGGCAGACCAAGCTCCTTCGCCCTTCGCCCGAAAGGATCTTCAACGTCGATGAGGATCCGCGCGAGCCGGCCGGTGGGCTCGAGCGCGCCGAGCAGCCGACTGACCGTTCCGTTGCGAAAAATCCGCCCTTTTCCGGTCTCCGCGAACACGCGCGCGCTCGCACCCGCCACGCCGGGCGACGGAAATCGAAGGTACGAAAGCTCGGAGAGCGGCAGCGCCACGCGCACCCAGACCATGTCGGTGCCGACCAGCGTCGCGAGCGGAGCCTGCGGTAATGCGAGCTGTCCGACCTCGACGGACTCCGTGTCGACGACGGCATTGAAGGGCGCGCTGAGGGTCGTGCGCGAGAGTGACAGCTGCGCCTTTTCGAGTCCGCCCGCCGCCGCTCGCAACGCCACCTTCGCGCTGTCGAAATGGGGCACCCGCAACGCGAGCGCAGGCGGCTCTGCCGATGGTTGCAGGGAGGGTTGCGCTGACGTGAGGGCTGGCGGGAGCAACGCCGGCACGCCCGCAGCCATAGCCATAGGCGCAGCCGAAGCCGTCGCGCTGCGCTCCGCTTGATACAGTTCCCACTCGCGCTTGGCGACCTCGTGCCGGCCACGCTCGAGCTCGAGCTGCAGAGACTGGCTCGAGACGAGCGCCTCTTGTTGCTTCACGCCGATCGCGTAGTCGCGCGGATCGATCCGCACGAGCTGCTCGCCGGCCTTGATGAAACCGCCCGGGACGAGGCTCTCGTTTTGCCACACGATGCGGCCGCCGACCTCGCTCATCACGATCAGCGTGCGGGCCGCCGTCACCTCGCCGTGCGCGCGCACGATCACCGGATGGCTCGCGAAATGCGCGGAAATGACCTCGACCGAAGGTGCCAATCGCGCCGCCGTTTCTCGCCCCGGCTTTGGCTTCGTCCGCACGAGCACGAGCGCACCGCCGACTCCGAGCCCCACGATCGCCAGCGAAATCAGCGCCGTCACCCAAGCCTTGCGCGGCGGCTCGAATCCGCCGGACGTTTGCCCATCGCGAGACTG
Source organism: Myxococcales bacterium (assembly GCA_009692485.1). Lineage (GTDB taxonomy): Bacteria > Myxococcota_A > Polyangia > Polyangiales > Polyangiaceae > SYFR01. The sequence goes on from SHZB01000035.1 coordinate 14,599, forward strand.
CCCGCTCGATGGCGAGGATGGCGCACCGTTCATGGTGCCACCACGCGCGGCGGCTCGTCGGCGGTGGGCCTCGGCACATCGCTGCGATTCAGCGCGTCGCGCATCTCCCGCGGCGGCTCGGGTTCGCTCAGCTCGCGACTGAAGGCACCGCCGAGTGCGCGATAGAGCTGCACGCGAAAGGACACGAGCTTCCGTCGTTCGCCGAGCATGCTGCGCTCGGCCAGCTGCTCGGACGACATCGCGGTGAGCGCGCTCAAGAAGCCCTCGGCCACGCCCGCCTCATAGCGCAACTTCGCGGCCTCCACGGTCCTGTTCGCCGTCCGCACCTGCTCTTCCGCGAGCCGCACCTTCGCGCGCTGTTGGCGCTCTTGCAGCAACGCCGCCTCGACGTCGTAGAGCGCGCCGAGCAACGCGTGACCATAGCCGGCCAGCGCGTCGTCGATCACCGCCTCCGTGCGTTCGACCTCCGCCGAGCGACGCCCGCCGTCCCACAGATTCGCGCTGAGCGAGCCGAGAAAGCTCCACACGAAGGACTCGAAGAACTGCGCCAGATCCGTCGCGCTGAAGCCGAGACTTCCGCTCAGCTGCAACGCCGGAAAGCGCGCGGCGATCGCCTGCCCGAGACGATAGTCGGCCGCCACGATCCGATGGCGCAAGAGCCGTAAATCCGGCCGATCGACGAGCAGCCGCGCCGGCACTCCGAGCGCAGGCATCGGCGGCGGCGCGGGCAAGTCATCGCCGCTCGGGCGCGCGCGAAGGCTCGGCTGTGCACCCAAGAGCACCGCAAGTTGTTTGTGTGCGAGCGCCTCCGCCGTGACGATCCCGATCTTCTGCGCCTCGAGCTGCTGCACCTGCTGGGTCTGCTGAAAGACATCGCTGAGTGCGCCCTGCGAGCCCGCGAAGCGCAGCTCCACGACCGCACGAAATGCCGCCGCGTGCGTGAGCTGCCGCTCGGCGAGCCGGAGGGCAGCCCGCTGCTCGAGCACGTCGAGCCAACGCTCGGTCACGTTCGCCGCGATCGTGATCGCCACGGTCTCGACATCCGCGCGCGCGGCCGCTTCGTCCTCTTGCGCCGCGAACCACCCCGAGCGCACCCGGCCCCAGACATCGAGCTCGTAGCTGAGAGGCAGCGACGCGTTGAAGCTGCTGCTCTCGCTGCCAGGGATGTTCTGCTCGACGCCGCCCAAGTTGAACACGCGCGGCGGACTCTTCGAGCGTCCGGCCGAGGTCGTCACGTCGAGATTCGGAAACAGCCCCGCCGCCGCCGCGCGCGCCACCGCCCGCGATTGTCGCAGGCGCGCCCACGATTGGCGCAACTGCAAGTTGTGCGCGAGCGCCTCCTCGACCAAGAGCTTGAGCTCACCGTCGCCGAAGCTCTCCCACCAGCGCCTGCGCGCATCTCCGCCGCCCGCTTCCGCTGCTTCCGAATACATCGCCGGCGGCGCAATCGGGGGAGCCGGCGCGCGCTCGACCTCGTGTACGAGACACGCTGAACCGGCGAGCGCACAGAGCACAGCGAGCGCCCCGATCACCGCCAAACTTCGGCCCATTCCTTCGCGTCTCCAAAGCTCTGCCAAGCCCAACGAAGCACGGTCGAACCCGACCACCGAGCGTCTCATCGGCTCGGGCGCCGCACACTACAGGGGCCCAGACACGGGATGTCAATCCTAGTACGCGGCCGCCTTGCCACCTTCACGACCGGTGTCGGCGACGGCGCGCAGGCCACCGGTCTTGGGGTCCGCTTCAATGCAATTGGCATGTCCGATTCGCTCGCGCCATTGGAGCTTATGGCCGCGACTCTCGAGCCCACGCACGACCTCCGCCGCTAATCCCCTTTCGGCGATGACGGCGTCGGGCAGCCATTGGTGATGCACGCGCGGCGCGGCGATGGCGACGTCGAGCGGCTGGTCGTAGTCGACGATCGCGCGGATCAGTTGCACCACCGTCGTCGTGATCGTCGGACCACCCGGCGTGCCGAGCACCGCGCGCACGGCCCCGTCACGAACGAGAATGGTTGGGGACATGCTGCTCAGCATCCGCTTACCCGGAGAGATGGCGTTCTGCTCGCTCTGAACTAACCCATAAACATTGGCCGTCCCGGGTTTTACCGCGAAATCGTCCATCTCATTATTGAGCAATACGCCCGTGCCAGGCACGACGTAGCGCGCGCCAAATGAGGTGTTCAGCGTATAGGTATTCGCGACCGCATTGCCGAGTTCGTCGACCACCGAGTAATGGGTAGTCTGGGTGGACTCGCGCGGAACGGACAAGCCCGCTCGGACCCGCTCGGAAGGCGTCGCGTGCTCGGGATCGATGTCCGCGACTCGCTGTTTCACATACTCGGTCGACACGAGTTCTAAGACGGGGATCTTCACGAACGCAGGATCTCCGAGGAGGCTATTGCGATCCGCATAGGCGCGCCGCGCAGCCTCCACGTACCCATGCAGCGACGGCACGCTCTGCCACGGGTGACGTTCGAGCCCGAGCAGCGCACTCGCCGTCAAGATCTGCTGCATGACGACTCCGCCAGCCGAGGGCGGCGGCATGGTCAAGACCGTATGGCCCCGATAGTCGAAGCGAAGCGGCTCACGCTCCACGGCGCGGTACCGTTCGAGATCCGCCAAGGTCCAGACGCCGCCGCCTCGGACGACGCCATCGACCAGACGCGCGGCGAGCGGACCGCGATAAAACGCAGCGGCCCCGCCAGTCGCGATCGCCTCCAAGGTGGCCGCAAGCTGGGGCTGCCGCCAGATGTCGCCGACCGCGTAAGCACCGCCGCCCGCAGCTTCGTAGTGGGCAGCCGACGCGGCAAAGTGGTGCTCGCGCATCTTCAAGCTCGCTTCGCGCAAGTCATCGACCTGGACGCTGTCGAGCGCGTGCCCGTCACGTGCCAAGCGCAGCGCCGGCTCGATCAGCTCCGACCACGGGAGCTTGCCAAACTTCGCATGCGCGAGCGCTAGACCCGCGACCGTGCCCGGAATTCCCGCGGCTTTCGCGCCAACGAGGCTCTCGTCGGTCGGCTTGCCGTGGGCATCGAGGTACATGTCGCGGTGCGCGCGCGCGGGCGCGGTCTCGCGGTAATCGATCGCGCTCGCGGTACCATCGGCGAGGCGCACGACCATGAAGCCGCCGCCGCCGACGTTACCGGCCGCAGGGTGTGTGACGGCGAGCGCGAAGGCCACCGCCACCGCCGCGTCCACGGCATTGCCACCGCGCTTGAGAATTCCGATCCCGACGTCCGTCGCGTACGCATCCTGGGTAGCGACCGCGCCGTGAATGCCGCGCGCGATCCGCGGTGGCTCGTCACTGCCGGCGGGCATGCTGCGCTTCGGCCGGGTCACGAGAGACAGCGCGGCGCCATTCAATGTCGACGGCAGCGACTGCGCCGACGCGACCGAATGCGCCGCCGCGACCGACTGTGCCGACGCGACCGAATGGGCGGAGCCACCCGCGTTCGCGCCGATCTCTACCTGCGCCGCGCCGTCAGGCCCGCGCGCACGGCAGCCGGCAAATCCCAGCGAGAAAATGCAAGAAGCAACGAGGGCGGCGCGCATCATCGATCTTGCTCCGCGCGTAGTGCGCCCGGGCATGAGCCGCAAGTACGCGACCGCCTCGGGCAACGCGCGACGCAACACACACGGCTGAGCCGCTCAAATTCTGCCGCTGCCTACGGCCCGCTGCTTATGGCCCGCCGCCGCCCGCGCCCATCGCGCCGCAGGTCGTCGCACAACTCGCGATCGCGCAGTTACCGAGCGGCTGCGCGAACATCGTCGCGATCGTGATGCCGCCCGCCGCGTCGATTGCGGCCTGGCAGGTCTCGGGCGTGTAGCAATCGACTCCGCTACAGCCCGTCTCTTGCGCGCACGCGATGATGTCGAGACAGCCCGTTTGCTGACAGCACGCGAGCGCTTCGGGCGCGCAATTTTCGAGGACGCAGACCTCGCACGGGTCGTCCATGTCGACGCTGCCGGCGCCGCACTGCTGGCCGCCGCCGCTCGTCGTGCCGCTCGTCGCGCCGCTGCCTGTCGTCGCCGCCGCGGTCGTCGCGCCCGTGTCACCCGTGGTCGCGTCGCCCTCGTCCTTCGTCGCCGCGCCACCGCATGCAGCGAGCGCCGTGATCCCTAAGAGTGCCGCCATTCCTCGAAGCTGATTCATCGCAAATTCTCCAGTTAGGCCCGTTGGCCTGTTTTCATGTGGCCCAAAGCAACGCCCGCGCCAGCCCTCGTTGCCGCCACGAGACTCGCAGCAACTACCACAGAATTAGGCATTATGTAAAAACCACCGGGACCACGCCGCCGCCAGAAGGTGGATCTTCAAGGGCCCACAATGGCCCGTGACTGGACTACTGTCCAACCATCCGGTCTAACCAGCGAGCCATCCGCGGCGGCGTCTCGTGGGTGGTTCCGGCGCTGTCCATGAGGCCGGGACCGGCGTCGTGCTCGGAGCGATCGGGCATGTCGGCGCTATCGACGCGCTCGACGCGCTCGACGCTGACCGCGCTATCGACGTGCTTGACGCTGGCGGCGCTGACCGCGGGGTCGGGAGTGCGGGCAAGGTCGGCGAGCGGCGCCGTGCGGGTCGACCAGTAAAGGAGCGGGCCAGGGTCGCGCCTGCGCATCCGGGCGATGAAGGCGGCCGCGGATTTTCCGCTGTAGGTCGTCTCGAGCTCGATGCCCGCGTGTTCGCGAAATGCCTTCACGGCCGCGCGTCCGGTGCGCGTCTCGACTGCATAGCCGCCGCCGATCTCGCTCCGATCGAGCTCCAAGCACTGACGTAGCTCACGCCGACTCACGAGCAGGCGCGCATCCGAGGCGAGCGACGCAAGCAAGCACGACGCACGGTGCGCGAGCGACACGATGCGCCACACGCTCGTGACCGGCCACGGCGTCACGCGCACGCCGACGATGCGCGGAGGCGACGGCGCTCCCGCCTCGACGAAGCCAATGCCGAGCCTCGCCGCGAGCACGACGCCCACGAGCAGACCCGCCGTCGTGCAGTTCGAGCCTGTCGCAACGATGATGCTCTTCGGCGGCGGAAGCTCTCCGCGCGCCACTTGCAGCGCGAGCTCCAATCCCGCCGACACGTAACCCATCGCACCCAATTCCGTCGCGCCGCCCGGTACCATGAAATAGGGCCGCTCCCCACGCGCACGCGCCCTACGCTCTTCGCTCCACATCCCCCACGGCAGGGCCGACCAGTGCGGCAATTCGCGCACGCAGCCACGCGCCGAGCCCGCGAGCACGATGCGGAGATTGGCCGCCGCGGCCTGCGAATAGGGCTGCGGATAGAGGACAGCGCCGGACGCGAGCCCCAAGCGTGCCGCATGCACGGAAACAGCCGCCGCGTGATTGCTGCCGAACGCGCCAGTCGCATAGATGTGGCTCGCGCCCTCGGCCACGGCATTGGCCAATAGAACTTCGAGCGTGCGCACCTTGTTGCCACCGTAATGGCAAGAAGTGAGGTCATCGCATTTGCGATACGCGCCACCCGCATACCCAAGCTCTCTCGCTAGCCCTTCGAGCGCGACGACCGGCGTCGGCAAGTCCGCGAGCGCAGCGAATGGCACACGCCCAACGAGGCGCGGCACGACCTCGAAGATCGCGCGCTCACTGGTCGCGTGGCGCTTCACGACGGATCCGGTATCGCGGCCGCGAAACGCCCGCAATCCAAGCGCGGAGCGAGGCCGGCACCGCATGGCAGCCCCGGTGATCCGTTTGTCTCCGCCGAGTTGGCATTGCCCCATTCCCTCGCCAACACCGCTGTCCTTCGAGCCGTTTGGCTCGCGCATTCAGGTCACCGATGGCTCGCGCGTTCGGCTCACCGCTTGGCTCACCGCTGGCCGTACGTGTCTGCAGCGCGTAGCATCCGGCCCATGAGTTGTAGCTTGTCGCATCCTTCACGCCGTCCGTTCTTTTTTGCCCGTGTCCTCGTTCGCGTCGCGCTCAGCGTCGCTGCAATCGCCGCAGTCGTCACCTGTAGCGCCACCCGCTCGACCCTCGATGATGGCGGCGACAGCGGCTCGTCCAACAATGCATCGTCGGGGGGCGACGTCGGCTTTTCGACGACGAGCGCGGGCGGCGGCAGCGCGTGTGCAACGCATTGTTCCGCCGATCTGCACCACGTCGTGGACTGCGACGACAAAGTCTTGAAGACATGCCCCGATGACCTTGGCTGTAGCCCCGACGGCACCTGCGTCGCGCCCTGCGATAGCGCGATGGCCAACGACAGCACCATCGGCTGCGACTTCTACTCCGCGCTGCCTGGCCCAATGTTCGAGACGCGCGGCTCCTGTTTCGCGGCGCTCATCGCCAATACCTGGACGACCCCCGTCACGATCTCGGCGTCGCATGGCTCGACCACGTTCAATACCGATCAGATCGTGCGAACGCCCGTCGGCAGCGGCAGCGCGATTACCTATCAGCCGCTCCCCGGTGGCAAGCTCGACCCCGGCAAGATCGCCATCGTGTTCTTGTCGCAGTACCCGTCCGGCGACATTTTCTTCGTCCCATGCCCGCCAGGCACGGCGTCGGGCATCAATGGCAATGTGGAGGTCAACGGCAACGGCCTCGGCAATGCCTTTCATCTCACGACGGACCGGCCGATCATCGCCTACGACATTTTCCCGTACGGCGGCGCATCGAGCTTCGTCACCAGCTCGACCTTGCTCTTGCCAACGCAGACGTGGGGCGACAATTTCGTTGCCGCCGACGCCTTCGCTGCCGATCCAAACCTCACTGGCGCCAACGGCTTCCCGTACGTGCAGATCGTAGCGGCGGAGGCGGGCACCACCGTCACCGTCAATCCGAAAGTGGCAATCACCGGCGGCCCTGGCGTTGCGCCTGCCGGTGCGAATCAACCCACTACTTATTCGCTTGGTGCCGGGCAGTTGCTCCAGTTCATGCAGCCCGACCGCCTCGCCGGAAGCATCGTTGCGTCCGACAAACCCATCAGCATGTGGGGCGGCTCATCATGCATGAATATCCCGATTGGCAACTTCGCCTGCGACTCGGGCCATCAACAGTTGTTGCCCGTCAACTCCCTTGGCAACACCTACCTCGGCGTGCGCTATGCCGACCGTGTGCCGGGTGCCAATGAGAGTGTGCCTTACGAGCTCGTCGGCATGGTGCCAGGCACACAGCTCATCTACGACCCAGGTCCGCCCGCCGGCGCACCCAATTCGGTGTCCACCGGTGACGTCATCCTGTTCTACGGGAACGAGCCCTTCGTGGTGCGTAGCCAAGACGAGGCGCACCCGTTCTACCTTGCTACTCATATGTCCGGTGCTGGCTCGGTCAGTGGCAACTTCGAGAACCTCGGCGATCCCGAGGTCGTCAACGTGATTCCGCCCGCTCAGTACCTGGACCACTACCTGTTTCTCACCGACCCGACCTATCGCTATACCCAGCTCATCTTCACGCGCGTAAAGGCCAAAGACGGCACCTTCAAAGACGTCACGCTCGACTGCCTCGGCCCCGTCGGCGGCTGGGCGCCCGTCGGCCAGAGCGGAGAGTTCGAGTACGCACGGGTCAATCTCGTGATCGGCGGCGCCCCCGTCGGCGGCTGCGACAATGGCGTGCACACGGCCGACAGCGAGTCACCGTTCGGCCTCACGGTCTGGGGCTGGGACGTCACGGTCAGCTACGGCTACCCCGCCGGAATGAGCCTCAAACCGATCAACACCGTCACCGTGCCGCCCGTCCCGCAATAGCGGTTATTCGGTTCCCGAGGGCAACCCGAGTCACCCCAATCGGACTCGAGCGAGCGTGCGACGCCATTGACTCGCGCAGTGCTTCTTATTTACCCCTCGATTCCAACGAATCGCGGCACTAGCTTGCCGCGCCATGGCGGCGCACACGACGTTTACGCTCACCGCGGCCGACGGGCTCACGCTCGCAGGCTACGTTTGGAAGGCATCTGGCACGGTCCGCGGCATCGTGCAGTTGGCGCACGGAATGTCGGAGCATGCCCTCCGTTATGGGCCAGTCGCGGAGACGCTCGCGGGCCGCGGATATACGGTTTACGCCCACGACCACCGCGGTCACGGCCAGAGCGTGCGCGCGGGCGAAGAGCTTGGTCACATGGCAGACGAGGACGGTTGGAGCCTCGCCGTCGATGATCTGCACCGCGTGAATCGGATGATCGCCGCCGAAGAGCCGGGCCTACCGATCGTCGTGCTGGGCCACTCCATGGGCTCGTTCCTCGCGCAGCAGCTCGCGTTCACCCACCCCGAAGATGCGACGGCGCTCGCGCTCTCCGCCTCGAATGGCAAGCCCCCGGCCATCGCCACCGTGGGGCGCGGCATTGCCCGACTCGAGCGCGTGCGCATGGGAAAGCGCGGCCAGAGTCGTATCCTCAATACGTTGTCGTTCGAGGACTTCAACAAACGCTTTCGCCCCAATCGCACCGAGTTCGACTGGATCTCGCGGGACGAGAGCGCCGTCGATGCCTACGTGCTCGACCGCAAGTGCGGCTTCATGGTCTCGGTGCAAACCTGGATCGACATGCTCGACGCGCTGCCCAAACTGACCGAGCCCGCGAATCTCGCCCGCGTCCCCAAGGCACTTCCCATCTACCTGTTTGCGGGGGACCGCGATCCGGTCGGCGATATGGGTAAAGGCGTAAAGCGACTGGCCGACAGCTATCGGGGCGCGTGGCTCACCGACGTCATCTGCAAGCTCTACCCCGAAGGCCGCCACGAGATGATGTTCGAGACCAACCGCGCCGCCGTCCTCGACGAACTCTCGGCGTGGCTCGACCGCGTCACCAGCGTGCGTTGACGTCGAACACGTCGATCAATCGGTAGGGCGCGCAGTCGAAATGGAAATGATTGTGGTGACCCGGATACGACGGGCCCAGTAGCACCCGGAAGATGTCTCGGCGGTCGATGAGCCGCTGGGCGAGAGCGCGCAGAAACCGGGACTCACGCGACACGCGCGGGTCGAGTTTCCAGTGGCGGTCGAGCCGCACCGAGAAGGCGCCGTCGTGCTGGCGGGGCCACCCACCCGTGACATGCGAGCCTCGGGGCGCCGCGAAATCGAAGCCGGCGACGTCGATCGCGTTGCCAAGGCCGTGCTCGCTCACAAGCTCGGGATAGCCGCCGATGCGCCGGCAGTTGTAGGTGCCGAGGTGCACGATTCGCCGGGGATCACGGCCAAAATGCCGCCTCGCCTCGGAGGCCACGACCTCCTCGAAGGCGATGAGCCGCTCGCGAAAAGCCGGATGCACCTTGGTCGGCGAGTCGTAGCGAAGCGCGCTGCCGAGATGCGTGACGAGCTCGAGCTTGGGGCAAAGGACCCGCCCACTCTTCGGGATATTGCGACTCAGTTCATCGAGCGCGTAATGATCGTCTTCGCCGCACGACTCGCCTTCGCATCGCTGGCCGGCCTCTGCGTGGGCCGGGACGAACAAGCTTGCGGCGAGGGCGAGCAGCGTGCGGCGTTCGAGCATCCGGCGATGGACGTATGAGCCTCACCTTCGGTGCCAAGACACGCGCAGAATAAATGGATCGCGGCGCTAATCCTCGACGTGGGTCGCGCGGAAGAGCTCTTGGCCGACGGCCTTCATGCGCTTGGCGAGCAGCCCGGAGTACAGCGAGGGACGCACCATCGGTTTTCCGCTCAGGGCAGGGTCGAGCTTGGCGCTGTCTTTCTCGAGCCGATATCCCGCTGTCGATTTTCCGGTCCCGGGCTGGGTCGCTACCAGGATGACGTCAAAGCCCTTCTCGGCGTTCGTGTCGTAGTAGGTCCACGCGACACCGTTGCGTTGAAAGTACGCAAACTCGATATCGAATTTTCCGCTCGCGAGCGTCTTTTCGACGTTGATCTTCTCGCGCGGAAGAAAGAGCCCGCTGTTCGCGTCGAGATCGACGAGGTACCCATCAGAGCCCTGCCCGAAGACGGAGATC
>SHZB01000036.1 GCA_009692485.1 Myxococcales bacterium
AGAGCCCGCTGTTCGCGTCGAGATCGACGAGGTACCCATCAGAGCCCTGCCCGAAGACGGAGATCACGGTCTTCGCCGGCATGCCCTTGGTGTCGAGCAGGTGATAGCCCGCGCCGCGGTGATCGTCGATCGGGTGCGGAAATGCGCCCTGGCCCTCATCCGTCGCCGAGATGATCGGCAATAGGCCATTGGGGATCATCGAGCGAATGGTGTCGCGCTGCGCAGCTGATTGGACGAGCGCTGGGCGGATGAGCTTCTTGCCAATGTGCTCGGGTGCCGCAGTGCGGGCTCCGGCCGCATCGAGCTTCCATGCCTCGAGCGCCACGTAGATGCGCGAGCCCGGCGCGTGCAGCGCGAGATCGAAGCGGCGGTCGTCATCGGTGTCATAGAAGGTCCAGAGATGCTGACCCTGCGTCACGATGGTGATCTCGGGATCGAGCGCACCGTCCTTGAGTTTGTCGAGGCCGAAGAAGACGCTCCCCGACTCGCTCGTGATTCGCTGATCCCCGTCGACGAGAAGTCGGCTGCTGAATGGGCTCGAGACGTCGGCGGCGTCGAAGCGCCCATCCCCGTTGAGGTCCTTGGCCACGGCCGAACCGACGCGACCTATCGCATCCGGAATGGCAGCGAGGCCGGGCTCCGGGCCGTCGGTGAAATGCGCCGGAAATGCCGCACGCGCCACCTTGGCGAAGCGCTCGTGCATGGCCGGATTGGCCATCAGCGCCGGTCGAAAGTCCGGCTCCCCGGCGTCCTCGGCCTTGCGCGTGAGGTGGCCCTCGGCGTCGATATCGTAGCCAACCTTGGCTCTGCCGCTCATGCCCTCATCGAGCAAAAGTTTGTCGAAGCGCCCGTCGTCATCGCTGTCGTACCAAACGAAGAGTCTCCCCTCGACCTGCAGGTAGACGGCCTCCGCATCGAAGTTCCGCTTCTTGAACACGTCCGCGAGATCGGGCAGTGCGGCCTGGCCGGCGAAGCTGTTCTGATCGGCGTCGATGAATGCCGCGGCGCTCTGAGCTGGGCAAAAGGCACACGCTTTTCTTCCCTGCATCAGGAGCACATCGACCCGCCCGTCGAGATCCGCGTCCTCCCACGCGAGGTCGGCGCCGCCCTCGTGCCACGGGTCCGGAATAATCGGGATCGGAGCCGTTGGGCGCTTCTCGAGGAAGCTCTTCAGCTCGTCGAGATGAACGTGGAAGCTCAAATTTCCGCCGGTCTTGAAGTCGCGGCGCGTGAAAACGTTGAGGCCAATGAGCTCTCCCTGGTCGTTGACGAGGGGACCGCCGCTGTCGCCCGGGAGGATGTTGCACGTCGACTGAATGACCATTCCGAGGTTTGCGTCGTCGAGCTGGCGCTGGAATTCGGTGCGCGCCTTCTTGCCGTCATCGGTCTCGTCGAAAGCCGCCAACATCGCGAGCTGCTGTGAGAGCTTGCCAAGCGCCGAGACCTCTCCACTCTTGAGCGCCCACAGCATCCCGGCGCCCGCATGCCCAAGCGCGACTACCGGATCTCCTGGGGTGGGCTTCTTCTCCGCGACCTTGATGCTGGGCAGGTTGGCGGGCGGCTCGTCGAGCTTGAGCAATGCAATGTCGCGGAGCTTGTCCGATTTATAGACAGTGGCCGCGTACTCTTTCTCGGCGCGCTCCATCGCACCCTGTTCTTTGGACATGGTGCCTAACAAAACTGTGGCCTTGTGTACGAAGTCGTCACGCTTGCCGCCGTCGATGACATGGTGGTTGGTGAGGATCCAACCGCTCGGATCGATGACGATGCCGCTGCCAAGTCCGCCCGCGACCCGCACGATCACCGTGGCGGGCGCGACGGCCCGGTAGAGCTGCGATGAGGACTTCGGGACGGCGGCGCTGTCGGCGTGCGTGTCGAGCGTGTCCGGTGCGAGGGCCGTGCGCTCGCGGCGGTCGAGGAGCTTGGTGCTGGCGACGCGCTTCGGACCCTGCTTCTTGGCATCGCCCAAGAGCGGATTGGCTTCGCCCAAGAGCGGATTGGCTTCGCCCAAGAGCGGATTGGCATCGCCCAAGAGCGGAGCGTCCGACATCGCCGAGGCCGTCGGTGCCGCGGTCGCAATCGGATTGGGCACGGGAGCGGGGGCCGCGCCGCACGCGATGAAGGAGAGGGCGAGCACAGCCGGATTGAGCCTTGTCATGGGGCAGCCTCCATTGGGAAGCCCTCAGGCTACCGTGGCGCTCACGCGATGCCCCCAGAATTCTCGCGCGCAGCACCATTCACGACTTGATTTTGCCCGCGGTGATGTGGCTCGATCCAAAGCTGAATGGCTCCGAACTGCATTGCGGTGCCTACGATCCATTCTGAGTCAACCCGACCGAGAGCTCGATGAAACACGATGAGCGCCCGTTGCTCCTGGTGACTCCCGGAACGAGCTACCGCATCGAGGACTTCGTGCGTGCAGCGCGTCGACTCGGAATCTCGATGGCGATCGCGACGGATCTCGTGGGCGCGGCGTCGAAGTTTGGATTGCCGGTTTACCGCGTGAGCTTCACGGACGCCCGGGTGGCGTACGAGTCCTTCGCCGGTGATCGATTTTCCGGCGTCGTGGCCGTCGATGAGCGGAGCGCGTGGCTCGCCGCACAGCTCGCCGAGGCAAGAATCGTCGAAGGGGCCTACCACTCGACGACGGGCGTCGCCGCGGCACGCGACAAGCGGGCGATGCGAGCCATGCTGACTGTCGCGGGGGTGAGAGTCCCCGACTATCTGTGCCTCCCTGCGCTCGCTCCGGCAGCTCTGATTTCGCCGTCGTTTCCGTGTGTCTGCAAGCCAGCGATGCTCTCCGGCAGTCAGGGTGTGATCCGCGCCGACGACACCGCTGGGCTCGCGGCAGCGGTGGCACGGATCCGGGCGATCCTCGCCGGCCATCCAAGCGAGCTCCGCATGGAACCGGGATTCGCGGAGCTGCTCGTCGAGAGCTACATCGATGGCGAGGAGGTCGCGGTCGAGGCGAGCATGCACGCGGGCGAGCTCGAGTTGATCGCCGTGTTCGACAAGCCCGAGCCGCTCACGGGGCCCTTCTTCGAGGAGACCCTCTACGTCGCGCCGAGCCGCAAATCACCCGCAGTCCTCGATGCCGTCGTCCGTACGGTGAAGTCGGCGGCGCTGGCGCTCGGGCTCACCGATGGCCCCATTCACGCAGAGCTTCGGCTCGCGCTCACGGGACCGGTGTTGATCGAGATCGCCGCTCGCTCCATCGGTGGGCTGTGCTCGCGCGCGCTCGTCCACGTCGTCGGCTCCCTCGAAGAGCGCATGCTCTGCGCCGCGGCCGGGCTGCCGCTTCCGCCCCTCGTCGCTGCGCCGCCCGCCACCGGCGTGATGATGATCCCCGTGCCGCGAAGTGGGGTGCTCCGATCGGTAGCGGGCATCGCCGAGGCTCGGGCCGTTCCGGGGATCGACGCCGTTGCGATCTCGGTAGCTCCGGGCGAGACCGTGCGCGCCATCCCGGAAGGCGGCAGTTATCTCGGTTTCATCTTTTCCCATGCCGCAGAGCCCGCGGAAGTCGAGCTCGCGCTGCGGCAGGCGCACGCGAAGCTTCAATTCGCGCTATCGCCACTCTTGCCACAGCTCGGGTGAACTGCCGGCGCCTGCCAATCACCGCGCGCAGCGAAAGCCCGTGTGCATGAACCGCAAATCGGGAGCGTAGCTGTAGCGATTGGAAATGCGGAGAGAGTTGACCTCGCCACGGACCTCGTCCGCCCAGCCACCGCCTTTCACGACTCGGTAAATGCCAGTCTCGGGCCCCGCCGGACTCTCGTCGGGCGCGCCGGCGTAGTAGTCGTCGCCATACCAATCGTTGACCCATTCCCAGACATTGCCGGTCATGTCGAGGCCCCCCAGCGATGCGCGACCGCCGGGTTTCGAGCCAATGGGCCATGTGCCATCGCGACCACAGCCATAGGCGCCCTGGCGAAGGACGGCGCGCTCGCAGGTCGCCGGCTCGTTTCCCCATGGGTAAATGATCGGCTCGACGCCGCGTGCCGCCTTCTCCCACTCGGCCTCGGTGGGCAGGCGCTTGCCGAGCCATCGACAGTACGCGCTGGCCTGCGTCCAGCTGACGCAATTGATGGGGTGGGCCTCTCGGTCCGCGTGCGGGTAGTTGCAATGGTGCGATGCGGAAGTGTCCAACACTGCGCTGCTGTTGCTGCCAGTTCCCGGCCCAAGGGAAGTGTCTTGGGTATTCGTGTGGGCGCCGAGCTCATCCCCCGAACACGCCGCGTGCTCGACGCAACGGCGATAACCCGCGACGGTCACCTCGGTGCGGTCGATAGCGAAACTTGGAATGAAGATGGAGCGGGCGGGGATCTCGTTGGCGTAGCAGTTGGCGTCAGCGGGGCTGCAACCGCGCGGGAAGGGACCGCCCGGCACCGTGATCATGCCCGGTTCCGGCTCAAAATTGGCCACTTCGAGAGCCCCGTCGCGCACACGCATGCCGTCATCGACGACTGGCGGAATGACCACGATCGGCGCGCTGATCGGGAGCGGCGCCGCTGCGACTGACGAGCACGCGAGGGGCCCACACGCCATGGCCACGGTGAGCCACGGAGCCCTTGGGGCCTTTGCCAACTCGCCACCAATTCTTCGTATGGCCATGACAGAGCGGCGCTGGCGATCGGTGGAATCTGAAGCTCGAGGGGCTCCGGCATCGATGGGCATTGGCAAACCCATCAACTCGCGGTCACGTTGGCGACATTTCCTAACTGGCGGGTCGTGGGCTCGGCGCAGCAAAACCAGGATTCGCTCAGCCGAGGCACGAAAGTGCGCGCGAGCGTAATGGGTGGCGGCGTAAGGGCCGCGGCGCGATAGGCGAGCTCACGAATCCCGAGAAATAGAATTGCGGGGTCACAATCGGAGTTGGCCTCGACATGGTGCGCCACAGCCTGGCTGAGCTGGTCCATCCGTGGGTCGGAATGGGTCCACGCATATCCGAAATTCTCCGCGACAAGCTCACCCAACCAGGGCCGGTCCTCATCACCGTCGAGCAGCGCCGAGCCCGGGGGAATGAGCAGCCGAATGGAAAGTTGCACGGCGTCTACCGCGTCGACGAGCCCCTCGGACGCCACCCACTCGCACAGCTCGAGATAGTCAGCGAGCGTCGAAAACGGCGTAAATGGCATGAGCGACGGGCGCAAAGCGAGCCCGGCACCGCGACAGATGGCGAGAGCCGTGGCGACGTCTGCGCGCGAGTGGCCCTTGTCGAGGCGCATGAGCACCGTGTCACTGAGCGACTCGACCGCCGAGAGCACAAACGCACAACCGAGACGCGCCAGGTCAGCCACGCGGTGGCGCTCGGAGAGCAAGTGCTCGATCTTGATCGTGACATCGAAGCTCACGCGCGGATGGCGAGCGTGAAGGGCCTCGAGAATGGACATCCCGTGCTTCGGACCGTTGAAAAAGTCGGGATCTCCAAAGGTCAGGTGCTCGGCGCCCATCGCGACTTGCTGCTCTGCGTCGGCGAGCACGATCTCGCGCGGAACGACGAAGAAGCGCCCCTCGTAGACCGGCGTAATGGGGCAATGGCGGCATTTGTGAAGGCAGCCGCGCGAAGCCTCGACATAGCCCACCTTGCGGATTTCGTGAGGTCCGGGACCGAAGAAAGTGGCATAGCGATCGAGCGGCGCGAGGCGATCTCGACGCGGAACGACGAATGGCAGCTTGCGCATCACCGAGGGCGCGATGAGACCGCCATCGAGCTCGGCGATGCTGCTGACGAGACCGGTAATCCGGGCGGGAGCTTCTGCCTCGTCTTCGCGGCTTGCGGCATTGCCATCCATGCCCTCGACGCCGTCAACGGCTGGAACGCCCGAGAGCCTGCGAGCGAGCGCCACCAAGGCCACCTCGAACTCCCCGCCGATGACGGAGTCGACGTGATGGGTGAGCAAGTGCCGCGCATTGAGGGCGGCGTAGAGTCCGAACATGGCAATGTGACAATCGCTCGCGACCCGGCGAACGCGCTGGGCGATCTCCACGCCGAGGCGCAGCGCGGTGTGCATCGGAACGCTGATGGCGACGAGCCGGGCGCGCGCGATCACCTCGTCGGTGAGCTCCGTCACGGAGGTGTCGACGCCATCGACTCCGAAGCCCGCCGCTTCGAGCTGCGCCCAGGGTGACGCGATGTTGAAGGGCTGTCGGCCGAGCTCGTAGGCGCTGTGGAGAAGGACTGCCCCGGACTCGTGCCACGCGGCGCGCTCACCCATGCGCTTCAAGTCACTTGCTCTTCTTCGGCATGTAGTCGGGAGGCAGCATTGAGCCTTCGCCCCAGAAGTATTTTTCGAGCTCTGCCATCCAGACCTTTTGGCCCGACTCGGACATCAAATCGAGCCGATACTCATTGACCAACATCTTCGAGTGCTCGAGCCACATCCGCCATGCCTCTTTCGAGATGTTGTCAAAAATACGTTGACCGAACTCGCCCTTCAGCGGCGCCTTCGGCAATGCCTCCATCACCTTGCCGAACTTCACACAGGTCACGGTCCGTGCGCCCGCAGGAGGCTCTGCGCCGGGGCCGTGCGAGTGCCCGTGATCATGAGAGTGGCCGTGATCATGAGAGTGCCCGTGATCATGAGAATGCCCGTGATCATGAGAATGCCCGTGGTCATGAGAGTGCCCGTGTTCATGGGGGGCGCCGCAGCCAGTTGCTGCGCCGTTGTCATCGTCGGGCTTGCCTGAATCGTTCGTCATGGTGGCGCCACTCTACCGCAACGGTCACATGCAATCGATGCCTGACTTGAAGCGGTTGCTTTCGACTCCGAGCATCCGAAGTGCGAGGAAAGAGCGGCGTGCTAAGGTCGGCCCCGGAGTCAGAAGTGCAAGTCGGCATCGACGGTCGAAGGCACGCGCGCGCGACGGCGCAGGTTCGCGTCGAGTTCGCCTACGGCAACACCAGCGGCGTCGGACACACCTCCGACATCAGCGAAAGCGGCATCTTTCTGCGCTGCCACCCGGTCCCGGCCGTCGGCACCCGTGTGTACCTCAAGCTCTTCGTCGACTCCGAGCCGGAGGCGCTGAAGCTCATCGGGTTGGTCAAGCGAGTCGTAGATCGCGGACCCGAGGCGAGCGGAATCGGTGTGAACTTCGAGGTGGCGTACGCGAAGACGCGGGGCGCGCTCGGAGGCTTCATCGGAGATCTCTTCATCGCTGCGGGCGGCGAGCGAATGAGCCAGCACGGCGAGAGCCTCGTCTCCAAACGCGCGTCGATGTTTGGTGGGCGGCGAACCGTAGCGCCCCCGCCGGTGGCGAGCGACGAGGGCGCCGATAACCGTGGGGCGGCCGCGGGCCGCGTGCTGCTCCTGGTGCTTGTGATGGCCATAGTGGTTTTGGCGAGCGCGCTCTTAGCGGGAGCCCTCGGCTGAAGGCACTCGGCTGAAGGCACTCGGACGGAGACGCACCCATACGCCCTCTTAGGCGTAGCCTCGTAAGCGGAGACATGCACATATTCGGGCCTGGTGAGCTTCCCCGAATCGAGCGAAGAGCCGAAGCCGAAGCCGAAGCCCGAGCGCGCCAAAGCGCCTCCGCACGTTTGGGTTCCGACTACCTACTTCGCAGAGGGCTATCCCTACACGATCGTCAACAACGTCGCCGATGTGCTCTTCAAAGAGCTTGGTGCGCCGCTCGGCGTGATTGGCCTGACATCGCTATTTCATCTGCCTTGGAACCTCAAGTTCCTTTGGGGTCCCTTGTTGGACCGATTCGAGACGAAACGCCGCTGGCTCGTCGGCATCGAGCTGGCCATCGTGGTGGTGCTATTGGGTATTGCCATCTTCGCGCCCGGCGCGAGCTCGCTTCCGCTCTTGGCGCCCGCATTCATGGTGTTGGCGGTGCTCTCCGCGACGCACGATATTGCCATTGATGGCTACTACCTCGAGGCGCTTGGCGAGCGGGAGCAATCCCGTTTCGTGGGGCTGCGCGCGATGGCCTACAAACTGGCGAGCCTGCTCGTGCGCGGACCGCTCTTGGTCCTCATCGGCTTTGCCGGCTGGACGATGGGCCTATTGGGAATGGCGCTCGTGATGTTGGCCATTCTCGGCTTCCACGCGCTCTTGCTGCCAGAGCCAGAGCAGCGACGCGTGCCGATTTCCCGAATGTTCGCGCGGGAGCCTCCCACCACCCGGCAGCCGCTGCGTCTCCTCGCGTCTTATCGGCAGTTTTTCGCGCAGCCCAAGGCGCTGTTGCTCCTCGGCTTCGTGCTGTTCTTTCGCACCGGCGAGTCGTTTCTGCAAAAGATGAAGTACCCGTTTCTCGTCGACCGATTGCACCTCTCAGTCGGCGACTACGGCTTCATCAACGGCACGCTCGGGCTCGGCGCGTCGTTCGTGGGGACGCTGCTCGGCGGTTGGCTCATCGCGCGGCACGGGCTTCGGCGCTGGATATGGCCCTTCGTCGCCATGCAGAATGTGCTCAACCTTCTCTATGTCTATCTGGCAAACACGGAGGACGCGGTGGGCAAGCTGAGCGTGACGGTCGTCGTCGCCACCGAGAACTTCGGCGAGGGGCTCGGGACTGCCGTGTTCATGGTGTATCTCATGCGCTGCTGCGATCCTCGGCACAAGGCGGCGCACATGGCGATCTTGACCGCGCTCATGAGCGTCAGCTTCACGGTGGCCGGCGTCACTAGCGGTTATCTGGCAGAGGCGCTCGGCTTCACGCGCTACTTCTTCTTCAGCTTCCTCGCGTCCGTACCCAGCATGCTGCTGCTGTTCTTCATTCCGTACCTCGATGGGCGCACTCCTCTGGCGGCCAGCGCGCCCGAATCAGCACACGGTTAGTGCGCCAAATCTACCGAGGCCCCCAAATCTACCGAGGCCCTAAGCGTCCGCCCCGAGCTCAGGCTCAAGCTCATCAAGATCTTCGTCCGCCGCGTCGACCTCGGTGAAGGCTGGTCGCTCCGGCTTGGGCGGCCCGCCTTGGGCTCGCTCTCGGCCCATCGCTCCGGTCAGCATCGCAAGAAAAAGCTTGTAGGCCTGCTTGGATTGTTCGCTCTCTCCGGTCACGAACTCTTGCACGCGGAGGCCGAGCAGCGTCGATGCGATGAGCAACGAGAGGGCGCGTGGCAGTCGTATCGATGGCGCGCCGCCGGCATTGACCACCTGCTCTGCACCGGCCTCGATGAACTCTTGGGACCGATCGAGCGCGAGCGTCATGCGGGTCTTCATGTACGGATCGCGTCCGGCCTCGGCGAACATCTCGAGCTGAAGCCGCATGAGCTGCTTGTCGTTGACGATCTCGTAAACCTCCCACAGCGCCGCTTGCAGACGGTCCTCGGAGTTCGCGGCGGCGGACAGCACCTCGAGCCGCTGCTGTACGCGGCGGAAGTAGCGCTCGTGAACGAAGGCCTGCAATTCGAGGATGAGCACCTGCTTGCTCTCGAAGTAGTAGTGGATCATCGATTTGGTCAGCCCCGCCTCGACCGCAATCTCCTGGATCGTGGTGTTCGCGAGCCCTTCGCGCGAGAAGCAACGCGAGGCGGCATCGAGGATCTGAACGACGCGCGGGTTCTGCCAGTCGGCGTGACGCGGCAGCTCGTCGTGGCTCTTTGCGGGTTTGCGCGGGGGCGGGACCTTGTGCTTCGATTTTGCCATGGGCTTAGCGCGCGGTTCTGCCCGATCGATCGCGAACCGGTCAGCCGGTTACGCTAGTTGCCGTTCGCGAGGGCGTCAAACGCGAGCAGGAGCAACGCGGGCAGGAGCAACTGTCGATGACGCGTTGGGCGAAGTGGTTTAAGTGCCACGGAATGGCGAGTCCGCGGCACGAAGCAATTCTCGATCTGCTGATGGGGGCCGCATTCGCCGACAAGACGCTCGACGGCCGCGAGGTCGAGAAGGTCAAGTCCCTGATGTGCAGTGCGATGCGAGCGAAGGAGCTGCCTGCCTCGCTCGAGCGGCGGATGGCGCGCTTCGACCCGAAGAAATTCAACCTCCGGCAATGCGTCGCGACGCTGGTCCTGGCCACGGATGACGAGAAGCGGAAGGTGCTCGAGTTCATCGCGGCGGTTCACGACGCCGACGAACTCCTGGACATGGATGAGGATGCGTACCTGCGGCACGTCGCCAGGGAGATGCTCCTCGATGAGAGCGCCGTCCTTGGCCTCACCGTCGACGTGTTGAGCATCGAGTCGCTCGGCCCCGAGGTGTTGCCGCCCCCCCTCGACGGGCGTTCCATCGACGAGGCTCCCGCCGGTGACGATTCGGTTGATGACCTCACGCTCGCCGAGTGAAGACGGCTCGGGTTCACGTCGCTCCCCGCGCGCAGCCCGTCGCCGCCACACCTAACCGAGCAGCGCGAGTAAGTCGTCGCGCGTGATCGCGGTCGCCATCCTTCCGTCGCCGAGCGCCGCCAGGGCGAGCTGCCGCTTGCGCTCTTGCAATTCCAGAATGCGCTCTTCTACCGTGTCCTTGGCCACCAGCCGATACACCATCACGGGGCGATCTTGGCCGATGCGGTGCGCCCGATCTGCGGCCTGATCTTCGGTCGCGGGGTTCCACCACGGGTCGAGCAAAAACACGTGATCGGCGGCGGTCAAATTGAGGCCAATGCCGCCGGCTTTGAGCGATAGCAACAGGACGGGCGGGCCTGCTTGGTCTTGAAATGCGCTGACGACGACGCCTCGGTCGACAGTGCTCCCGTCGAGGCGAAGGTGGGCGATCCCGCGCGGGCCAAGCTCCGGTTCGATGCGATCGAGCAGGCTCGTCCACTGCGAGAACACGAGCGCCTTGTGGCCATCGGCGACGAGGACTTCGAGTGCGGAAAGCAAACACTCGATCTTAGAGGAGACCTCGGCGCGCGCCGCGTGGCCAGGAACGAGCGTGGAGTCGCACGCGGCCTGTCGGAGCCGAAGGAGCGCCTCGAGCGCGAGCATCACGCTGCCGCCAGCGTTGAGCTGTGTCACCACCGTGGTGCGGGTCAAGAGTCGGATGGACTCGTAGAGCTCGCGTTCCCGCGGATCGAGCTCGCAGTGCATCACGGCATCGGTGCGAGGGGGGAGATCGGCGAGGACGTCAGCCTTCATGCGGCGCAAGACGAAGGGACGAATCCGCTCGCGCAGGCGCTCGAGCGCACCGGGCTCTTGGGCGAGGATGGGCCGCTCGTAGCGGTCGCGAAATGCGCTGCGTCCCCCGAGAAGTCCGCGATTCGAGAAATGCATCAAGCTCCACAGCTCTTCGAGGCGGTTCTCGATCGGCGTGCCGCTGAGCGCGAGACGGAACTTGGCGCGCAATCGAAACGCGGCCTGCGCCACCTGGCTGTCGGGGTTCTTGATGGCTTGTGCCTCGTCGAGCACGACGGCCTGCCATGGACTCGCGGCGAGGACATCGATGTCACGACGCAAGAGCGAATAGGTGGTCACGACGATGTCGACGGACCTGTCGATCGCGCGCGCGGAGCCGTGATAGACGGCCACGGTTCGCGCCGGCAGAAAACGCCGAAGCTCCGCGACCCAATTGTGGACGACGCTGGTCGGGCACACGATGAGCGAGCCACTCGGAAGCGCGCACAGGCTCTCGAGGGTCTTGCCGAGGCCCATGTCATCGGCGAGCACACCGCCGAGATCTGCGTCTCGCAAGAAGCAAAGCCAGTCGACGCCGAGCTGCTGATACGGGCGCAAGGTCGCGGTGAGTCCCTCTGGAAGCGGCGCGCGCGGGATGACGGTGAAGTCGTGAACGAGCGGGGCGAGGCCGTCGAGCGACGCCGGGCGCGGGGTCTCGAGGTCATCGCAGAGCTTGGCGAAAAGCGGGCGCGTGTGGGGCGGAACGGTGCCATCCGATTCGCGTGCTTCGAGCACCTCGCGAATGCGATGACCGAAGCGAAGGAGCCAGTCGAGAGGCAGCTCGGCCCAACCGCCGCCGAGCAACGGAACGAGGTTTTCTCCCCGGGTCCATGCGGAAAAAACGCTGTCGGCGCTCGCCTGAGCGACACAGCCGCCACCGCTGTCGGTCTCGAAGGAGACCGCGAACGCGAGGCCGGCGACCTCGACCTTCGCGGTCAACGCGGCCTCGGGGTAACAGCGACGGTGGGCATCGCCGACGACCGTGTAGCCGTCGAGTGCGCGGAGTTTCTTCGCCATCGTGTACGCCTCGAGACCGGTCAGCTCGAATGCGCGATTGGGGGCGAGGTCGAGCTCGCGCTGTAATTTTTGTGCCGCGGCTCGCTCGGCGTTCGGTGTTCGCTCGGGGACGGGTCCGCGAAGATGCACGAGCCGGTCGTTGACGACGCGGGCGCAGGGCGGATCTCCGTAGGCGATCGAACAGAGCACGTGAAGGGCGCCGCCGCGTTGACTGACCTCGATGAGCGGGCGCACGAGAACGCGCACTGGCGCAGCACCGAGGCGCGTGGTGAGCACCTCGACGTTGGTCTTCGCGCGCCACGCCGGCACGATGCGCGTGACAAGCTCGGCCGCTTGTTCGGCTGCGTATGCGAGCTCGCGCGGCAAGAGCTCGAAGCGTGCGCCGGCGTGCTCGATGCCTGCCATCGGACGGAGCGCGGGCGGCGTGCCGTGGCAGCGGGCGAGCCCGAGCACGACGACGCTCGCAAGCTCGGGCGGCAGCTCGAAGCGCAACACGAATCCGCGACCATCCGCGCTATCGGCGAGGACGATGCGCGGCCAGAGCGGCTCTTCACGCACCACGACGGGCTCGCCCTCGAGGCACACGTCGGGCGCTTCTGCCAAGAGTGGAACGAGGTCGGCGAAGCGATCGATGCCGTAGCTCCGAACGCGGCTCTCGCGCAGATACCGCTCGAGGGTCAGGTCGACCTTGGTCGCTTCGAAGGGCGGCCCGGGCTCACGTCCCGAGAGGATCCCTCCGATGCTCGCGGTCAGCGGCTGGTCCGCGGCTCCCTTCGTTGCGATCACGCGCACGATCGCGATCGACTCGCCATCGCGGCGAAGCCGATAGCCGATGAGCCCCGCAATGCGCGTCGTCCGCGGGAGAATACGCCCTTCGGTGCGAACCTTGCGAAAGGCGATGGCGGCGGCGGCGACGTGCTCGCATGCATCCGCACTGCTCTCGCAACTGCACTGCCACGATGCTTCCTCGATGTGCAGCGTGACCGTCGGCGCGACCGTGCGACCCGCCGTCCGTACGCGCAAGACGGCAACGTCGGCATCGAGCTCGACGCCATCTACGGCATCGCTGCGTGCGAGCTCTACGCCGAGCGACCACGCTCGCGGCGAGCAGGCCCCGCGCACCGCGACGAACAATTCTTGTAGCGCGTCGTTCATGGATAGGGCGGCGCTACATGCTTGAAGCTCGCGGCGTGAGCAAGCGGACTAAGCAGAGCGTGCCGCGCGGTGCACTTGGATGGCACGGTCCCACGCTCGGCCGCCGCACGTTCCGGTCGCATCGATGGACTCACCACATTAGATTCTCGAGTCCATGCGGCGCGGTGCCTTTTTGTGGTTCTTGGCAGCGCTCGGTTGCGGTGCACGGATGCCATCGGTGCCCGCGCGTGACCGAAACGCCGAAGGTCCCGCGCCTCAAAGCCTCGCGAGCGCGGTCCCGCAATCGGTCGGCGTCCCCCCTCAGGTAGAGCCCGACCTTCGCCCGCAAACGCATGGCGCAGACGGCGGCGCGCACGCGGATGTCGATGCCCATTCGGATGCGGATGCCGATGCCGAAGACGACACCGCGGAGCACGTCGCGGCGGACGAGGACCCAGACCTCTTTGCCGATGCCGAGCCATCGCCGGTCGCGAACACGCCGCCGCCCGTGCGCGTGGAGCCGCCGCCGTCGACGCCGAAGACCGGTGCTCTCGCGCTGAGCGACGCCGAGCTGAGAAGAAAGGTTTTCGCTTCGCTGGCGCAGCTCGGATCTATCTCGGTCGGTCGTCCGAGCGCGGGCGCACTCTTCAATGGAGTGCAGCTCGCGAGCGGCGCGCGATGGAAGGTCAGCGACCCTGGAAATGCGTGGGGGACGCGGGAAACGGCGGATTCCATCGAGCGTGCGATCGGCCAAGTCGAGGCGCACTTTGCAGGTACGCCGCCGCTCGCGATCGGACACTTGAGCGCGCGCCGCGGCGGCTCGCTAGCTCCGCACCGAAGCCATCAGTCGGGACGCGATGTCGATCTCGGCTACTACTACAAGACCGCGCTTCCGTTCTATACACGCGCAACCGCGGACAACCTCGACACGCCACGCACTTGGGCTCTGGTGCGCGCCTTCGTCACCGAGACGGACGTCGAATACGTTTTCATCGATACGCCGCTTCAGCGGGTGCTGAAGGAACACGCGCTTGCCCTCGGCGAGGACGCGGCCTGGCTCGACGACATCTTTCAAGCGGGAGGCACCGGGCGCGCTCCGCTCATTCGGCACGTCGCCGGACACGATACCCATATCCATGTGCGCTTCTTCAACCCGATAGCGCAGGAGCTCGGTCGTCGCGTGCATCCCCACCTCGTCCTTCGCGGACTGATCCAGCCACGCAGCTATCACACGGCATATCGCGCCAAAAAGGGCGACACGGTCAACCGGCTCGCACGCCGATTCGGTGTCAGCGCCGCCGCGATCCAGAAGGCGAATCGCTTGCGAACGAAGCGCTTGGTGAAGGGACGCAGCTATCTCATCCCGCGTCGCGGCCCGGTGACGCTCGGGAGCGAGCCGACGAAGATCCCCGCACGCCGTGTGCCTTCGCACGGACCCTCGCGACCGGTACCGGAGAGCCCGGTGGACGCCGCCGCGAAGGGATGAGGCGACGGCGCGCGCTGCTCGTTTTCCGCAATTGAAGCGCATCGAGCCGATGGCGAACTCGATGGCATCGCCAGATCGGGGACGTCGAGTTACCCCTCGTTTCGATGGACTCGACGCACTACTCTGACGAGCGAGATCCCGTGCAGCGCAATGAACTCGAGAGCGGCACGCAGGTGTGCGACGGCGTGACCTTGCTCCGGCCGCTCGGTAGCGGCGGGATGGGGAGCGTGTGGGTCGCGCACCACAGCCGCCTCGACTGCGAGGTCGCCGTAAAGTTCATCGCAGCGGAGCTCGTCCTGAAGGACCCCACGGTGCTGGCGCGCTTCAAACGCGAAGCGGAGCTCGCGGCGCGGCTCAAGAGCCCCCATGTCGTGAAGTCCTTCGATCACGGCGTGATGGAGAATGGGCGGCCCTACATCGTCATGGAGCTGCTCGCGGGCGAGTCGATCGGCGCGTGGCTCCGCAAGAGCGGGCGGCTCACCACGGCGCAAGCAGCCAAGGTCATCTCGCAGATCGCGAGCGTGCTGGAAGAGGCACACGCGCTCGGGGTCGTGCATCGAGACATCAAGCCCGACAACGCCGTGTTCATCGACGCGGGCTACGACTGGTTCGTGAAGGTGCTCGATTTCGGGATCGCGAAAGACACGAGCAGCCCGAAACCGAGCGACGTCACCTCGACTGGAGCCGTCGTGGGGACGCCCGAATACATGAGCCCGGAGCAGCTTCTCACCACGCGCGGGGTCGATCATCGCTCGGATTTGTGGTCGTTGGCGGTGCTCGCCTATCACTTGCTGACGGGACGCGTGCCCTTCACAGGCGAGACCCTCGCGTCACTCTCGCTCGCGATCTGCAATGCCGACTTCGATCCGCCGAGCGAGCTCGTCCCGGATCTCCCGCCCGCGACCGATGCCTGGTTCGCGCAGGCATTCGCGACGAAACCGGGGGCGCGCTTCCAGACAGCGAGAGAGCTGGCAGAGTCACTTCGCGCGGTCTTGCTCGGCGCCGATGCCGCGCCCGAGAGCCGCATTCGTCCCGGCCGTTCATTCGAGAACGAAGCGCGCGTCGCGGAGAGCTCCGAGCCGCACATCGCGCGGGGCGAACCAGGCTTCGGTGCGGGTAGCGGTGGCGATACGCCGGACCAAGCTGCCGCGCGAAAGGGGCTCGTCACGGCAGTCGCGCACGTGATCGCGAACGATGCATTCGCGGCAGGGACGACACTCCGCGCAGCATCGACGCCGACTAACGCGGCAAGCGGCGCACGCACCCCGGAGCGCGGCTCCACCGTCGATGGCGCGGGCGGCTCCACCGTCGGTTTCGCGCGAGCGGGGCTCGTCGTGGTCGGAGCGCTCGCCGTGTCGGTGGGGGCGTATTCGGTGCTCGCTGGTCCATCCGATTTCCGCGCAAATTTGCTGCATGTCAGCGATCGGAGCGCGGATCTCACAGTCGTGGATCCGTGGCAAGAATCGGATAGCGCCGACGCCGTCGCGGGCGGACAAGCGAAAAATAGCGAGGCGAATTCTGCGCGCGAGATCGTGTCGATGGGCGCGGTGTCGGCACCATCCGACTCGCGGTCGGTGCCATCGTCAGTGGCTTCGTCAGCGGCTTCGTCAGCGGCTTCGTCAGCGGCTTCGTCGGCATCCGCGCTCGCGGCGATGAACACGCCAGCCGCAAACAGCTCGGCAGCGAGCATGCCCGGAGCAGCAACCGCGGTGGCTCTCCTCCCCAGCGCAACCAGCCTCCCCAGCGCAACGAGCCTCCCCAGCGCAACGAGCGCCACGCATGGAGGCCTCGGCGTGGGTCGCGACCCGCGCGGCTCATCCGTACCCGGGCGCACCGGACGCCTTCCAGTCGCGAGCTCGGCACGCGCGGTCAAACCGGGCTGCGAGTATCCCTTTCAGCTCGACGCCGATGGGGATCTGGTGCCGAAGCCAGGCTGCATGTAAATGTTGGCGGTGGACGCCCGAGGTCTCCTCCTCTCGAGCATCGTCGGCGTCGGGTTGTCGCTAGCGACGCCGTCGAGCGCGGCCGAGCCAGCAGCGCCGGGCATCGACGCGTGTGCCATTTCCTTCAAGCAGGCCCAGCGACACCGCAAACAGGTCGCGCTGCTCGCAGCACGCAAAGAGCTCCTGGCATGCGCTCAGCCGCACTGCCCCGAGGCAATGCAGACCCAGTGTCTCCACTGGCTCGATGAGGTCAGGCGCGCGATCCCATCGGTGCTGATCACCGCGACGAATCACCATGGCGAAGACGTCGCCGATGTGCGCTTGATGATCGACGGAGCCGCTGTTGCCTCGCTGCTCGATGGCACGCCGCGAGACCTCGATCCGGGACCGCACGACCTGCGTGTCAGCCAGGGAGAGCGCAGCGCGAAGGTTCGCCTCATCGTCGAGCAGGGAGTGCAGCTGCGGCGCGTGGCGCTACGGCTCCCGCCGCCGCTCGTGCCGCGCACGGTGGAATCCAATGCGGGTGGGCTCCCGTTTCTCAGCGCGGTGGGCTTTGGCGTCGGCGCTGCGACCGCGGTCGTCGGTACGGTCACCGGAGCGCTCGCGCTCGTGCGCGCGTCAGACCTTCGTGACGCATGCGAGGCCGGCGTCTGCTACGAATTTCAGAAGGATGACTTCGTCGCTACGCGCGCGATTGCCCATGCGTCGACCGCGTCTTTTGCGCTCGCGGGAGCGGCCATCGCCAGTGGCATCGTTGGGCTCTTCATCGGGGGCTCACCCGCGCCGAAACCGGCATCCGGCTCCCTCACTGGTCGTTCATTCGGGCTCTCGAGCGGCGGCGTCGCCTGGCAGTTTTGACCCGTGAAACACGCGAATTCGTTGCTCCTGCTGGCCAGCCTCGAGGGCGCGCTCTCGGGCTGCCACATCGTCTCGGGGATCGACGGTCTCGAGTTGCGCGAGGACGCCGAGCTCGGTTTCTTCGAGACCTTCTCCGGACCCCAAAGGGCGGACCTGCGCGCGCTGAGCGTGAACGGCACGAGCGTCCTGCTCGCCGGAAGCTTCACCTCCGCCATCGATGTCGGGGACACGCCGCTCACCACCTCGGCGTCCGAGGACGGCTACGTCGTGCGCCTCGATGCATCGGGAAGGGTGACCGATGCCTTCAAGCTCGCGTCCACCGAGTGGGCTCGCCCAGCGGCACTTCACGGTTCGTGGCTTGCTGGCCACTTCGCCGGTGAAATCACGATTGGCGGTGCAACGCTGAGCGCCGGCACGGGCGCGACGAGCGTGTTCCTCGCCGATCTCGCTGCGACTCCTGCGAGCGTCCCCACTCAGGTCTTCGGCGGTGACGGCTTCATTCCGTTTCGCGACACACTCGACATCGCGCAGAACGAGGGCGGACGCGTCGTGGTCGGCGGCGGCTTCGCAGGCAAGCTCGTAAATCCGGGAGATCCGCGCGTCTGCCCGCCCTTCGAGAGCGCCTCATCGCTCTCAAACATTTACCTCGCGGAGCTCGCGCCCGACCCGGACAGCGGTGGGTCGCTCACGTGCAAATGGTCATTTCGCCAGAGCTCGAGCGAGCCACAGGTCGTCGAAAGCGTGGCCTTCGATCTCGGCGGTTCGCTCGTCGTGGGCGGCCAGTTCGTCGGAAAACTCGCTTTGCCGGGAGTCGATCCGCTCGAGAGCAGCGGCGGTGTCGACTTCTTCCTCGTGCGCTTCGATCCGTCCAAGAAGGTCGTCTACAGCAAGAGCTTCGGCGACGGGCAGGGGGTTCAGAGCTCGCTCCGCGTGAGCGCTCATCTCTACGGAAATGTGGCCATCGCTGGCTTCTTCGAAGGTCGCATCGATTTCGGCGGTGGGCCGATCGAGAGCAGCCAAGGCTCCGACATCGTGGTCGCCAAATTTGGTCCCGCCGGCAAGCACCTCTTCACGCGGCATTTCCCGGTGAGTCACGCGGCGTGTGCGATGCCGCCCTGCGCGCCGCACGGTCTCGACGTCGCCTTCGACGCGGACGGCAACATCCTCGTAACAAGCGCGTTTACGGGCAAAATCGAGATTTCTGGCGTGAAGCTCGAGACCGCGTCCCCCGAGCGCGCAGAACATTTCCTCGCGAAGCTCAACCCGGACGGTGACCTCATGTGGAGCGGTCGCTTCGGAGGTGCGGCTTCGGCGTGCGAGCCGGGGCCCTGTCCGGTGGTGCTCGGTGTGGACGGCGCCCAGAACGTCTTGGTCGCGGGCTACTTCGAGGGGGCCGCGGACTTCGGCGGCGCGTTGTTGAACAGCACAGGCGCTCGTGATGCTTTCGTCGCGCGATTTTCGCCCTGAACCGCGGCGAACGCACGACGCGCGGCACGCCATACGCGACGATCCCGCTTGCGCTCGAGCAGCTCCTTGGCGCGGCCCCAGTCGACCCAACGGATCTCGAGAGTCTCTCTCCCGACCGGCAGGCCATCGCGGATCTTGCTCAGCAAGAAGTAGTGCCGCAACGCACGCTTGGTCGCGAACACGGCGATGCGCGAGAGTGGCTCCGCGTGCACGCCCGCCTCTTCGCCGATCTCACGAATCGCCGCAAATACCGGCCCTTCGCCCGCGTCGAGGAGCCCCTTCGGCCAGGTCCAGCCACACCGTCCCTCACGCGCCTCGCGCTTCGTCCGTACGAGCAGCACTTGCCCGGAAGCGATATCGACGACGACGCCGCCAGACGTCTGCCAGCCGGATCTCCGGCGCCGTGAGCGTCGCTCATGGAGCCGGTAGTCCACGGTCACGGCCGGGGTGGCCACGGCAGCATTATGAATGCCACCGCGGCGCGTGACCAACTTCGCGCAGCAGTCACCCGCGCTCGGGAGAACCAGCGAGCGGGCTCCGGCCGGCGCGTGACCAAGTTCGATGAGGATTCGCAACCGATCGGCGTGGCCAATCGGCGCGACCTTTACGCCCCGCCGCCAGCGCCGCCGCTGCCGCTCGCCGTGCTGCTGCTTGCGCTGGTGCTGCCGCCGACCATCACGCAAGATCCTTTGGACGCTGCGACCAGAGCCGCATCGCAAGCCGGCGCCTGCATCGCGCCGAAGCAGAGACCCACGGCGGCAACGCCCGGGAAGAACTCACCGCCCATGCCGTCGTCCTTCGCACATTTGCCCGTGCCGCAGTCCGCGTCGGTGCAGCAGAAGCGCGCGCATTTCTTGTCCGCGCAAGTCATCGTGCCCGCGCAAAACGGACCGTCGCTACCGTTGCAGTCCCCGCAAAGCGGTTTGTCGTTTGGCGGTCCGTAACACTGGAACCCCTGGAACGCGCCGTCTGCGAAGGCAACGTCACACGCCTCACCGCCCGCCGTGTCGCACGGCTCGTTCGTGATCGGATTGCACTCGACCGTGATCATTCCACCACCGGTCGTGGAGGAGGCCACCGTCACGGACGTCGGCCCGCTCGTGGCCGACACGGGCGCGGGACCCGTACCGGTGCTGGTACCGGTAGCCGTGGTCGCAGCAGCTCCGCCGGTGCCACCGTCGCCATTCGACGTCGTTGACTTGCCCGAGCAACCAACCCAAGCGACGGCGAGCGCCGCTACACCGACAACCACAAGACGCGCCATGACAATCTCCTAGGTGAGCCGGCCTTGGTCGGAGCAATCGCGCCCCGCGCCTACCGGCAAGAAAAGCGAGATTCCCACCGACGGGCGGGTGGTGTCAACGCCGCCGCAGCATTCCTGCAGAAGCTCGCCTCCTCTTGCCGCTTATCCCGCGCGCCGGTTCGCGGTATTACGCGCGGACTCCAAACCGATCGAGAACCCAACGGGAAAGCGAGACGCCATGAGCAACCAAAGCTTGAATCAGATCGCGCGCGCCATCGTGGCCAACCACCGCGGCATCCTCGCCGCCGACGAGAGCACGTCGACCATCGCAAAGCGCTTTGTTGGCATCGGAGTCGAAAACACCGAGGAGAATCGCCGCGCCTACCGCGAATTGCTCTTCACGACCGAGGGCGCGTCCAAACACATCGGGGGCGTCATCCTGTTCGAAGAGACGCTCGGTCAAACGACGAAGGCCGGAAAGCGTTTCGCCGCCCTGCTCGCCGAGCAAGGGACGATCCCCGGCATCAAGGTCGACAAGGGCACCAAGGCTCTCACTTTCGCTCCGGGCGAAGTCGTCACCGAGGGCCTCGACGGGTTGCGCGAGCGGCTCGCAAGCTACGGCGCACTCGGCGCGCAGTTCGCGAAGTGGCGCGCGGTCATCGACATCGCGAGCGGAGTCCCCACAGAACACTGCATCGGCGTGAACGCGCACGCGCTCGCGCGGTATGCGGCGTTGTGCCAAGAGGCCGGCATCGTGCCGATCGTCGAGCCCGAGGTATTGATGGACGGAGAGCACGACCTCGACCGCTGCTACGAGGTCACACGCCGCACGCTGATGCGGGTCTTCGCCGAGCTCGATCAGCAACGCGTCGCGCTCGACGGCATCCTGCTCAAGCCGAACATGGTCATCCCCGGCAAGAAGTGCCCCGACCAAGCCAGCGTCGAAGCGGTCGCCGACGCTACCGTGCGGGTGTTCAAGGAGACCGTGCCCGCGGCAGTTCCCGGCATCGTGTTTCTCTCGGGAGGCCAGAGCGAGATCGATGCGACGGCGCATTTGTCCGCGATGAATGCGCGGCACAAGAATCTGCCGTGGACGCTCTCGTTCTCGTACGGGCGCGCGCTGCAGCAATCGGCGCTCACGGCGTGGTCCGGCAAGGACTCCAACGTCGCCGCGGCTCAGCGGGCGTATCTGCACCGCTGCCAAATGAACGGTGCTGCGTGCGCCGGTACCTACGCTTCCGCGATGGAGCGATAAGGCCGCGGCAGGACAGAAATGTCCGACCCGTGACAGTCGCCACGGGCGCGGCTCGCTAAGGTGCACGCCAATTCAAGAGGAATGCACCGTGTATTACGTCGCCTGCGTCGCTGTCTTTCTCATCGCGTATCTCGTGAACGTGACGCTCATCTCGGTTTTCTATCATCGTGGCCTCGCGCACAGCGCCGTCGTGCTCTCGCCCGGCGCTCGCAGGTTCGTCGCGACGATGGGCAACTGGCTCACCGGACTTGATCCGAAGGGCTGGGTCTGCATGCACCGGATGCACCACGAACACTCCGACACCGAGCTCGATCCCCACAGTCCGCGCAACGTCGGCCTCGCGGGCGTGCTCTTCGAACAGCTGCGCTCCTACGAGCGAATCCTCATCGGCCTGGCGCGCAGAGACCGCGCGTACACAACCGTGGTCAGCGATCTCGAGTTTCGCATCAGCTGGCTGAACCGCAACCGCCTCTGGTACCTCCCCTACGTCGTGCACGCCGCGATCGCGTTGGTGCTTGGCGTGGTGTTCGGTTTGTGGATTCTCGGCGGCGCATATTTCTTCGGGATCATGAGCCATCCGATCGAAGGCTGGGCGGTGAACGCGCTGGGGCACGGCGTTGGTGGGCGCAACTTCAACACGCCCGATGACTCGCGCAACAATCAGCTCGTCGGGCTGCTCGTCGCCGGCGAGGGCTACCAAAACAACCACCACGCCCACCCGCGCTCGGCGAAGTTCTCATACCGCGCGACGGAGTTCGACCTCGGCTACGTGCTCTGCAAAATCCTCGCGTTTGCCGGCGTGCTCACCATCGACCAGGCACATCTCATCGGCAACGCGAACGCCGCTAACGCAATCGCCGCTAGAGCGAGCGCCGCCGCAGGAGTCGGGGCGCTACTTCACGGTGAGCTCGAAGCTCTTCGACCTGCCGAGTAAATCGACGGCGGCGGTGAGGACTGCCGTTCCCGCGCTCGACGTCGCGAGAAACACCGTGCCGAGCGGCTCGTTCGCATGGTCCATTGGAAGCGGCACGACAGCGTCGCCATCGACACGCCAGCGGACGTCGAGCCGCGAGATGTTGACGGCCTGGCCATCGTCCATGGCGGCGCTGATGCGAACGCAGAAGACCGCGCCGCGACCGACCTTGCCGGGCAGCGCGACGGTCTTCGCGACCTCGTTCTCTTCAAACGGAATCGTCGTCAGCTCGGCGCTGAGACCCGCGAAGCCAGCGGCGCTCACGACGTCGACGGCATGCGCGATCAGCCGCGCGTTCTTGCCGGGCTCACGCGCCTCGAGCGATAACGTACCGACCGAATCCGCGCGAAACGTTGCCATTCCGCGATCGTCATTGAGGAGCACCAAGCCAGTCGGAGGCTCGCTCTGCCACTTCAAGAAGCTGTGGCCGAAGAGCGGGCAGTCGCTCGTCCCGCAGCTGCCGTAGACCTCGTTTACGACGACGCCGAGGCTGCCACCTTCAAGGACGCGTGACTCGGCATCGAACACGACGCCGGTGGCTGGCTCGGCCGAGAACGCGAGCGCATCGAACACGCCGAGCGCCGTGAACAGCTCCACCTTGCTCGTGCCGGGTGCGTGCGCCTGAAGCAGCACTTTGTCCGGCCACACTGCGCTCGCCGCGATCACGCTCGGCTCGGTCGCTCGAATCTCGAGCCCGGCTGGAAGCGCGTCGGCGTCGAGCGGCTCGAGCGTCAAGATCTCGCGCGACCCAACTGCCATCGTGGTCGTGCCCGTGCAACCACCGCCCGCGAAGCGCACCCTGCCCTGCTCGCCGATCCGCGTATCGACCGGCTCGGCAGCGCACGCCGTGATCGCGATGAGCGCCAAGGTCGTGGCGACAGAGCGTTTCTTCGGACTTCGTTCTCGCGCGGTGATGTTCATGGCGCTCCCGATTCGCAGATTGTGTGCCAGCGGCTAATACGCTGCGGCCGCGTTGGAGCGGGCCCACGATCGTGCCGGCGGCTCACACTGTATCCGAGCGGCGTCGCCGATCACGCGATGCACTCACAGACTGCTATTTACGGCCCGGCTGTATCGCACGGAAATCATCGTGAATCCCGGAACCGTTCGCGAAGACGGGCTGTCGGAGCCCCCATCGACACGGCCACGGCGACGCGACGACGGCAGCTCCAACCGGAGTGACGTCACGGCGCTGGGACCCACAACAACCTCCGCAACGGACGCGGCAGGAACGAGGCGTCATGAATCATCGAGAGCAACGAGACCACGCGCTAGCCGTAATGTTCAACCCATTCGCCGCGCCTATTTCGCGCATCGAGCCTCGCGCGATTGCGGCAGCTCCCAACCCCGCACGCCCGCAATTCAAGCTGCTGGGCGGAGGCGCGAAAGTGCGCGACGACGAGATCGATGGTCTGGGTGACGCGCTCGAGGTCCGCGTGCTCTGGCAAGACACGCTCTTGTCGGTACACCGTGTTCCGCGCGGCGAATCCTTCTTCGCTGGCGATCCGGACCTCTCGAACAAACCAGTACAACTTGCGCTCAGCCGCGATGTCCTCGGCGCTGCGTGTGTGCCCATCGTGGTGAACGGCTGCATGGTCATCAGCGACGATGGCAGCGCGCACATCTCGGATGGCGAAGGCCGTGTGTCTCTCGAAGACGCTCGTTTACGCGGCGAGGCGGTTTCACGCGCGGACGGCGCCGGTACCTACACTCTGGCCGTCCCCATGGGCCGCAAGGTCTCTTTGTCCTTCGCCGGCGTCGTCATCGAAGTGCAGCGCGTTCGCAACGCACGACGGCTTCGTGGCGCGTGGCTTGGGTTCCTAACGAGCGCCGCGCTCATCTACGTCGTTGGCTCGGTCGTCGCGCACGCCGGCGTGCTCGCGTCGCTCGCGTATTTCACGCCACCTTTGGGCACGACGCCGAGTGACTCGTTCACCGACGAGCAGCGCTACCTCATCATGCGCTATCTCGATGACGGAGCCACGCCG
>SHZB01000037.1 GCA_009692485.1 Myxococcales bacterium
GAGCCCCCGAAACTACGCGGGGTCACACAAGGAAGTGATGCTCCGCTCCCCGCTCTGACAACGCCCGCTGGGGTGCGGATTCTATTCGTGCCGAGAGACAGAATCGAACTGTCGACACGCGGATTTTCAGTCCGCTGCTCTACCAACTGAGCTATCTCGGCCGCCCGTCGACGCAGGCCGGCGACGCGAGCGGCACCTTAGTCAGGCACCCTCCGCCACGCAAGACAGAGCCGGCCCAGATAACAGAGCCGACCCGGATAACAGAGCCGACCCGGATTTCTGCACTCGCGCCATCGCTACTTTTGCCAAGGCACCTTGGTGACGACGCCCGCGCGGAGCGTGACTCTGCGAGCGGCGGCCCCTGGACTGAAGACGCAGGTTCCAGCCCACTCCATGCGCGTCATTCGAACACTCGCGGCGCTGCCGCTTGACACGATGAGCCCGTTTTCGCAGCTCATCGAGCTACCCGTCGGTGCCCCTACGAGCACTGCGCCCCCGGGCTTGATGGTCAGCGGCACTGCGATCGTCTGCAGCTCTTCCGGGCGATCTTTGGGGGGCGGCGTCACCGCCACGGAGAGCGTCACCGACTCGCAGCAGGGCACGTCGGGCGGCATCGTTCCTGCCACCGAGTAGGCGCCCGGGGTGAGCGCATGCACCTGTCCGAACCAGGTGATCTCGGCGCCGTTGAGCTGGATGCGCGCCCCCTCGGGAGTGGCGTGAAAGCGGACGCGTCGTTGCACCCGGCCGGCACGCGGATCGAGCGCCGCGCGACCGATGCCCGCGAGCGCGGTGGCCGTCGGCGCGGTGCGTCCACTGCTGGGCTCCGGTCCGGCCGGGACCTCACCGCCTCTACGCTCGTCGGTCGGCGCTCCACTCGGCGCGGGCTCGACCGTTGCAACCACCCCGAGCTCAGCTACCCGGGGAGGCGCCGTGGCTCGCGACCCGCGCACGAATTTGGTCACGCCGAATGCGCCTGCTCCGAGTAGCAGCGCGCTCACGACTGCCACGAATGCCCGCGAAAAATGCGCCCGAACGGCCCGTGCACGAGCGAACGCGCCGACCCGCCGTAGCACGACCAGATCGTCGGGACGGAGCGCCAGAGCGCGATTGAGATCGCTTGCGGCTGCCTGCACCGCACCCCGCAGTTGCTCTTGCTCACCGCGCGCGAGCAAGCGCGGCACGAGCATCGCTGTGAGCTCGGAGCGACACTCTTCGGGGTTTGCAAAATACTTCTCGAGCCAGCGCGGATGCTCTTCGAAACCCAGCTCGGAGAGCTCGAGGGTGATCTGGGCGCCAAGCTCGGCCGCGCTCTTGGTTCGTGCGGCGATGTCATGTTGCAGCGCGCCGGCGATGATGTTTGCCCACCGTGCGCCGATCTCGGTCCGCTCGCTGTCCGGCGCCTCGTAGCGTCCCTCGAGCACCCTGCGAAGCACCTGCGCGGGGTTGTTTCCGTAGAAGGGCAGGCGGCCAACCATCGCCTCGTACATGAGCACGCCGAGCGCAAACACGTCGGTGTGCGGGCCAACGTTGCTTCCCTCGATTTGCTCGGGCGCCATGTGTGCTGGAGAGCCCAGGATCTGACCCGTGGAGGTCAGCCCTTGGGTGTCGAGCACCTTTGCAATTCCAAAATCGGTGAGCTTGATGCGCACGCGAACGCGCCGCGCCGACACCGTCGCTCTCGACGCATCGACCGCGGTGATGGCGCGCGGGGACGTCCTCGCCTCGTTTGCCGCGAGCACCTCCGTCCCGTCCGCGACGCGCGTCACTTCGACGAGCACGTTCTCCGGCTTGATGTCTCGGTGGATGACGCCGGCGTCGTGCGCGTGTTGAACGGCGTCGCAGAGTTGGTGGACAACGATGGCAACGACCTCGGGCGGAAACACGACATGCTCATCGAGGATCTTCCGAAGCGTCGTGCCACCAATGAGCTCCACGACGATGTATCGCTCCGCGTCGTCTTCGTCCGCGACGTCGTAGACATCGACGATCCCCGGGTGGCGAAGCTTCGCGACGGCCTTGGCCTCGGCCACGAAGCGGCGTCGAACATCGGCGTTGTCGCGAAGGTGTTTGTGGATGAGCTTCACCGCCACGTCGCGCTCGAGCCGCGGATCGCGAGCGCGGTACACCGTCGCCATGCCGCCGTGGCCAAGCTCTTCAAGCAGCTCGTATTTCGCGAGCTCGGGGAGGCGATCCGACGAAGGGCTCGCGCTCACTCCACGACCTTGACCTGGATGGCATTCGTGGT
The DNA here is from genome assembly GCA_009692485.1 of Myxococcales bacterium. Lineage (GTDB taxonomy): Bacteria > Myxococcota_A > Polyangia > Polyangiales > Polyangiaceae > SYFR01. The sequence continues at coordinate 2,246 of SHZB01000037.1, forward strand.
CCCCGACACGCCAACCGGCGCGCCGAAAATGACGACGAACGAGTCGCCGGGAGTGACGATGCCATTGGCCAAGAGAAGCGCGTGCGCTCGGTCCACCATTTCATCGGAGGCACGAAGCGGCTCGACGTAATAAGGGACAATCCCCCAAAGCAGGCAGAGCTGCCGCAAGGTCTTGATGTTCGGCGACAGTCCAATGATGGGCACCGGCGGCCGCGCACCCGAAGCGAAGCGCGCCGTCTGCCCGCCCTCGGTGAACGCGACCAGAACTTTGCTTCCGACGGAGGCCGCGATGTCACACGCGCCGCGCGCGATCGCCTCCGAGACGCGCGCACGCTCCGACGCGGATTTGCCGGAATTTACGCGATAGAACGCGCTCTGCTCGGCCTCGACGATGATCTTGTGCATCGTGCGCACGACGAGCGCCGGGTGCTCTCCGGTGGCCGTCTCGCCCGAGAGCATCACGGCGTCCGCACCGTCGAACACCGCCGTCGCGACGTCGCTCGCCTCGGCACGGGTCGGCCGCTTTGCCGTCATCATCGACTGCATCATCTCGGTGGCGACGATGGCAGGGCGCTGATGAAACCTCGCGAGCCCGAGGATCTTGCGCTGAATCACGGGGACACGTTCGGGGCTGAACTCGACCCCGAGATCGCCGCGCGCAACCATCACGGCGTCGGACGCGAGGATGATCGACTCGAGATGCTCGATCGCCTGAGGGGTCTCGATCTTCGCGACGATCGGCGTTGGGCGACCCCAAGCCTCGCAGATGTCCCGCACGAGCCGCACTTCTGCTGCGCTCCGCACGAACGAGAGCGCGACGTAATCGACGCCGATCGACAAGCCGAACGAGAGGTCGTGCTTGTCCTTGTCGGTGAGCGACTCGATGCGCACGCGGTCCGCGGGAATGTGAACGCCGACCTTGTCGCGCAAGACGCCGGCCTGGGTACAGCGCGCGCGCACACGCCCGCCGCCCGCCTCGATCACCTCGAGGCCCACTCGCCCATCGTCGAGCAAGAGCACGTCGCCCGCGCGGAGGTCGTCCCCGAGCCCGCGATACTGGATCAGCACGGTATTTGCGGGCGCGACGACGTTGGCGTCCAGGCTCTCGGCCAGGGCGAACTCGGCGTTGAGGGGCACATCGAGCGTGCCGCCCACGAAGCGCGCACAGCGGATTTTCGGTCCGCAAAGGTCCTGCAAAATGGCGACCTCGCGGCCCCTCTTTGCCGCCGCCGCTCGGACGCGGGCGAAGCGCGCGGAATGCTCGTCGTGGCTGCCGTGCGAGAAGTTCAGCCGCGCCACGTTCATGCCGGCGTCGATGAGGGCGTCGAGCGCTTCGGGCGCATCCGAGGCCGGGCCGATGGTGCAGACGATCTTGACGCGCCGAATGCCCACGGCCGCAGCATGGCATAGCGGGCCAAGCGCAGCCTCGGATTTGAGCCGTCGATTCGAGCGGATCGATCGACTAGCGTCGTGAGTCCTCGATGCTCTGGGTGGCCCCCTCGCCCATGCCCCCTCGCCGCGCACCAGACCATGCTCTCTCGCGCACCGCACCATGCTCTCTCGCGCACCAGACGGTGAAGCCTTCCTCGGTGGTCGCTCGCTCGCGTCCATTCTCGACGAAGTAGGGGCCGCAACACCAGCCTACGTCTACGACCTGGGGGCGATGGCCACCGAAGCGCGCGAGCTCGTCGACAGCTTCGGTGCGCACGCGCAACTGGTGGCTTTCGCGGTCAAAGCAAACTCTGCGGGGGCGGTCGTTCGCACGCTCGCGAGGGCCGGATGCGGCGCGGAGGTCGGCTCGCTCGCGGAGCTTGAGGTCGCACGGATTTCGGGGATCGAAGCCGATCGGATGTTGCTCAGCGGCATGGGCAAGAGCGTCGCGGCGATCGATGCGGCCATCGGCGCGGGCGCGAGGGGGATCCTCGCCATTCAAGTCGACTCCATCGACGAGCTCGAGCGCATCGCGGCACGTTCGCGCGCGCTCGGTCGTACGGCTCGCGTGGCCCTGCGCGTCAATCCGGCGATTCGCGCGGACACGCATCAAGCGATCGCCACGGGGCACGAGGATGCAAAATTCGGAATCTTGCGCGCGGACTTGCCGCGGGCCTACGCCGCGATCCGCGCACAAGGCGAGGCTCTCACGCTCGTCGGCCTCGGCGCACACGTGGGCTCGCAGCTCGTGCGGACGGATGCGTATTTCGACACCGCGGACGCACTCCTCACGCTCGTGCACGAATTCGAACGCGGCGGCGCTCGACTCGAGCTCATCGATTTCGGCGGTGGCTTCGGGATCGACTACGGCGATGGATGCTTCGTACGCCCGCGTGATTTTGTGGCGGGAGTCCTCGCACGCACGATCGCTGCGGGGCTCGAAGGCCGCACGGTCGTCGTCGAGCCGGGGCGCTCCCTCGTCGGCGCGCACGGGTGTCTCGTGGCGAGCGTCGTCGCGACCAAGGTTGTGAGCGGCCGGCGCTGGGCCGTGCTCGACGCGGGCATGAACGATCTGCTTCGCCCGGCGCTCTACGGAGCACGCCATCGGATCGAGCCCCTCGGCCCGCGGGTCGCGCGAAGAGGCGGCGAGCCGGGCGCGCAACTCTGGCGCGTCGTCGGCCCGGTGTGCGAATCGAGCGATGAGTTCGGCGAGTACGAGCTCGATGAGCCGCTTCCGGCGCGAGTGCTCATCCGGGATGTCGGCGCGTACGGCTTCGCGATGGCGAGCAACTACAACGGTCGCGGACTTCCGACGGAGATCTTCCTGCACGAGTGCGGCAAGCTCAGCGTGAGTCGCGCGGGCGACGCGAACGCATGGATCGCGCAGCGCCTGGCGACCTGACGCGCCCCGATCTCTCACGGTCAGCTTTTCGCCAAGCTCTCGCGCTTTCATCGCCTCGAGCGAGCGCGCCGCAGCTCAGCCCTGCGGGCGTACGGATTCCGGGACGATGCTCACGCGCTTGGTGCCCGCGGGGACCTCGGGCAGCGGCGGAATCGTCGAGCGACGTGCGCGCATCATGCCGTCTGCGCCGTGGATCTCGACTCCGAGCGCCCGGCAGCGTCGTGCCAGTCGATCGAGATCGACCCCCGCCGCCACGAGCAGCCCGCCGGGCGGTGAGGGGTCCACGAACTGTTCCCCGACGGCCGCGCGCGCTCGCAGCAGCTCGAGGACCTCTGCATCATCGATCCAGAGAAATGCGCTGGCGGCCACGAAGGTCGCGTGCCCGATGACCGTGCCGGCCTCGATCAGCGCGCGCGCGGCGGCCTCCGACAAAGGCGCGACCGCGGCGAGCCTACGGTGCATCTCATCGATGCAAACACCTGAAGCAAGGCCACGACGGATGGCGTTCGGGGACAGCTCGAGCTCGAGGCACGGTTCGAGGGCGACGACCTCGACGAAGGGCGCAAGATCGAGCACGGCTGCGACCCGGGCATCCCCGCCGATCTTCAGCACGCGCCCATCCGTGTGGCTTCGATCATCGGCGTACGCGAGATCCTGCGGCGAGCACGGTGAGTGCGGCGACTCAGTGCCACCGAGAAAACTGCGACCGCGCACCGTGACGCGAATGGCAAGCCCCGAGCCAGCAGGGCCCGCGTGGCCATTCTCTCCGCCGCCGACATCGAGAGCTCCGAGCGCACGCAGCGACTCGAACACGACCCGCTCCGCGAGCGCCCGTTCGTCCGGGATCGGGAGACCGGTACGCTTGGCCCACCGCGCAAAGACGCGCCGCGCGCCGATGACCCGCGAATCGTCTGCGATATAGGCCAACAGATCCAACTTGCCGACCCACTGCAGCTCGCCGAGCTCGTGCAGCGCCTCGATGACGACGGCACGCAGCGATGTGACCGGGCTCGCGTCGCGTTGATCCTCGGGCGCCCGCAACACCTCCGGATCGGGTCGCGCCTCGTCCCAGGCCGCACCCGCCCGCCAACACTCGAACAAGAGTCCGCCAAGCTCGCGGACGGCGAGGCTACCTGGCTTCAACGCGAGGGAATTCGCCGTGAGATCCCAAAGTCCGGCGGCACGCGAGAGCGCGACGAGCAACGCGGTCTCCTCGGGGGAGCGGCCGCAACGCTGCCCGAGACGCGTGATGACCGAACGCGGAGTGCCGACCCCGGGCCGCACCTCGGCGAGGCCATCGACCCGCGCGAGCATCGCCATCGCGAGGCAGGTCGGCGTCGGATCTTTCGAAAAGGTAGCGCGGCGCGGCAGATGATCGTCAAGGACGACCTGGCTACGAATGAGCGCCCGGCGCCCCTCGAGCGAGCGGCGTCGCGCAGCCCCGATGATCTTCCCAACCTCGCTCGGAACGATGTAGCGATTGGGAGGCGCGTGAAATAGAAACCCCCGTTTTTCTAGGGAAAATACCGCTCCACGACGCCCCGAGGCGACCCCGTACGCACCGCGGATCCGGAGCGGCTCGCGCTCGAGATCCATGAGCTCCTGCGCGTCGACTTCACACCCGACTCGCTCGAGCTGCTCGAGGAGACGTCGCTCGTGATGGGAGAGCAGCTCTAGCTCACGCGCGAGCGCATCCGGATCACCGAGCACGTCCCACGCCGCCTCGAGGCACAGCGCGACGGGCGGTGTGCTCGGGCGACCGAGGTAGTGCGCGGCGATCGCACTCGATGCCTCGAACGACGCCTCCGACAAGAGCGCGCGCGCCGACCGCGGATCTTCGCTGTCCCAACCCCGCAGCTGCACGAGCAGTGCGGTCGGCAGCATCAGCTCGACGCCCGATACCGCGCCCGTGGCGTGACGCGCAAACACCAACGCGCGGCGCACCAGCACCTCGAGGCCGACCGGCACCGTGCCCACGACGAGGGCGCCTCCCGCCTCCGCGATCCGCCGCAAGAGCTCGGCGCTCGCCGCGGGCAGACGTGAAGGATCGCGCAGCTCCGGCGAGCGCACGATCGCGCGGGCAGCCTGCGACGCCTTGTCGATGCGCTTGGACGCGTCGATGCTGACTCCGACCCTCAAAATCAGCGCGTCGAGCTCGCTTGGCATGAGCGCGCGCAGGATCGACTCGAGTCGCCGCTCGGCACGCGCCGGCTCGACGACACGCGGCGAGTCCACGCTCACGAGCACATCGGGTCGGGTCCCGTGCGCGGCCGCGCCGAGGTCGCGAGCGAGCCCATCCGCGAGGCCATATGCCCCATTCAAAGCGCGTGCCCTCGCCACCTCGCTCAGCGGGAGGGCCTTCTTAACGTCGTGCGTGCTCGGTCGAGGCAAATCCCACCTCCCATTTCACCGCGGGCGCACCCCATCGCGGCGCGCGGAAAATGATAACTGGGAATCGTAGCCTCAAATCCACGAGGCCCGCAATCTTCTCGGACACGGCCCGCACGATCGTCTCCGACACGGCCCGCACGATCTTCTCGGACACGGCCCGCACGATCTTCTCGGACAGTCTTCTCCGACAGTGCACGCACCCAGTGCACGCACCTTGCAGTCTTCGTCGACAGTGCACGCACCTTGGATTGGTCCTCGATTCAACGGGTTCGCCGCAGTAGCTTCCCGCGCGTGCTGATGCGCGATCCGGTTCATGGACTCATCTCGTTCGAGGCGGACGAAGAACGGATCGTCGTCGAGTTGCTGGCGACTCCAGAGCTGCAGCGCCTGCGCCGAATTCGGCAACTCGGCCTCACCTGCCTTGCATTTCCCGGCGCCGTCCACACGCGCTTTTCGCACGCGCTGGGCGCCGCGCACGTGATGCAGCAGCTGATTCTGCGGTTGCGCAAGATCCACCATGAGCTGCCCATCAGCCAGCGTCTGTCGAGCGAATGCGCGCGTGACGCCATCGCCGCCGCGCTCTTGCACGACGTCGGCCATGGCCCTCTCTCGCATCTCTTCGAGGACGCGGTCGCGCACGCCTGCCCCGAGAACGCGCGCCATCACGAAGCCTGGACAGCGCAAGTCCTCTGCGAGCCCGGCACCGGCGTGAACACCGTCCTCGGCCAGCATGACCCCGAGCTCCCAGCGCGCGTCGCGCAGCTCATCGCCGGTCACCACGAGCTGCCTTATCTTGCGCGCTCCGTGAGCGGCACCTTCGATGTCGATCGCTGCGACTATCTGCTGCGAGACGCGCACTCGACCGGGGTTGGCTACGGCGACTTCGACCTGGCGTGGCTCATTCGAAGCCTCCGCTTTGGCGAGAGTCACGACGGCCAGGCGCCCGGGCTCGCGATCGACGGCCCCAAGGGACTCACCGCGATCGAGTCCTTCATTCTCGCGCGGCTGTTCATGTTTCAGCAGGTGTATTTCCACAAGTCGACGCGCGCCGCCGAGTGCATGATCATCGCCATCCTTCGCCGCGCGCTCGTGCTCTTGCAACAAGGCGTGCGCTTGGCCCACACGCCGAGTGCGATGCACGCGCTGGCCCGAGGCGAGCAGCCGCCGCTTGGCGAATACCTCGATCTCGACGACCACGTCCTGCTTGAGACGATCAAAGAATGGCGCCACGCGGAGGACCCGATCTTGAAGGACCTCTGCCAGCGGCTCCACACGCGGACACTCTTCAAAACCGAAGAGCTGTTCGGTGAGGCGGCGACGAAAACTGGCCAAGAGCGGGCGCTCGCGCTCGTACGAGAGATCGCGCAGGACGCGGGATTCGCGCCTGATTCTTACGCGCACCTCGACCTCGCCACCGTCACGCCCTACGAAGAGGACCGCTCGCTGATGGTGCACTTTGGCCGCGGCCCGCACCGCTGCCCTTCCGAAGTTTCGTTCGTGCTCGATCGCGTCAAGAACGAATCTCTCACGCGCGTGCGGCTGGTATTTCCGGGTGAAGTACGCGAGCGAGTACAGCAAGCGCTCGAGACTCTCTGACGCAGGTGCCCGCTGGATTATTTCGAGCGCGCTCTCATCGTGCGCGCTGGGTTGTTTCGATCGCGCTCTCATCGTGCGCGCTGGATTATTTCGAGCGCGCTCTCATCGTGCGCGCTGTGTGTTCGTTTGTGCCCAGTCTCACGACCGCGTAGGGTTTCGCGGTGCTTTCTGCAACTCGCTCGTTCGTCTCCATCGCCAGTCCGAGGCTCCTCGCGGGGCTCTCGGCAGCGCTGTTGTTCTTGCAGCCAAATGCAGCAGGCGCGGCTCCCGACCTGACCGTCGACGAGGGCCAGTCCTTCTCGATCTCCGGGGACAAACTCTTCGGAAAAGTGCTCATCCTTGGCACGCTGCGGGTCACCGAATATGACGCCGCCGACGCCAACACGGGCTGGATCCGCCTGCGCGCCGCTTCGCTCGACGTCACCGCCACAGGCAAGATCGACGCGCGGGGAAGCGGCTATCGCGGGGCCAAACGCGGAAGGCTCGAGGGTCAGCCGGGCGCGGGCGGGTCCCCCTTGCCGGCATCGATGGGTCTGCCGACCGCGGGTGGCGGGGGCGGCCACCTCGGCAAGGGCGGAAGCGGCTCGCTCGCTGGTTGCGGCGCGCTGATCGGCGCGACGGGTGGCCTGTCCTACGACGACGCGGCGATGCCACTCGGAGTGCTCGGACTCGGGAGCGCGGGCGGGGCTAGCTACGCGGGAAATCCGAATCCCATGTACATCGGTGCCGGCGCACACGGCGGCGGCGTGATCCTGATCGAGGCGGCCACGGTCACGCTCAACGGCGAGCTCGACGCTCGCGGAGCCGACGCCACCGCTACGCTGAAGACGAGTCCCGGCGGCGGCGCGGGGGGCTCGGTGCTGGTCCTCGCCAACGCGTTCACGTTCGGAGCCGCAGGGCTCATCACCGCGGCCGGCGGCACCGGCGCCGTCGGCAACGCGATCGGCGGGAGCGGGGGCGGCGGGCTCGTCAGGCTCACGGTCGCGCCCGCGATCGAGCCGGATGCGATCACGCGTGTCGACGTCCTCGGTGGCGCGAGCGCGGAGCCGATGTGCAAGAGCGCCCGAGGGGACGACGGCGACTTCGTGATCGACTCGCCGGCGGGCTGCGTCGATGCCGACAAGGATGGCCACGGAACGGACGACTGCGACGGCGGTGACGACTGCGACGACGTCGACGCGGGCGTGTCTCCCGCCACGATGGAGTCGTGCAACGGAAGGGACGACGACTGCAGCGGCGCCGCGGACGATGCTCCCGCTCTTTGTCCGGTCGGCGAGCGCTGCGAGTCCGGAAGCTGCGTCGAGGTAGAGCCGCCATCGGGGGAAGGCGGCGGCGTGTCCGGAACGCCGGAGATCGAGCTGCGCGGCGGGCTCTGCACGATCACGCGCGAGGGGACCGGAAACGCAGCGAAGGTGAGCGCCTCGATCATGGGTGTTTTCGCGGCGCTTTTGGGGCTTCGACGCCGCCCGGACCGACGCTCACCGAGCACGCGTCCGCCGCTGTTTTAGCGAGCCTGCGTTCGCGCTTGCGATTCTGACCGCGATGGCCGACGGTGGCGCCGCCGTCCATGAAAGAGCCGCGAACGTCCCTCGACATGTACCGAATGATGCTGCTCATCCGGCGCTTCGAAGAGGAGGCCGCGAGAGCGTATTCGCTCGGAAAAATCGGCGGTTTTCTGCATCTGTACATCGGCCAAGAGTCGATCGCCGTCGGCGCCTCGCACGCGCTCTCGGACGGCGACTACACCGTCACGACGTACCGCGATCACGGGCTCGCCCTCGCGCGCGGAATGAGCGCCAATGCCGCGATGGCGGAGCTCTTCGGCAAGGCGACGGGCTGCTCTTTGGGCCTCGGCGGCTCGATGCATTTCTTCGACGCCGCGCACGGGATGTTCGGCGGTCACGGCATCGTCGGCGCGCATTTGCCGCTCGCCACCGGCTGCGCATTCGCGTCGAAATACCGCGGCGACGGTCGCGTCTCGATGGTGTTTTACGGGGAAGGCGCCGCGTCGATCGGGGCGACCCACGAGGCCATGAGCCTCGCCGCGCTCTGGAAGCTTCCGGTCGTGTTCGTGTGCGAGAACAACCAGTACGCGATGGGCACCTCGCTCGAGCGGAGCCTCTCGGTCCCGGATGTCTCGCGCAAGGCGGACGCCTACGGAATGGCGAAGGACCGCTTCGTCGCCGACGACGTGTTCACCGTGCGTGACCGACTGAAAGTCGCGATCGATCGCGCGCGCAGCGGGGCGGGTCCAAGCCTCGTCGAGATCTGCACGTATCGCTACCGCGGACACTCGATGAGCGATCCGGCGAAGTACCGCAGCAAAGAAGAGGTCGAGGAGCACAAGGGCCGCGACGCCCTGACTCGCCTCGAGGCATCGCTCGTCCTCGATCCCGATACCAAGGACGAGGCAGGCCAGATCCAGGCAGCCGTCGAGTTGGAGATTTCCGCCGCGCTTCGCTTCGCCGAAGAGAGCCCAGAGCCCAGCATCGATGTGCTCGAGCCGACCACGTACAAGGGGGAGTTTGCACGATGAGGACGCTGAGGGTCCGCGAGGCGATCCGCGAAGCGATGGCCGAAGAGCTCGAGCGCGACGAAGACGTTTTTTTGATGGGCGAAGAAGTCGGCCAGTACCAGGGCGCATACAAGGTGAGCGAGGGATTGCTCGAGCGCTTCGGTGAAAAGCGCGTCATCGACACGCCGATCGCGGAGGCGGGCTTCGCCGGGCTCGGGATCGGCGCGGCGATCGTCGGCCTGCGACCCATCATCGAGTTCATGACCTGGAATTTTTCCGCGGTCGCGTTCGACCAGCTCCTCAACAACGCCGCGAAGCTTCGCCAGATGTCCGGCGGCCAGCTCACCGTGCCGATCGTGTTCCGCGGTCCGAATGGCTCCGCGCGCCAGGTGGGTTCGCAACACTCGCACGCCATGGAGCATTTCTATTGCCACGTGCCGGGTCTCAAGGTCGTGGCGCCGGCGACTGCGGCGGATGCCAAGGGGCTCTTGAAGAGCGCGGTGCGTGACGACAACCCGGTCATCTACCTCGAGAGCGAGACGCTGTATTCGATGAAGGGCGAGGTCCCCGATGGCGAGCACCTCGTTCCCATCGGCAAAGGGCGAATCGCGCGCGAGGGCAAGGACGTGACCATTATCGCGTACAGCCGCATGGTGCACGTGAGCCTCGCGGCGGCCGAGCTGCTCCTGCAGAAGGGCATCGACTGCGAGGTCATCGATCTGCGCAGCCTGCGCCCGCTCGATCAAGACATCATTCTGGCCAGTGTAGCCAAGACGCATCGCGCGGTCGTGGCCTACGAGGGCTGGCCCTATGGGGGCGTCGGCGCGGAGATCGTCGACCGCATTCAACGGCACGCTTTCGATAGCCTCGACGCACCGGTGCTGCGCGTGACGACGATGGATGTTCCGATGCCGTACAACGCCAATCTCGAACAGCTCGTGGTGCCGCAGGCGAGCGGCATCGTCGCCGCCGTCGAACGCGTCATGTACCGCAAATAGCGCGCTGAAGACCAGCCTAGGAGCCGAACAACGATGGCACGCCTCATTGAAATGCCGAAGCTGTCCCCAACGATGGAGGAGGGCCAGATCGCCGCGTGGCACAAGAAAGAGGGCGACTCCGTCGATGTCGATGATCTGCTGGCAGAGGTCGAGACCGACAAGGCCACGATGGAGTTTCGCTCGTTCGACCGCGGCACGCTGCTCAAGGTCTTGGCACCCGCCGGCGCGATCGTGAAACTTGGTGAGCCCGTGGCGATCATCGGCAAGGTCGGCGACTCGCTCGCCGCGCTCCTCGCGGGGACGGCGGATGCTGGGCCCGCGACCCGACCGGCGGCGGATTTCATTCTGCAGCTCCACCACGGCTCGCCCGCGGCAGGCGCACAGGGCCCGCCGCCCACCGCGCCCCCGACGCGCATCATCGCGTCGCCCTTCGTACGCAAGCAGGCGCGCGAGCGTGGGCTCGATCTCCGCGTCTTGGTCGGCACCGGCCCCGGAGGACGCATCGTCGCTCAAGATTTACCGACCGGACCGCCACTCGCCATCATCCCCGAGACGCGGCCCGTTCCGGCGTCCGATCCGGCCAACGCGACGCCCGGACGCGAAGGCACACGGGGGACGCTCCACCCAGTGCCGACCATGCCTCAGGCGCGTCCGATGCAGGACCGGCTTGGCCGAAGATCCGAGCGCTCGCGCGAGCCGACGGTGAAGCCGCTCACGATGATGCGAAAGACGATCGCGCGGCGCCTCACCGAGTCGAAGCGCGATGTGCCGCATTTCTATTTGACGATCGACATCGATGCCGGTGCGTTCTTCGAGCTTCGGCAGCGACTCAACCAAGATCTCGCGCCGCAAAAGGTCTCTTTCAACGATCTCGTCGTCAAGGGCGTGGCGATCGCGATCGGGCGCGCGCCCGAGGTCAACGCACAATTCGCGGGCGACAGCATGGTCTTTCACCAGCGTGTCGATCTCTCGATCGCAGTCGCGGTCGACGATGGGCTCGTGACACCGGTCATTCGCGACGCCGACACGAAGAGTCTGCTCGCGATAAGCTTGGAGATCGCATCGTTCGCCGAGCGGGCGCGGGCGCGCACCTTACGCGTCGACGAAATGACCGGCGGCACCTTCTCGATCTCCAACCTCGGAATGTACGGAATCGACGAGTTTTCCGCGGTCATCAACCCGCCCGAGGGCGCCATCCTCGCGGTCGGAAGCGTGCGGTCGGAGCCCGTCATCGTCGGGGACGCCGTAGTCCCCGGCAAGCGCATGAAGCTGACCTTGTCGTGCGACCACCGCGTCGTCGACGGCGCCGTTGGAGCCCGATTTCTCGCCGAGCTCCGCGGCGTGCTCGAGCGCCCCCTGCAACTCCTGGCGCTCTAGGAGTGTGCAAGCTGCTCGTGCCCAGCGTGTCGTTCGCTGCGCGGCTCATCGCGATCGGCGCAGTATTTTTTTCTCCGACCGTGCTCTCCGCGGCTCACACGCGAGCACCGGGCGCACACCACACGCGCGACGATGTGCTCACGCTCGCGGCACCGGTCGAAGGCCGCGCGCGCATCACCGGCGGCCTGTCACCGATGGGCTCCAGCGTTCGAGAGATCGCCGCGGCGCAAGAACGCTGCCGCAACGAGTACGGTCACGAGTCAGCCTGCCCTGCCACGCGCTACGCCGACGAGTGGGCGCGGCACAACGTGCGCTTGCGGCCATTTTACATCGATCGCACAGAGGTCACCGTCGCGGCCTATCTCCGCTGCGCGCGCACCGGCGCATGCAAGCCCTTGCGACGCGGGCCGCCCAAGAGCACGCACTCCGCTCCTGAGCACCCCGTGACGCTCGTGAGCTGGCACGACGCCGATGCGTTTTGCAGCTACGCCGGCGGCCGACTTCCGAGCGAAGCAGAGTGGGAACGAGCCGCGCGCGGGATGCTCGGCCGCACATTTCCGTGGGGAGAAATCTTCGATCGTCGCGTCTCGAACCACGGACGCGGCGCGGCGCAAGCCTTCGATGAACTGGACGACTCGGACGGATTTGCTGAGCTGGCACCCGTCGCGTCCTTCGTCGCGGGCGCCACGAACGAAGGCGTCTTCGACCTCGCCGGCAACGTCGCGGAGTGGGTGAGCGACTGGTATCAAGAGGGCTACGCGGACGCGGACCAGAGCGATCCACGGGGGCCTGCGATCGGGACGCGGCGCGTGATTCGTGGCGGCAGCTATCGCGACCCGAGCGTCGAGCTTCGCGGAGCCGCTCGCAGCGCGACCATCCCAACCCTTGCCCTGCCCTGGCTCGGATTCCGTTGTGCCCGCGATGCGCGGTGATAAGACAGGCGCGCGATGAAGGTCGCACACATCTCCGATTTGCACCTCTTGGCGCTCGCAGGTCTGACGGCGCGGCGGCTCGCGAACAAGCGCGTGACAGGCTGGGTCAACCTCAAGCTTCGACGCCAAGCGCATCACCATGACCACACGGCCGAGGCCGTCGCGCGCGCGATCCGAGCCCGCGGCGACGTCGATCACGTGGTGGTCACCGGCGACGTATCGAACCTCGCCCTCGAGTCCGAGTTCGAACGCGTTCGCTCGTATCTCCTGGATGAGTTCGGACCGCGCACCGAGCAGCTGAGCATCATCCCCGGCAATCACGATGCGTACACGCGCGGCGCCTACCGCTCCCGACGCTTCGAGCAAGCCTTCGCGCCGTATCTTCAGAGCGATCTGCCCGGCGCATCCGGCGTCGCAGGGCTCGGCGCCTACCCCTACGTGCAGCTGCGTGGCCCGCTCGCATTCATCGGTCTCTCGAGCGCGGTGCCGCGACCGCCGCTGGTCGCTTCGGGGCGCGTCGGAAAACTTCAACGGCTCGCCCTGCACAGCCTCCTCGGTCACGAAGAAGTTCGCGCGCGCACGCCGGTCATCCTCGTGCATCACCCCTGGCACAATCCTTCAAGCGCCGCGAAGACTTGGCTCGGTGGACTCGAAGACGCCCGCGAGCTGGGCGAAACGCTGGCGCAGCTCGAGCACGGTGTCCTCCTGCATGGACACCTGCATCGCCGGATCCGACGCGTGCTCCCAACGGCCTCGGGACAGCTGGAGGCGATCGGCGCCACGAGCGCGTCCTTGGTTCACGACGACGAGAACCGGATGGGCGGCTACAACCTCTACAGCTTCGACGATGTGACCGGGCGACTCACCCGCGCGGAGGCCTTTCGGCTCGAGCCCGCGAACGGCTCCTTCGTGCCAGTCGAGATCCCGTCCGCATAGGAGTGTGTCGAAGCATGTCCTGCGTGAAATTGCAACTCGCGCGCCCGAGTGCGTAATTCGAAGCCCGGCGTGGCCCGCCTCGACGCGTAGCGAGCTTCGCGGCATGCACTTCAAGTAGCTGTAGTTATTAGGAGAAAGTTCGGCACGCTCCCTGCTTACGGTGGCGACTACCCCGATGCAAACCATGCCCACCGCAAAGCCCAGCTCGCAAGCGCTTCTGACCGCGTCCGATCGCGCCCTGAACCTGGGCGATCCGCGGGGTGTTCGCATCCTCGCCAAGAGCATGTACCGCGAGCTGCGCGCCTCCGGACTCGGCGAGCGTGACGTCGTCGCCGTCGCCACCGAACTGTTGGCGCAAGCTGCCGTCGAGCTACGCGAGAGCCGCTGACTGTTCCGCGTACGTAGGCGCAAACTTCACGCCGCGCTGCGAACTTGTTAGCGTTGGGCGCCTCGTCGGGTCCCAGATGATTTGCCTTCTCATCAGCGAAAAAGGCGGCGCCGAGCGCAGAGAGCTTTTCGATCAAGAAGAGCTCACGATCGGGCGCGTCAAGGGCAACGACGTTCTCTTGCCGAAGGGTAACGTCTCCAAGCGCCACGCACGCATCGCGCTCCGCGACGGACGCCACATCGTCACGGATCTCAAGAGCACGAACGGCACCTACGTCAACCATCGCAAGATCACGCACGCCACCCTCGTACGTGACGGCGATCGAATCTACATCGGCGATTTCATCCTGAGCCTCGACGATGGCGCAGCGACTCGTGCGGCACGTGGTCCCGACTCGGTGACGGGGTCGCACGTGACGGGAGGGCCGACGCGCTCGAGCCCAACACCATCGAGTCCAACGCAATCGAGTCGAAGCCAGTCGGGCCCATCGGAGTCGCTCCGTGCCGTCGGGAACCGCGAGCCGCACACGCTCGCTCCCGCCACGCCGACCGAGAGCGCCTTCCGCGAAGAGCCCTCGTCGAGGGACGTGCATGATTCGGCGATCGACGTCCTGTTTCCAGCTCCCCCGCGGGTCCCGTCAGACATCAAGGCGACGCCGCGAGCGCGCGTTCCTACTTACGATGGGCTCGAGCCACAGCCGAGCTCCGATGCCGGCACGGGCATGCTGGTGAGACCGAGCGCGCGCGAGTTCGAAGACCGCGCCACCGACACGGGCCAACGTCGCATGGTCGACGCGTCCGAGCGCGGGAGGCTTGCACGCCCGCTCGCTGAGCTGGTCTCCGCGGTAGAGCGCGTCGTGGCTGCGAGTGCGCTCGATGAGCTTCCGTTGCCGAGCGCCGCGACCGCGCTCGAGGTGGCGCGCGCCCTCGACGGCGAGATCGGGAAGATGGCGGACGCGGGAACCTTGTCGGCCGAACTCGAGCCTGCGCGACTGCTTGATGCGGCATCGCGCGAGCTGCTCGGGCTCGGCGCGATCGGAGCGTTGCTCGAGGATGAGCGCGTGACGCGGGTGCGCGTGCTCGGTCGCGCGGTGCATGTTCAGCGCCATGGCATGCCGGAAGAGGCAGCGCATCTCGGTGGCTACGCCTCGACGACGGGCGTGTTCCGTACGCTGCGACGCCTCGCGGCCGCAGCCGGCCAACCGCTCGGCGACGCCGAGACCACCGTTGAACGCGAGCTCGACGACGGCATGCACCTCTTCGCTGTCCTTCCTCCCGCCGCCCCCGATGGACCGATGGTGGTCGTGCAGCGTGCCCGAGCCGTCGCGACCAACTTGAACGCGCTGGTCCGCAGTGGAGCCATCTCTCGATCGATGGCGACGTTCTTCGCGTATTGTGCAAAGGCGCGCATGAACGTGCTGGTAGCCGGTGCGCCAGACAGCGGCGCGGATGAGCTGCTCGACGCTCTGATCGCCGCCACCGATCCCGATGCGCACGCGGTGCATCTCGTCCAGCGCAACGTCTCTGGCGCACAGGGCAAGCGCATCCTCTTGGGCGTGACCGACCAAGAGCGGGAGGCCGCGGTGCGCTCAGCGAGCCGGCTGATGCCCGAGCATTTGTTCGTTGCACCGCTCTCCGGCCGCCCACTTGCAGCCTTGCTGGATGCCATCACCGACGGTGGCTCTGGCGTCGTCCTCGCGATCTCCAGCGGCACGCTGCGACAATCCATCGAACGACTCGGCGCCGGCCTCGCATCGGCGCGCGACATGCCGGCCGCCGCGGCGCGCGAATGGCTCGCCTCGGCGTTCGACATCGGCGTCGAAGTGAGCCGCCTGCAAGACGGGCGGCCTCGCGTCGTCCGCGTCGTCGAGCTTCGCGCGGGCGCTCAAGGCAGCGGCACGCGAGACATTTTCACGTTCTCGTTTCATCGCATGGCCACCGGTGGCTCGATCGAAGGAAGCTTCTACGCTTCGGGTACGGTGCCACGCGTGGTCGATGAGATCGCCGCGCGCGGTCTCACGCTCGACACGAGTATCTTCCGCCGTCACCCTTCCAGTTGATGGCCTCCGGCTGATGGTCCAGTTGATGGCCTCCGGCTGATGGCTTTGCAGCGTGCGGCGCGTGCCGTACGCTTTTGGCCGCGCCCCCACGACGACGACGAGCATGCCCATCCGCACCATCTTGCACTACCCGGACCCGCGCCTGCGAGTGAAGGCGAAACCCGTCGTCGTGGTCGACGATACAATCCGGACGCTCATCGACGACATGGCCGAGTCGATGTACGCGGCTCCGGGCGTCGGTCTCGCCGCGACCCAAATTGGGGAGGACAAACGACTCTTCATCATCGACATCGCCGACGAGGATGCGCCGAGCGAGCTTCGCGTGTTCATCAATCCGGAGATCGTCGCGAGCGCCGGACAGCAGCTCTACCGCGAGGGCTGCCTGTCATTTCCGGGAGTCAGCGAGGACGTGACGCGCGCCGCGGAGGTCACAGTCCGCGCGCTCGATCGCGACGGCAACGCCTTCGAGCTGAGCGCCAGCGGTCTCCTCGCCGTTGCCATCCAACATGAGCTCGATCATCTCGACGGGAAATTGATGATCGACCACCTGGGGGTCATCAAGCGTCGCATCGTGCATCGCAAAATGCTGAAAAAGGACGACGGTCCCCGCACACCCGCGCACTGACCCGCAGCTGTGTCCTCCGGCCCTTCAAGTCTGCTCACCGCGGCCTTGTGCGGCAGTGCTCACTCGCGCTCGGAGAAGTGGATGCGGCCATGCACGTAAGCATCGTGCCCGCACACTTCCCAGCGCGGCGTCGTGATGCACGGGGCCTCGGCGGGCGTGTCGGGTCCAGCCCAATCGACGGCACCCGGACGGCCGCGCGGTCCGAAGAGCTTCGGCGAAATGAAGCCGTGCAGCTCGTCGGCGAGGCGCGCCGCAAGCAGGGTCCCGGCCAGCTCCGCGCCGCCCTCGAACATGACGCTCACGATCCCCTGCGCTCCAAGCTCTACCAGCGCCGCCGCCACGTCGACGCGGCCCTCTCGCGTCATCGGCAATCGCAGCACGCTGCAGCCGGCCTGAAGCAACACGCGCTCGGCCTCTTCCGGTGCGTTGGCACCCGTGCAAACCCATGTCGGCACGGCCATCGCCGTCTCGACCAGGCGCGAAGATGGCAGCAGCCGTAGCTTCGTGTCGAACACCACGCGCACGGGCGGCCGAGCCGTTCCGAGCCGCAGCGCATCACGCACGGTCAAGCGCGGATCGTCGCTCAGCGCGGTCCCGATCCCGACGGCCACCGCATCGTGAGCTGCACGAAGCTCTTGCACTTTGGTGCGCGCCTCGGGTCCGGTCACCCATTTACTGACGCCGGTGCGCGTCGCGATGCGCCCATCGAGCGAGAGCGCGAGCTTCAAGGAAACGAAAGGCACGCCCGTCGTGATGAATTTCGCCCATGGCGCCACGAGCGCACGAGCCTCGGCCGCGGCGACGCCAAGCTCCACTTCGATTCCGGCCGCGCGCAGTCGTTCCGCGCCGCCGCCCGTGACATGCGGGTTCGGATCGATGCAACCGATGACCACGCGCCGGACGCCCGCCCGCAAGATCGCATCGACGCACGGCGGAGTTTGCCCCTCGTGGTTGCACGGCTCGAGCGTGACATAGAGCGTCCCGAGACGCGCCGCCTCGCCGGTCTGTTCGAGCGCGAGCACCTCGGCGTGCGCTCCTCCGGCCTCGAGGTGAAAAGTCTCTGCGATGATCTCGCCCGCCTTGTCGACGAGCACGGCGCCTACGGGCGGATTCGGCGACGGGCGAGCTCCGCGAGCGATCTCGATCGCGCGGCGCATCCACTTGTGGTCGAGCTCTCGTTCCGGGCTCATAGCGCAGAAAGAATCAGCGATGCGTTCGTGCCGCCAAAGCCAAACGAATTCGACAGCGCGTGACGAACGCGGCGATCGCGCGCGACGTGCGGAACGAAATCGAGCGGTAAATCCGGCTCTGGATCGTCGAGATTCAAGGTCGGCGGGACCTTTCCGTCGCGGATCGCGAGCGCACAAACGGCGGCCTCGACCGCGCCGGCACCACCGAGCAGGTGACCCATCGCGCTCTTGGTCGAGCTCACCCAGAGATGGTCCTCGCTGCGGCCGTGGTCGGAGCGCGCGCGCTCGCCAAACACCTCGAGCACTGCCCTCGCCTCTTGCACGTCGCCTTGTGGCGTCGAGGTCCCATGCGCGTTGATGTAGTCGATGTCGCTCGGACAGAGACGCGCGACACTGAGCGCCTGCCGCATGGCCGCGACCGCGCCGCGCCCGTCCGGTGCCGGCTGCGTGATGTGGTAGCCGTCGCAGGTCGCCCCGTAGCCGCTGACCTCCGCGTAGATCCGTGCGCCGCGTGCCCGCGCATGATCGAGCGATTCGAGCAAGAGCGTCGCCGCGCCCTCGCTGCACACGAAGCCGTCGCGGCCGCGGTCCCACGGGCGGCTCGCGCATGCCGGCGCGTCATTGCGGCGTGACAGCGCGAACATCGCCGCGAAGCCGCCGATCCCAAGCCCGGTGATGGTCGACTCGGCGCCGCCAGCGATCATGATCTGCGAGCGGCCGAGGCGGATCCAATCCGCCGCGTCACCGATCGCGTGCGCGCTCGAGGCACATGCGCTCGTCGTGCTGTAGCTTGGTCCGCGAAGTCCCAGCTCGATCGCAAGCTGGCCCGCGGCGAGGTTGGCGATCACCTGCGGGATGAAATACGGGCTGATTTTTCCGGGCCCGCGCTCATTCAAGGTCAACGAGTAGCGGTACAAGACCTCGAGCCCGCCGAGCCCCACGCCGATGTACGTGCCGCAGGTCGCGCGATCTTCGTCGCTGAGCTCGATGCCAGAATCCGCGAGGCACGCCCGAGACGCAACCAGCGAGAGCTGCGAGAAGCGCGCAGTCTCTTTGATCTGCTTCTTCGTCAGCAGGTCCTTCGGCTCGAAACCGCGGCATTCGCCCGCAATCCGCACCGGAAACTCGCTGGCGTCAAACAGCGAGATCGCTTGAATGCCGCTCTGGCCGGCGAGCAAATTCGCGAAGGTCTCGGCGGCACTAGGCCCGCACGGCGTGACCATGCCGATCCCGGTGATGACGACACGCTGCATAGGATGACGAGGCGAAAAACGGCCGCCCGCGCAGCCGCTCAGAGTTCATCCACCATCGCTCGCTCAGCTCATTTGCTGTGCTGCGTGATGTAGTCGATGGCGTCCTTGACGCTGCGGATCTTCTCGGTGTCTTCGTCCGGGATCTCGATATCGAAGGCCTCCTCGAAGGCGAGCACGAGCTCGACCAATCCAAGCGAGTCGGCACCAAGATCGTCGATGAACAACGACTCGGCCTTGATCTCGTCCTCGACCACGTCGAGCTGCTCGGTGATGATGCGTCTGACCTCAGCGGTGATGTCACGATCCGCCATTTTCGTTCCTCCAGAGAAGCCGCCCTCAGCACGAGTCAGGGCGATTGGCGCCGACTAGTAACCGATCGACACGGCTGATGCACCCCAATTTTTAGGCACTCAGACGTACATTCCGCCGTTGACCCGGAGCGTCTGCCCGGTGATGTACGCGGCTTCGTCCGAGGCGAGGAAGGCGACCGCGGCTGCTACCTCTGCCGTGGTGCCGATGCGGCCGAGCGGGATCGCCTTCTGTAGCTCGACGCGCGCGGGCTCCGCGATCGCGGCGGTCATATCCGTCTCGATGAAGCCGGGCGCGACGGCGTTCACGGTGATTCCGCGGCTTGCATACTCGCGCGCGAGCGTCTTGGTGACTCCGAGCAACGCCGCCTTGCTCGCCGCGTAGCCAACCTGCCCGGCGTTGCCCATCTCCGCCACGACGCTGGACAGAAAGATCACCCGCCCGCATTTGGCGCGCATCATCGTCTTGATCGCCGCGCGCGCACATCCGAGCGACCCCTTCACATTGATGGCGAAGAGCTGGTCGAGGTCGTCTTCTTTCACGCGAAGCAAGAGGCCATCCACCGCGACGCCGGCATTGGCGACGAGAATGTCGAGGCGGCCGTGTTTCTTTGCGATCGCCGCCACGCTCTCTTCCGCTACCTTCATGTCCGAGACGTCGAAGCCCGCGATTTCGGCCGTTCCGCCGCGCGCTTCGATCGCGAGAACGACCTCGCGAGCCGCCGCCTCGCCGCGCACGTAGTTCACGACGACGTGCGCTCCTTGCGCCGCGAGCGTTTCGCATATCGCGCGCCCGATCCCACGCGAGCCGCCGGTCACGAGCGCCACTTTTTCGTTGAGCGAGAACATCTCGTTTCTCCGTTTCGAAGTCGCCTGTCTACTTCACAACCCGAGGTGTTCCGCGATCTTTTCGATGCTGGCTTGGTCCGAGACGCTCAACACGCTCAGGCTCTTGTCGATGCGCTTGACGAGCCCCGCGAGCACCTTGCCATGGCCGAGCTCGAGGCAGTGCGTCACGCCCCGGTCGCGCATGCGCTCGATGGTGCGAACCCACAACACCGGACTGTCCACCTGCCGCACCAGCGAGTCGTAGACGCCCGCAGCCGTGGGCCTCGGCTCGGCGTCGACATTCGCGAGCACGTCGAACGCGGGGCTCGACAAAGTCACCAATGCGAGCGCCTCGGAGAGCTCTCGGCGTGCCGACGCCATCAAGGGCGAATGGAAGGGCGCGCTCACGTTGAGCGGGATAACCTTGCCTCCGCGCGCCTTGAAGAGCTCACCCGCGCGCGTGACCGTAGCGGCGTCACCGGCGACGACGGTCTGACCCGGGGCGTTGTAGTTCGCAGCGCACACGACGCCCCCGCCCGCGCACGCTTCGGCAAGGAGAGCCTCGAGCAGCGCATCGTCGAGCCCCATCACCGCCGCCATCGCGCCCGCGCCCGGAAGCACGGCAGCCTGCATCGCGCGCCCACGAATGCGGCAAATTCGCGCCGCATCGGCGACGGAGAGGACCCCGGCGGCGACGAGCGCGCTGTACTCGCCCAGTGAGTGACCCGCGGCGCATTCGGGTGCGGGCAAGCTTGGCCAGCGTTCCCGAACGGCGGCGAGGACCGCGACGCTCGTCGTGAGGATCGCGGGCTGCGTATTCGCCGTCAGCGTCAGCTCCTCGAGCGGGCCCTCGAAGCACAGCCGCGAGAGCGACTCGCCGAGCGCCTCATCGGCTTGGTCATAGACCGCGCGCGCGGCCCGCGAGCTCAGCGCGAGCTCCTTGCCCATGCCCACGGCTTGCGAACCTTGTCCCGGAAAGAGCCACGCTACCTTCATCCGATGAGTCCCTCCTGCGTGCGGGCGCGGACGCTAGCCGGCACCGCGACAATTTGATTTCACCCGCAGCGGAGTCCGTCGTGCGGGCGCCGACGCTAGTGAGCCCGATTGCCTGATTCAAGCTTGCAATGCCGGCCTGCAACGCCCGCCGTTCCGCTCTGTTTCACACGCGCGCGCATCGGTAACGGCGAGCCCGCGCGATCGCTCTGCTGCACATCCGCGACACACCCGCAGGCGCCCGTGGTCGCCGCGGTGGTCGCCGCGGCAGTAAAACTTCAGCTACTACTAAGGTCGATCGCATGTCGAGCGCCGCCAGAAAGCCCATCGAACTCCCGGACGATCTCCAAGCCTTCGCGGAGGAGCGCGTTCGTGCCGGGAAGAGCCCGAGCGTGGCGGACGTCGTTCGCGATGCGGTCGAAGAGAAAAAGCTCGCCGTCCTGCGCGAGGCCCTCGATGAGGGTATCGCCGAACTCGACGCCGGACTCGGTGTCGAGACCACACCCGACGAGCTCATGGCTGAAATTTCTGCCGAGCTCGGTCTTGATTCGTAGCGCCGCAGAGGATGGCCCGGGTATTCCGCTCTCCACGAGCCAGACGCGACATCACCGACGTGCTCGAGTACACGAGAGATCGCTGGGGCAAAGCGCAGGCTTGAGCATACCGCGACCTCATCGGCCTCGCGTAAAGAGCCGGGGCCGCATGTCACCAAGCTCACCAGGTCGTTGTTCGCACCGCTTCGGTGAGACCCCGAGCGCTCAGATCTTGCCCTCCAGCACGGGCACGTTCAGGTGGACGAGCGGGCTCGTGAGCTTGCGAAGCTCGATGCTCTTGCCCGGCGGAGGCGAAGGGATGAGCGCCTTGACTCCTGGAACGATTTGCATCTCGCGTTCCT
>SHZB01000038.1 GCA_009692485.1 Myxococcales bacterium
GATCTCCGCTTCGATAGAGAGGCGCGCGAAGAAGCTCTTGCGGCCGCACTCGCGCACGGATTTTCGATCCGGCCTGTGGCGCGTCCGACCGAGCCTGGCGAGCCCGCATCGGTGCGGCTGCCGAGCGGTCACGTCGAGCTCGCTGTAGCTCTCGCGCCCAGCGAGGTAGCTCGAGAGCCCGCCGCGCGCGTCCGGTACGCGGCCGAGCTCGCTTCGAACATCACCGCCATCGGCGCAGTCATCCTCCTTTTTTCCGTCGCCGCGGCCGCGCTCATCGGTCGTGCCTTCGGAACTGCGCTCGCGAGCGATCTGGTGCTGGCGTCGCAGCGCGTCGCAAGCCTGGGCACGGAAGCAGCGTCGCATGCGGCCGACCCGACAGCGGAGCGATCGCGATTCGCCGTCGTCGCCGAGCTCGATGACAGCGTCGCCCGGCTTGCGTCGCGATTCTCTGAATTTGCGGCGGCGCAGCGACGGGCGCTTCGTGCGCGAGCCGCGGCTCAGCGTGTGAAGCAGCTCTTGTTCGCTAGCGTCAGCCACGATCTCAAGAATCCGCTCAACGCCATCCTCGGTTTCGCGGAGCTCGTGCGCGAAGAACCGCTGAGCTCGGCCCAGCTCGAGAGCCTCGAGATGGTGGTGAGCCGCGGCCGCGAGCTCTTGCGGTTGATCGAGACCATCCTCGATGCCGCGCGGGTCGAGGCCGGTCAGCTCAAGCTCGCCAAAGAGCGGACCTCTGCGAGCGTCTTGGTCAATCTCGCCCTCGAAATCGCGCGCGAGCTGGTGGCCGAGCGAGGCTCCGACGTGCTGGTCGAGCTGCCGCGCGATCTGCCCGCGCTGTCCGTCGATCGCACGCGCGGCCCGCTCGCGCTCGCTGCCTTGATCGCCCACGCCATGGCGAGTGCCCGGGCCAGCTCGGGCGGCGCGGTTCGGATTCGCGGCAGCGGCGGCAAAGATGGCGGCGGCCCGCGCATCTGGATCGAACACGCGGACGGACACGGTCAACCCGCTCTGCTCGCGAGCCAGCTCACGGGTCGAAGCCCGAGCGCGCGCGACCGCGGTCTCGTGCTCCGGCTAAGCCTCGCGCGGGCCGTGATCGAGCTGCACGGCGGACGCGTCGAGGTCGGCCGCGGACAGCGTCGAGAGTCCGTCGTCACTTGCTATTGGCCGGCCGCAAGCGGTGATAGCTAATGCCCCGAATCCTTCGCATCGAGGGATCCATCACCCGCAGTGCCCGAGTCCCTTTCAGCGCAAGCCCATCGCGGTTGGACGCCGGCTACCACGAGTTCCGTTTTCGATTGTCGTTGAAGGATGCCGCCCATGTCCGACCGCTTCGTCTCAAGCATGTCCGCCGGTGACGACGATCGCTTCGACCGCCTGTTTCGCCCCGAATCCTTCGACGATTACGTCGGACAGCGCAAGCACACGGACAACCTCCGCGTCTTCGTCGAGGCTGCGCGTCGCCGTGGCGAGCCGCTCGATCACATGCTGTTCTGCGGGCCACCGGGGCTCGGAAAGACGACGCTTGCGCTCATCCTCGCGCGCGAAATGGGCGTGACGCTGCACGCGACGAGCGGCCCCGCGATCGAACACAAGGGCGCGCTCGCCGGGCTGTTGACGAAGCTCGAGCCGGGTGACGTGCTGTTCATCGACGAGATCCACCGCTTGAACATGGTCGTAGAAGAAAGTCTTTACCCCGCCATCGAGGGCTTCGAGATCGACATCATGACGGGCGAGGGTGCTTATTCGGCGAGCATCAAGCTGCCGCTCAAACCCTTCTGCCTCGTCGGCGCCACGACCCGCACCGGTCTTCTCACCTCGCCGCTTTTGTCGCGCTTCGGCTACGTGATGAGGCTCGACTATTACTCGGTGGAGGACCTCATCCTTATCGTCGAGCGCAGCGCGAAGATGCTCGGCGTCGCGGTCGATCCGGGCGGCGCCGTCGAGATCGCGCGTCGCTCGCGTGGCACGCCGCGCATCGCGAATCGCCTCTTGCGCCGCGTGCGAGATTTCGCGGACGTGCTCGGCACCGGCAGGGTCGACGAGGCCATCGCGCGCACGACCGCCGAGCGGCTCGAGATCGACGACACGGGTCTCGACACGATGGACCGCCGATTTCTGCGCGTCATCATCGAGGACTACGGCGGCGGCCCCGTCGGCATCGAGACGCTCGCCGCGGCCCTCAGCGAAGCGCGCGACACGCTCGAGGACGTCTACGAGCCCTACCTGCTTCAACAAGGATTTATCGGTCGCACGCCGCGCGGACGCATCGCGACGAAGAAGGCGTTCGCACATCTCGGCGCGCCGATCCCGACTCGCGGCGGCAGCCAGGCCGAGTTTTTCGACGACGAGCCATGACCGAGCGCGAGCCATGACCGAGCGCGAGCCTAGCCGGTCGGAGTCGGCATCCTCCGCGATCGCGCGGGTTGGCGAGGCTTCGGGACTTGGGTGGTTCGCGGCGATGGTCAGCGCGCTGCCGACCGCGTTGCGAGCCCACTCTGGCGGGGGCAGCTTCCGCGATGGCTGGCTCATCGGAGCGGCGGTGGCGGCCCTCTTTCTGGTACCGCTGGCATGGCTCGTCCCGCACGCGGCGCGCGGTTTTCGCGGCGTCGTAGGCAAGGGGTCCGAGCGACGCTGGGTGAGCGGGCTCGTCCTCTGGAGCTCGCTCGCGGTGCTCGGCGTCACGCTGCTCGCGACGTTGCTTGCGAAGACGACGCACCACCGCGGGCTCGGTGGCGCGACCTTCGGAATCGTCGGCGCGGGCGCCCTTTTGTGTGCAGCTATCGCCGCCGGCCGAATCGCATCCGTAGCAGAGGGCCAGTCGACGCGCGTGCACGGACTCGTTGTGTTGGCGGCCGTCTTCTGCGCCGCGGTGGCGCTCACTTGGCCGCTCGTCACCTTCGCCGGAGGCGGTCCGCTGCGGGCGACGAGCGCGGATTTGTTGTTCGCCGGAGCCGTCAGTTCGCTCGTGGTCATGGGGCGTGTGCCGGTGTCGCTCGAGCGCATGAACCGCGTCGTGGCGCCCGTGCTCGTCGCGGTCACGTTGATCGTCGGGTACGCGCGCGTCGAGCAGGCTCCCGAGACGCGTGCTGCGTTGCATCGTGCCGGCGGTTTTTCCGCGCTCGTGCTCGGCGTGTTCGAGCGCTGGACGGACGCGGACGGCGACGGGGCCGGAGCCCACTTCGGCGGCGCGGACTGCGACGAGGGCGATCCCGCGCGACATCCGAAAGCCGCCGAGCGCGCAGGCGACGGCATCGACAGCGACTGCGACGGCCATGATGGCGACCCAACCCGCGAACCAGACGCATCCGCATCCGCATCTGCATCTGCATTCGCGTCGGCATTCGCATCCGCCTCCGCATCGCCCTCCGCATCGCCCTCCGCACCCGCATTCGCAGCGCCATCAGCATCCGCGTCAGCATCCGCCGTTCTAGCGAGCGAGCACGCGGCCGATCCATCCTCCGGCATCGCCTCGGCTCGTCTCGACATCGTGCTCGTCACGCTCGACACGGTGCGCGCTGACCGCACCTCGATCTACGGCTACGACAAGCCCACGACGCCTCGCCTCGCCGCGTTCGCGAAGGGCGGCGTCGTCTTCGAACACGCGTATGCCGTGGCCACCGACACGCAGCGCGCGCTCATTCCCGTCGTGAGCGGAATGCCGCTCGCGATGACCCCGCGCACCGCTGACGAGTGGCCGACGATCGACGATCGCACCGAGACCGTCGCCGAGCGCATGACCAAGCTCGGGTACGCGACCACCGCCGTCACGTCGTTCACCTGGCTGAGACAAGACCGCGGATTTGGGCAGGGCTTCGGCACCCTCGACGAGTCGCCATTTCGCGATGGACATCCCGAACGCACGGCGACCAGCGCGCGAGTCGTGGACGCCGCGCTCACCCACTACGCGCGGCTCTCGCAACAAAAAGCGCCCATTTTCCTGTGGCTTCACCTCTTCGACGCCCACGCGCGCTACCTCGAGCACGACGGCATCCGCTTCGGCGCCAGCGACGCGCAGCGCTATCTCGGCGAGCTAAATTACATCGACCGCGAGCTTGGCAGACTCATCGACGCCGTGACCGCTTCGCCGCGCGCGGCACGCACCGCGTGGCTCGTGCACGGCACCCACGGCGAGGCCTTTGGCGAGCACGGCTCCGAAGGGCACGGCGCCCAGCTCTTCGATGAGGTGCTGCGCGTTCCGCTCTTCGTGGTCGCTCCGACGGTTCGCCCCGCGCGCTGGGACGCGGGCGCCGTGAGCACCCTCGACATCGCGCCGACCCTGCTCGCCCTCGCCGGCGGCACACACCCGGATCTTCCCGGCGTCTCGTTGCGCCCTGCGCTCGACACGCCATCGACCTTTCGCCGCGCACCCGTCGTCGCCCACGCCTACCGCCGCGTCGCCGTCATCGACTGGCCGCTCAAGCTCCTCAGCTTCCGCACCAAGGCGGGCAAAGAGCGGCTGTCCTTGTTCGATCTCGCGACCGACCCCGCCGAGACGAAAGATCTCTCGGGCAGCCGCGCTGAAGACTTGCGCCGCCTCGCCGAGATGGTTCCGCGTGATACGAGCGGAGCCTCGGAGTAATGCCGTCGGGACGAGCGCCGAGTACAGAAGCAGTGCGTCGAGCATAGAATGTGGGGAGTCATGGTGGCGAAATTCAAAGTCTGGCGCGTTGCGCTGCTCGTCGTGGCGCTGACGGCCGTCGGTGCCGGCGCCATCACGCTGCTGAGGCTCACACGCGAGGCGGCGTTCGCTTCACGCATCGATGGCGCGTCGCTCCTGGGTCGCGCCCATGTGCCCCGGCATCTGTGGCGTAGCGTCCGCGCGCGCCATTGGCAGATCGTCTCGAACGCGCATGAAGATCCGAGCGTCGGGGATGCGCGCGAGGGTACGCGCGGCGTGTGTTCGCCCGGCATGGTCGAGGTGCAAGGACGGATGTTGCTCGAGCGCGAGGCGAATCCCCAGGCCGAAGGGCGCATCGATTTTCTGCAACAAAAGACGTGCACGGACTGGATCCAGCGGGAGTATCCCGAGCGCTGTGCAAAATTCGATCGCGACCGCTGGCTGAAAAAGAGCGAGACCTTCGCGCGCAAAGAGATGCACTACTGCGTGGACCGCTTCGAGTATCCCAACGTCATCGGGCAGTATCCGATCATCTTCGTCTCCTGGTACGAGGCGAAAGAACTCTGCCAAGAGCAGGGCAAGAGATTGTGCACGGAGGACGAATGGACCTTCGCCTGCGAGGGCGAAGAGGGACGACCCTATCCTTACGGCGACGGCTACACGCGCAGCGCGGAGACCTGCGTGACCGACCAGCTGTGGACGGCCTATCGGGAGGGCGCGATGCAACAGCGGGACGGGGCCGAGGCCGGTATCGAGATGGATCGCCTGTGGCGCGGCAAGCCATCGGGTGGGCAGCGCGAGTGCCGTAGCCCGGCCGGAGTCTACGATCTCACGGGCAACGTGGATGAGTGGACCACGAGCGTGCGCGAGGGCGAGCGCCCGTCGATCATGAAGGGCGGCTACTGGGGTCCGGTACGCACGCGCTGTCGTCCGAGCACGCGCTCGCATGATCAGAATCACATGTTCTACCAGCAAGGTTTCCGCTGCTGCAGCGCCGCCGAAAGCGTGGTGCCAGAGGGCCGAAACGATGCTCCCCGCGCGATCGTCGTGCCGCTCCAACGGGAGCTTGAGTGACCGAGAATTCCCGCTTCGCACACGGCACCGACCGCGAGCGGCCGCGCATCCCCGCCGCTCATGTCATCGACTCGGAGGGGCGGAGCACGCACGCATCGCGAGCCATTTCAGCGACGCCGTGGAGCTTCGCGCAACCTGCGCCCGAGCGACTGCGGCGCGTGCTCGAGCGCGCGACCGGAACGCTGCTCCTCATCACCTGCGCCGTCGTGGCCGTGGCCTTCGTCGAGCCACTGTTTCACGCGTGGAATGCTCCGCGCGTGGAGTTGGCGCGACGTGGCATCCGCGAGGTCGTTCGGGCACACGGCGCCTCAGTCGACGAGTCCGATCGTGCGGGACACCCCAGAATTTCCGGGGCCGAGCTACTCGAAATCGTACCGGCGATCCGTACCTTCCAGCTCCGTAGCCACGCCGCGGACGAGGCTCCCGCCGTGCACGAAGTCGCTGCCGGTGCCAGTGTGAGCGTCGTCCGCGTCGTCAAGGAATGGGCGCTCGTCGCCGCGATGGATGGGCCGCGCGCCGTGTTCGGTTGGGCGCGTACGCGAGAGCTTGGCGTTCCGTGATGCGGCACGCGCGTAGGAAACCACACGAGCACCGCCCGCTCATGACGCCGCTCGCGACTTCCGAGCTCTCGGTGCGCGCTACGGTGATGACGCCGCTCGCGGCCGGCGGGACCGCGTTTCATCGCGACGCCATCCTCCATGTCGGGCCGGATGGCTGCATCCGCGCAGTCGTGCCCGCAGGGGTTGGACGGCGCGCGGAGTCTGCATGTAGCCCCGTGCTCGATCTGCGGCCGGCGCTCATCGTCCCCGGTTTCGTCGACGCACACCTTCACTTTCCGCAGGCGCGCATCATCGGGCGAGCCACGGGCCCGCTGCTCTCGTGGCTCACCGAGAGCGTGTTTCCCGAAGAGGCGCGCTTTCGCCGGCGCGACTACGCATGCTCGGTCGCGGCCGAGCTGCTCACGCGCATGCTCGCGGCGGGCACGACGACGGCGGCCCTCTACTCGAGCTCGAGCGCTCGCGCGACCGAGGTGCTCTTCGAGGCTCTTCGTGACAGCGGGATGCGCGCGGTCGTCGGGCTCACCTTGATGGACCGCGCTTGTCCGAAAGAGCTCGCCGTTGGCGTCGAGCGGGCGATGCGCGAGAGCCGGCGGCTCATCCGTCAATTTCACGGTCACGACCGCGATCGCCTGCGATTTGCGGTCACTCCGCGATTTGCGCCGACCTCGAGCCGGGCATTGCTCACGGCCGCGGGTCGCCTCGCCGCCGACCACCAGCTCTTGGTGCAGACCCACGTCGCCGAGACGAAGGCAGAAGCGCGGTTGGCCGCACGCGCGCATCCCTACGCCTCGAGCTACCTCGATATTTACGACCGGGCCGGGCTCCTCGGTTGCCGCACCGTGCTCGCCCACGCGATTCATTTTTCGCGACGCGATTACGACCTCATCGCCAAGCGCGAGGCCGCCGTCGTGCATTGCCCCGACTCGAATGCGTTCCTCGGTAGCGGGCGCATGAAGCTCGAGCCACTTCGTTCGCGCGAGATCGACGTGGGGCTCGGCAGCGACGTCGCCGCCGGACGAAGCTTCTCGATGCGGCGCGCGATGGCCCACGCCTACGACAACGCGCTTGCACTTGAAGCACCCGTTCATCCCGAAGCGCTCTTGCGAATGGCGACGCTCGGGGGCGCAAAGGCGCTTGGCTGCGCCGACCTCACTGGCAGCCTCGAGCCCGGAAAAGACGCGGATTTCGTGGTCATTCCGGTGAGCCGCGTGCCACTCACGCTCGACGATGCGCTCGCCACGCTCGTGTTCGACAACGACGACCCCAATGTCGCACGCTCCTACGTACGCGGCCGGCGTCTCCGCTGAACGTGAAGCTCCCAGCGCCGCCGCCGATCACCCGCTGACAGCGCACAGGGTTGCAGCGACGGCTCCGCGGCGGTAGCTCACGCGGGCCCATGGTCGTTCGTTTCCGCGCCCGATTTGCCGCAGCCTTCGCGCTCGTAAGTTCGTTCAGCGCGGTGCGCCCTGCCGATGCCGTCGTGGTCGAGCGCATCGTCGCGGTCGTCGGCGAGCGGGCCTTCTTGCAGACGGACCTCCGGCAGCGGGCGCGCCCCTTTCTCTCTCAGCTGCACGCGCGTTGCCCGCTTGGCTCGGCGCCGTGCATCCCGGCGGAGAACAAGATCTACGCGCAGCTCGTCGAGCGCATGGTCGAGGACGAGCTCGAGGCCCAAGCGGCCAAGCGCGTGAGCATCAGCGTCAGCTCGCGTGACGTCGATGAGACCATCTCGCGCATCGCCGGGCTCAACAAGGTGACACCCACCAAGCTCATCTCCGACGTCATGCGGCAAAGCGGGATGACCGAGGCCGAGTACCGCCAAGAGCTGCGACGCCAAGTGCTCGAAGGAAAATTGCTCCAGCGCGTGGTGACCCAACAAATGCGGATCACGAAGAGCGAGCTCGAGGCGACCTACGCGCGCATCGTCGAGCAAGAGCGCAAGGTGCTCCTCTATCAGCCCGCGTGGATCGTGCTGCGGCTCGGAGCCGAGCCGAGCGCGGAGCTCACCCGCGGCCGCGAGAACGAGGCGAAAGAGATCGTGCGGCTCGCGCGTAGCGGTTCCGACTTCGGGCAGCTCGCGCGCCAGTACAGCGAAGATCCGAAGACGCGCGAGCTCGGCGGCGATCTCGGGGTCCGCGCGATGCTCGGCTCGCCTCACGCGGAGTCAGGAGCGCACAAAGTCTTGAGCGAAGAGCTCGAAGATGCGGCGCTCACGCTCGAGCCGGGCGAAGTCACGGAGCCGTTCCCCTATCAAGATGGCATCGCCGTCCTCGCGCTCACCAACCGGCAGCCCTCACGTTACCCGTCGTTCGAGGCAGCGCAGAGCGAGCTCGCGCAGCGCGTCCAGGGCGAGAAGCTCGAGCTGGCGAAGCGCAAATGGCTGAAAGATCTCCGCAAGCGTACGCTCGTGGACGTTCGCTTGTGACCGATCGGTACGAGCGGCGCGCGCTGCCCGTCATCGGCGTGCCAGAGTGCACCGATTGCGGCTCCTGCTGCTTCAACGCCCACCCGGCCTACATTCGGATCTTCGAGCGTGACGCCGAGCTGATCGGCGCGCAGCTCGAGTCCTACTCCGTCATGCTCGACGGCAAGCGCTACATGCGCTTCGAGAATGGGCGCTGCGTCGCACTGCGGCTCGACTCGGCCACCGGGAGCGTTGGCTGTTCGATCTACGCGATTCGCCCCGACGTGTGCCGCTCGCTCGAGCGCGGCAGCGGCGAGTGCCGTTCTCAGCTGGAGATGAAATGGTCACGGCGCGAGGCGGCCTTCGTCGCGCTCACGGCTTCTTCGGCCGACGCTTGAGATCTTCGAGGGCGGCCTTCACCTCGTCCTCGGTGAATGGCATCGCCGCGAGGGCGGTCTTCTCGTCCGCGAGCGACTGTTCGAGCGATCGTTTCGCCTCGCGGGCACGCCGGATCCACTCCGATTGCTCACCGGTGCGGTCCCCGATGCGGGCCGTGCCATCCATCATTTTAAGCCCTTTTTCCAGCAAAATTCGGTATCGCAGCCGGATCGCGGCCTCGAAGAGCTGCTTCTGTTTCAGCGTCTTGGCGGC
This sequence comes from Myxococcales bacterium, assembly GCA_009692485.1. Lineage (GTDB taxonomy): Bacteria > Myxococcota_A > Polyangia > Polyangiales > Polyangiaceae > SYFR01. The sequence continues at coordinate 9,302 of SHZB01000038.1, forward strand.
GGCCGGCGCGGGGATCTGCATCGTCTCCGAGTGCAGCACTTGATAGAGCTGACCGACGCGGTATCCGCTCATCGCCGACCAGTGCGAGTCGCGCGATCGCATCGCCTCGGTGAAGGCCGACTGGGCCTCGAGCAGCCGCTCGCACCGTAGCTCGAGCACCTCGCTGAAGTTGGGAGGCACTGGCACGAGCTTGTACTCTTCACTCTCGAGGCGACGGATTTCTCCCTCGGCGAAGGACACCTGCGCGAGCTGCGGCGGGGGTGTCCCCGAGCGACCGAAGCCCTGCGTTTCGATGATCTCGGCTGCCTTCCCGACGTGCAGTCTCGCGTCGTCTTTGCGACCGCGCTCGACCAACGAGAGCGCCTTGGCCCCGTGGCCCTCGATCTTGTCCATCAGCGGCAGATCGGCGCGCGCGAGCAGGCGATCGGCTGCGTGCTCTAGCTCATCCCAGCGCTCGAGCCGCCCGAAGATCCGCGAGAGCCGTACCAGGGCATTCCGCGCGATCGGCTGCTCGGGCCACCTCGCGTCCACCGATTGGAAGCGCGCGATCGCACGTTCGCGGTCGCCGAGCGCGTCGTACGCCATGCCCGCGTCGTAGGCCGCGATGGCCTTGATCGCCGGCTCGACTGCGAGCTCGAGCACGCGGTCGAAGGCAGGCGCTGCCGCGTTGTAGTCTTCGATCAAGAGCTGCGCGCGGGCGCTCTCGAGCTCGGCCAGCAGCTCGACGCTCGAGTAGGCGCGAATCGTGATCGGCGCGAGCGTCGTCGTCGGCACCGGCCTGGGCGTGTCGATGGTCGTGAGCGGAGGCTCCGCGATCGGACAGCCAGCGACGGAAAACGCGACCAAACATGTTGCGACAAACCGCATGATGGCGGAGCAACTAACACGCCCTTCCAGTGATTCGGAGCGCGATCGATTGCCGGCAGGTTCTCATCGCCGATGACGCGGAGCACGAACGCTTCAAGGCGTGTCGTTTCAAGGCGATGACACAAGGCGAGGCTCACGCCATCAGGTCGCGCGCCACACGCGGCTGCCGCTGCCGCCAGGACCGACGACGAGGCACACCGCTCGCCCGCATTTCGGGCAGCGACCCTCGTAGGCAGTGCCGTCGGCGCGCTTGAATACCCGCCGGTAGACATTGCAGCAGTCGAACATCACACCGAGCGATTGGGGCGCAGCTGGGCCTTCCGGAGGGCCTTCTTTGTCGCGCGTCATCGCAAAATGTTAGCAGCGCATGGCGTCCTGAGGCCAATTCGAAAGCATCCCTCGCAGGGACGGGCCTACGCCGGCGTGCTCCGCGTGCTTGAACGGACGGGCCTACGCCGAAGTGCTCCGCGTGTTCGAGACGCTTGGCACGAGTCGCGCGAGTCGCGTCGTACCGATGGCCGCGAGGGCCGCGATGAAGGGGAGCACGACGAGCTGATAGCGTCCGGCTCCGAAGAACGTCGCGTGCGTGAGCGCCGTCATCACGAGCACGGCGAGGGCTGCGCTTCGAAGCGGATCGCGCGTGGGTCGTCGGGCCGCGAGGGCTATCGCGAGTGCGCTGAAAGCGAGCGCGCCGGAGGCCGAGAGCGAGGCCGCGATGCCGGCGAGTACCGCGCCGCGAGCGACTGCGACACGCGGGTATTTCCACGACGCTCGTCGCGACGGAAGGCAGCCGACGAGCGCCAGCGCGAGGAGCACGCGCACCACGATGGTCTCGACGATGCCGAGCGCGACCTTCGCCGATGCGCTGAAATGTTCCGGTGCGCTCTCGTGGAGATACCAGCCCGCGGCGCCGCAGTAGTCGAAGCTCACCCGTAGCTTTGCCGGCGCGAGCGCGAGCCATGCCGCTGGGTCGTGCGCGATCTGCGCGGCTGCGGCACGCCCAAAGCAGCGGTCCTTCGCGGCTTCATCGAAGACTTCGCGGCACGCATCCGGCGTCTCGAGTGCCGCCCAGCCTCCGTGTCCGCGTGGGTTCGTGCCGATGAGCAAGTTCCACCCGCCGTTGACGCTCACGAGCGCGCAAGCCCCCATTTTGCGGCAGTTTCGTAAGGTCCATGGTGCGCAAATGGTCAAAGCGGCAGCGGTGACGATGGCGGCCTGGAGTCCCACGCGTGCGAGCGACGCGCGCCGCGGAGTCGCGATGAGCCCGAGGAGCGGGGCGAACACGAGGCACTGCGGGCGCACGAGCGTGACGACGCCGAGCAGCGCGCCCGAGCCGAGTAGGCCCATGAGCCCAAGGCGCGAGAGGTGCGTGCCCGTCGAGGAGGGTCGGAGCAGGGCGGCGAGGGCCATCGCCGAAATGAGCAACGCTGCGGTGACGCCCTCGGTCATCACGGCTGGCGTGTACGCAACGAGCGCGGGATGCAGCGCGGCGAACAATGCACCCGTCAAGGCGATGGCTCGCGAACGCGACCGCGTGAGCAGGCTGTGTACGGCGATCGCCACGAGCGCACCGAGCAGCGCATTGACCATCATCGCGACGACGGGCCGCGCGCCGAAGACGGCATAGAACGGCGCGAGGATCGCGGGATAGCCAACCGGGTAGTGGGCCGCGTGGGTGACGGCGCCGTCCGGCCAGAGCCACGTATAGCCGCTGCCCTCGGACAGGCGCGACGCGAGCCGGTGATAGTAAATGCCGTCGGCGGCGGGCGGGATGCGGTCTTGCGCCCAGAGCACGACGGCGATCCGTGCGGCGAGCGCGACGGCCCCCGCAACCCAGCGATCCGCGCGCGGAATCACGATCGCTGTCCGCCGTGCTCAATCACAATCGCCGTCCGCCCGCGCAATCACGATCGCTGTCCGTCGCGCGCAATCACGATCGCTGTCCGTGCGCGCAATCACGATCGCTCTCCGTCGTGCTTTGACCGCGACCGGTTGCGACATGGCGCTGCAGAAATGATCCGACTGCGTCGCCGAAACGTTCGTTGCTATCGCCCGCGACCATGTGGCCCGCGCCTGCGACGTTCACATAATCGGCGTGCGGAACGAGCGTGAGGAAATGCCGCGCACCGTCCTCGCTCAGCAGATCGCTCAGCATCCCGCGTACGAGCAGCGTGGGTGCCACGATGTTGCGCGCAGCTGCCTCGCGTTCTTCATCGCGAATCGAGGGTTCGATGCGCTGGATGGCCTCGAGGAATCGTGGATCCCAGTGCCAGCGGAAGCGTCCGTCTTCACCACGGCGGAGGTTCTTGCTCAAGCCCGAGAGGTCTTGTGGCCGTTCGCGGTGCGGCAAATAGCTTGCGACCATGTCGGCGGCCTCTTCGAGCGAGGCGAAGCCGGCGGGGCTCGCACGCATGAAGTCCACGATTCGCTTGACGCCGCCCGGCTCGAGCCGCGGCGCGATGTCCACGAGCACGAGCGCCGCGACGTCGAGGCCCAGCGCACCGACCGCCGTCAGCGCGGTGCTGCCGCCGAGCGACGCGCCGATCACGGAGGGCCGCTCGCCGAGGGCGGCTCGAACCGCGCAAAGATCGCGCGCAAACCACTCGAGATCGTAGCGTCCGCGCGGATCCCAATCGCTCTCGCCGTGGCCGCGCGCATCGAGGCAAATGGCGCGGTAACCGAGCTCTGCGAGAGACTGTGCGGTGGCTCCCCACGCATGCCGCGTCTGCCCACCACCATGCAGAAGCAACACCGGGGCGGCGGCGGGATCACCGACGGCATCGGCGGCGAGGCGCAGTCCTTCGTGACCGTGAAATGTGAGTCGCTCGGGCGTCATGATTCTCCGACGGCATCGGCGGCGAGGCGCAGTGCTTCGTTCACACGGTGCGCAGCGGGCATGCCAGTGGCACTCGGCGGCAACAATCGCAATTGCCTACGAGCTGCGCGAGCGCGATGACCAGCGGAAGTTCATGGGCGGAACGAAGAAAACCGGCCAGCCGGTTGAATAAGTTTGTAGGCCCAGCGATCGGGGTGTAGAACCAGACGCCATGGAGCGAACAATGCGCGCGTTTATCGGGCTATTCTCCGCTTTACTCGGGCTCGCCAATGTTGGCTGCTCGGCCGACTCGCTGGCCGAATTTAACGAGCGCGTGGCCGCTGCACCGCAGAAGATCGTCAACGGTCAGCCGACCAGCGGGGACCCCGCGGCGGTGTACATCGATCTCGGCGGCGGAAGCTGCAGCGGCACGCTGGTCTCTCCGCGCGTCGTGATGACGGCTTGCCACTGCATGGAAGGCGTCTACGGCAACGTCTCGGTGTTCTTCGGCAGCAACGCGTCCGGCGCTGGCACATGGGTCGATGCCGTCCATCAAGAAGTGTTGCCGAACAGTCAGTGCGTCGGTGATGGCGACCTCGCGATGATCACGCTCGCGGAGCCGGGACCGACCGCTCCCATCCCGATGAACCCGCACGACTTGGCGTCGCACATCGGCGAGACCGTGCGGATCGTTGGCTTCGGCGTGACCGGCGAATACGAGAGCGATTCCGGTACGAAACGCGGCGGGGCCACGGTGCTCGACAGCGTAGAGCATGGCCTCATGTACTCGGGCGGCGTGGGCTCATCGACTTGCTACGGCGACTCGGGCGGGCCGAACTTCATGACCATCAGCGGGGTCGAGTACGTCGTCGCGGCGACCTCGTTCGGCACGACGCAGTGCGGCCAGCCGTGGGATGGCGCCGCCACCACGAACACGTACTTCGCGTGGCTCACGGGTTACGTCGAGCAGCATGACCCGGCGAGCTGCGACGCGGATGGGCGCTGCGCCGCGGGTTGTCCCGGCGGCGATCCCGACTGCGCGTGCGTCGCCGATGGAGCGTGCACGGCCGCGTGCCCGAACCTCGCGAGCGATCCGGATTGCGCGGGCTGTCTCGGTGGGGACAGCTGCCGGCTCGACTGTCCGGCGCTGGACCCGGATTGTTGCGGCGCCAACGGCGAGTGCCACGCGGCGTGCGGCGCGACGGACCCGGACTGCGGCACGGGCGGGGACCCCGACGAACCGAGCGACGGAGCTCCGGCGGGTCCGGGCGCGGCCGGCGATGGCGACGAAACCGGTGAGGTAGATCCCTTCGACAACGGAGCGTTGCTCGGCAACGTCGCGTGCAGCGTGCGCGGCGCAGGGCGGCCGTCAGGCGGAGTTCAACCCGCTGCGCTCGCGGTCGCTGCGGCGATGCTGCTGTGCGGTGTGCGTCGTCGGCGTCGCTGAGGCGCACGCGAGCGGGGGTGCGTCAGTCGTCGAGCGCGGGGTGCTGCGCAAGTCGTGCGCGGCTATTGCGCCGATCGAGCGCGGCTATTGCGCAAGTCGGGCGCGGCTATTGTGCAAGTCGGGCGCGGCTATTGTGCAAGTCGGGCGCGGCTATTGTGCAAGTCGGGCGCGGCTATTTCGGGAGCCCGGCGTCGACCCACTGCTGAATGAGATCGATCTCGCTTTGCGGCACGCAGCCGAAGCAGTTCTTTGGCATCGAGCCCTCTTTGATGCGTACGAGCGCGCATGCACCCTTCGTGAGACCGTCACAGAAAAGGGCCGACTTCGGGAGGTCGTCGTAGATTTCTACGTTGAGCGCGCCCGAGGCCGCCGCGGCGGAGTGACAGTTCGACTGCCCGCAGCGATTCATCAGAATGGGGCGAATGTCGCGCGAGTAGGTCGGGGCGCAGATGAGCTCCGCCGCGCAGTCCGAGTCGTCGCAATCGATCGCCCCATCGCCGTCCTCGTCAAGCGCGCTTCCACACAGCTCCGGGCAGCCATTTTCGGGCAAGAAGCAATCGCTGTCCGCGCAGTCCGCCGCGCCATCTACGTCCTCGTCGTTGCCGCCACCGCCGCACTGCTCTGGACATGCTCCGCCCTCGACCCAGCAGTCGGAGTCGGCGCACCCTGCAGCGTTGTCGCCGTCCTCGTCGTCCGTCGCGATGGCAGAGTCGCAGAGCTCCGCGCAGCCCGTGTCCGGCGTCCAGCAGAACGAATCCTCGCAACCAACATCCCCGTCGCCGTCTTCGTCGTCGGTGCCGGCGCAGACTTCTTCGCACGCGCCGTTCGGTCGCCAGCACGTCGGGTCGGCGCAGTCGGGCAGGCCATTTTCGTCCTCATCGCCGACCACGAAGCACAGCTCGATGGGCGGATCGCCACAGCTCGCGACAGCCGTCGCCGCGAGCACGCCAGAGGACCACACGAACAAGGCCGAGCGAAGCAACGATGGCATCGCGCCGCAGTATAGGTGCGGCGCCGTCGCCAACGCGAGCAAGCGTTCCCGCCCAGAGTGCGAAGAGCGGGAATCGCGTGCGAAGAGCGGGAATCGCGTGCGAAGAGCGGGAATCGCGTGCGAAGAGCGGGAATCGAGTGCGAAGAGGGGGAATCGAACCCCCACGGTGTTACCCGCTAGCACCTCAAGCTAGTGCGTCTACCAATTCCGCCACCTTCGCGAAGCGGCGCGGACACTAGCCCGCAGAACGCGGAAGTCAAGAGAGCTGGGCGGAGCTTCGCAGAGCGCGGACCGAGGGCCGACGAGCCTTGGAGGCTGCCTGGTGTGGATCCGTCAGCGGCGTGATCGTGCGGCCACGATCGCAAGCGTGAGCTCGCGCGGGGAGAACGGTTTTCGCAGCCACGCGAGGGTGCTCGTGACCGGTGCGAGCGCGCTGCCGCTGATGGCGAGCACGGTGATGCCTGGCATGCGTTCGCGCCCGAGTGCCACGAGTCGCTCGAGCTCGGTTGCGGCGGCGGTACCGGTGTCCATCCCAAGCGGGGACAGGTCCAGCAGAACGACCTCGTACTCCTTCGTGCGGAGTGCGTGCTCGAGGTCTTCTTTGCTGCGGACCGCTTCGACTGTGGCGCCGCGCGCGGCCAATCCGATCTCGAGCAGCTCGATGATCGCCGCGTCATCCTCGAGCAGGAGAATGCGTAAATCGTGCAAGCGCTCGTGGTTCACGCTCTCGGAAGCCGCTTCATCTGCAGCCGGCCACGCGAGCTCGAATCGAGCGCCGGTCGCCCCCTCGAGCAGGGCGAGAGTGCCGCCGTGTTCCGCCGCGAGCAGAGAGGCATGCCAGAGGCCGATTCCGCTGCCGTCCGCTCGTGTCGTCGCTCGCGAGGCGAAGAGCTCGGAGCGGCGCTCGGGCGCGATCCCGGGACCCCGGTCTGACACGGTGAACCGCACGATTCCAGCTTCATCGCGGCGGCTGACGGCGACACGAACGTCGCTGTCGGGTGGGCTCGCGGCCAGGGCGTTGAGGACCAAATTCGTAAGGATTTGCCAGGCGACGCCGGGGTCTCGCACGGAGGCATCCGAGCCGGGCGCAGCGTCGACCGCGAGCGTCACGCGCGTACGGTTTGCTTCGGTTACGAGGTCTTCCACCGTTCGATGGGCGAGCTCATCCGCGGGCTCTGGGGCGTCCACGTGTGTGGCCGCGCCGAGGCCGCGACGTAGCTCATCACGCGCCCAGCGAGCCCGGCTCTCGGCATGACGGAGCGCGTCGGCGAGGGCTTTCTCGTCACGGGTCTCACGCGCACGTTCGAGCCATCCGAGCACGACCGTGAGCGCGTTGGCCGTCTCGTGGATGGTGGCCGCGAGGCCATCGGCGCAGCTCGTGCTTGCGGCGGCGCGCCGGCGGACGATCACGCGCAGAGACTAGTGCCTCGATTCAATGGAATCGAGGACCAAGAAGCACCGTGTGCACGAGTCACTGCGAGACGGCCGAGGGCACCAGCAGCGAATACGTTCCATCTGCCTCGCTGTGACTCTCTGCGATGAGAACAGCCGCGGACAAGGGCGCGCCTGCGGCAGCGTGAGGCGCGTGCCAAACACGAATCGCAGCGTTCGCGAGCGCATCGCCACCGTCGTTGTGCACCGAGCCTCGCAGGACGATCGGATTCGAAATCGACACCGTGCCGAGCTCTGCCGTGTAGGGCGCGCCGTCGGACACTGAAATGCGTGGCCTCACGAGCCATGGCAGCTGCGCATCCGGCTCCGGGCGCAGCGAGAAATCGAACTGGCCTGGGTCGACCACGAGCTGGAAGAATCCTGAAAAGTCGGTGACCGTTATTCGGCCGGTCGACGCCACCTGCGAAGCACGAACGTCGAACTCTTTTTCGAAGATACTCGTCGCGTCGTTGCCGGCCGGCTCGGCCAATACGCTCACTCCGTAGGCAGGCTTGCCGTTCGCGAGGGTCGCGTTGCCGACGAGTCGCGACAGCGACGCGAGCTGGATGGAGAGTCCGCCCGGGAGCGCCCCGGCCTTTTTCTCCCAGTCGATCGCGGTGATTGCGAAATCGGTGACGCCGGTTGGGACCGCGACGACACGGTAATTTCCTGCGATGAGCTTCGCGGTGAACCAACCGTTTTCGTCCGTGAGCACGACCGTGTGAAGTGCGGCGATGCTCCCGGCCATGGAGTCGAACGATTTACTTCGGATCGAAACGGTCGCGGAGACGCCGGCGCCATCCGGGCCGACCACCGTCCCCTCCATCGCGCTGACCGGCCGCTCGAGGAGCCCGGAGGTCTTGAGCTCTGCGAAGGGAGGGCTCCCCAACCCAAGCGCGCTCAACTTCCATAACAGCGTCGGCCGTCCCTCGCCGGCGGGTGTTTGGGGCGGAGCGATGCGAAGTACCGTGTCGAAACCGTCGGGCCCAAACACGCGCGGCCAAGCCGAGAGATAGAATGCCGACGACAATGTTGGCGCAGTCGCCACCGTGATCACGGCTGGCGTCGACAGCTCGCGGCCGTCTTCGTTGTCGACGAGCGTGACTGTCCAGTCCGTGAGGTCGGCGTCTATCTTGCCCTTGAGAACCGTCGGCGGGTTGCTCGGTGCGAACTTGATCGCCGTGTCGCTGCTCTCGACGGACACGTTGCGAACGAGCATGGGCGGCAGCTGGCATTTTACCGAGGCGCCCTCGTCGGCTTGCGGCACAGCGTAGATATCGTAGTTACCGAACGGAACGTGGAGGCTCGCAGTCACCTCTTCTGCCTCGTTCGAGTCGGCGAAATATACTGCGAAGGGGATCCCCGTGACCTCGAGCGCAGGTTGAAGCTCGAGCGAAAACGGGACGCCCTTCGGAAACTGCGGGCACGGCAAAGCCTTGTAATCGAGTAGAAAGTGTGCGCGCACGTCCGCCCGCGTCGCCATGAGATCGAGCGTCTTGACGTGGCCTTGCGGGTCCGTGCCGTCGAGCGCGATGCCGAGGTCCGCGAGAGCGACGATCGTGCTCAGGTGCGCGCCATTTTGACCGCTGGTCGGCGCATCGACCTCGACGAATACGCGCTCGAGCTTCGCGCTCGTCGCGACGCACATCGTTGCGATACAGACGCCGCCGTCGCCGCAGTCGCGATTGGCCGCGCACGAGTTCTCGACGATGGGCAGCCCCTCGCGCGTTGGGATCGAGCAGCCAAGCGCGGCGAGCGCAAGAAGCAGGGGTCCGGTTGCGGCGAGGGCAGAGTTCATGGGCTGGGCTCGCTGTCGCAGTAAGCGTGCGAAGCGGATGGCGAGGTCGCCGTTGGACAGTCGTCGAAAGTGCATGCGCTGAGGTCGGTGTTGCATAGCGAGACCACCCAGGTGGCGGTGTCCGAGTCCGCGATCTCTTTCGGACAATTTGCGCCTGGCGAATCGTCCCGAAACTCGTGCGTGACAAGCAACGTCACCGTGTTGCAGCTGGTGTTTACCGGGCTGTTCTCGGGGTCCCACGTGGCCTTCGATGCTTTCCACGTGAGGTCGATCGGTCCGCGCAGCTCGCCGCCGATGCCGGCAGCGATCCGTTTGACCGAGGTCGCGGCACGGTAAGGTCCTTCCTGACTCTCGACCCCGTAGTTGATGAGCAGCACCGCTTGCAAATCATCGCCGACGTCCTCGCTCTCGACGAGAAATGAGAAGGGAGCGATGTTGTAGAAGCTGCCGTCACCAAGGGTCGCTCTGATGAGCTCGGTGGCGGGTGTCAGCGGAAAAATGACCGGGGAAGTGCGGACCCGTGGTGTGAACTCAGGGTCATCCAGCACGAGGCAACCCGGCAAAGCGCCGAAGGAAAGGGTGGCAGCGAGTGGCACGGAATGGCGAAGAAGCCAAACTCGTGCCGCGGAAAAACGCCGCGATACCAAGGACTTGAGCCGTCCCGTCTCTGGCATGGCTGTCATGGTTGCTTGCACGAGGCTCGGGCGCGAAGGGTGCGGGCGATGACAGAGTGCGGGCAATAACGGAGTGCGGGCGATGACGGATACAGCTTAGCTGTCAACCGCGAGAATGCTCTGCGCGGGCGCGATCGACGTCGATGCGCAGCCGCGAAAGCGTCGGCGACGGTTCGACCGCTTCGAGCGTCGCGAGGAGCTTCTCGGCGCGACCGAGGTCGCCGGCCGCAAACAGCGTCTCACAGCTGCGCGTCATGTCGGCCAGCTTCTCTTCGACCGTGAGCGCCACCTTCGATGCTCGGAGCCAGGTCATTCCGGCCTCGAGGAGCCTGCGTCCACGCTCGTGGCGAACGGCGTCGTGGCGGAGCAGATCGGCTTCGTTCGATTCGCTCGGGGCGTCATCCGCGTTTGCGCTTGGGCGGCTTGCGACCAGCGCGCGCGCGGCGGCGGCAGCACCGTCGTCCGCGAAGCCGGCGATGCGCTCGATGAGGCGTGCACAGGCAACGACCGGGACGGCGCAGTATGCGGAGCAAGCGTGCACGAGGCTGCGTTGCCGCGCTCCGATCCGCTCGAGCTGGATCGCACATCGGTAGTGCGCAGCGTGCGTGCCGAAGCGGCCAAGCGCCCGGGCGGCGAGCGTGTCGTAGACCGTTTCAAGCGCGTCGATCTCGCGCGGAGTGGGCGCGGTCGTGAGCTCCTCGACGAGCGTCACGGCGGCGCTGCACGCGGCGTCCGCGGTGACGGCGCTGACCGCAAGCTCGAGCGCGAGAGCCAGGTCGCCTGAATCTCTGGCCAAGCGGGCGATGCCCAGAAAAAATGGGCCTACGGTTGCGAGGGGATCGCGCGCGAGGAGATTGTCTGTGCGCCGTCGAACGAGCGCGAAGGTGTGCTCTCCCACGAGCGAATGCAGCTCTTGAACATACGCGCGCGCGGCATCCGACGGCGCCGCTTGTGCTGCGTGGGCACACGCGCGAAACAGCGCATTTTCGGCGCTAAAGCGATCGTGAGCCAACTCCCAGGTGAGCGCGGCGAGCTCGCGAAATCTCTCCTCGGCGACGACTGCGCTGGCCGTGCCCACCTGCGCTTCTGCATCGGCGAGCTCGGCCTTGGCGATGGCGAATCCGATGCGCGCATCGATCTCCGCGCTGCCGGAGAGCTTCGGGATTTCAGCCGCGAGCGCTTTGAAAATGGCGACGAGCTGCGCGGCCCCGACGCCGTTCTTTACCGCGGCTACCGCGAAATATGCGGCTTCGGCGATGGCGCCAGTTCGCAGACTCAGCTCGGCCGATAGGAGCGTGAGCGAGGCGCGCTCTTCCTTGTCTGTGGTCGCCGTCGCGCGGAGAGCAAGGATCGCAAGCGCCACGGGCGACGCCTTTGCGATCTCCGCGCAGCGCAACATGGCAGCGGTCACGATGCGCGAGCCGTACGCGATCGAGCTCTGGTACGCATCGACGATGGCGAGCGCGCGGGGGAGTGCGAGCGCCGAGAGGCGGTCGATGGCGTCCGCGATGGCACACTCGAGCGCCGCGTCGAGAACCGGCACATCGAGCGCCGCGATGATCGAAGAATGCAGGTGCTCGGGGACCGCGGAACTAACAGCTTGGAGGAGCGCGGTGCATCCGAGCGCGCTGTCGCTTGGCCGAAGCTCGGCGGCGCGTCGCCACGCGATGAGCGCGGGAACGCCGTGCCCTTCGCGTGTGAACTGTAGCGCCGAGGCCCGCCACGTGGACACGCGTGGAGGAAGGCACGCGCATGCCGCCTCGAGCTCTGCGCTCGACAAGTCGGCCGCCGGAACGACCGCGAGCAACGCCGCGTGGGCACGACCATACAAGGGCGCGAGCGCTCGTGCACGCCGCGCTGCCCTCGCCGCGCGCGTGCCATTTCCTGCGGCGGTATACGCCTCGGCCGCGAAGGTGAGCAACACGGCACGCGGTGCGCCAGCGATGCGAGCTGCGAGCTTGGTCAATGCGTCGGCGCGACCCATGGCGCTCTTGGTGCGGGCGGCGGCGCAGAGAGCACGTTCGAAGGGGCGCTCCTGGTCGGGGACGATCCCGAACTCCGCGAGCACGGTGGTGTCCGTGGCGAGCGCCCTCATCGCCTCGTCGCCATGCGCCTCGGTCGATGGTGCCGTGATGGAGGCGTCGATGGCAGCCGCGAGCGCCGCTCCATGGTCGCCGCGTCGACCGGCCGCTTGCATGCGCTGGAGCGCGATGGCGTGGGTCGTTCCGGCGTGAGCGGAGTGCTCTCGCCAGAGTTCGTCGGCGGCATCGAAGCGGCCATGGATCTCGAGCTCGCCTGCGAACCCCGCCGCTGCTGCATGGCAACGCGGTGACGCATCGAACGCGCGCGCCAGGGCGAGCATGGCCTCGCTCGATTGCGGCTCGAGGCGGCTCAGCACATCGAGCCAAGCCTCGGCGGCGGCGTCACCTGCGCCGGCTTGCACGAGCGCGAGGCGGCGTCGCGGCTCAACGCTCGTCGGAACGAAATCGGCGAGCTCGCCATAGAGCATTTGCGCGTCGGGGTCGCCGGAACGTGCCGTCCGCCAAGCCGCGTCGAGCGCGAGGCGAAAGGCCGCCGGATCGTCAGCCGGGCCCAGCGTCACAATCAGCGACCAAGCATCCGCGACCTGCCCACACACGATGAAATACGCGGCTTGGGCGAGTAACAGACTGCGTGTGCTCAGTGCGATCGTCTCGTCGGACACTCGGAGCTCGAGGGCACGCGCGCGATGGGCCGCGGCTTCGCAGGGTGACGTGAGCGGGTGCCGCACGAGCGCGTGAAGCAGCGTCTCTTCGCGCGCGTCGTCGCCCGCCATGTGCGCCACGTGGAGCCGCGCTTCAAGCTCGGAGCGGCCCGGAACGCGGCGCGGCCGAGACTCTTCTGCGGGGTGTTCGCGCAGCGCCGTCGTAGCGGCTCCGCGTGCCTCGGATTCTTCCCGCCCGATCACTGAAAAATCACCTTAGCGTGAAGGCGTAGGGGAGTGCCGCCAGTACATTCTCGCCGTGTGCGAGAGGCGCAAAGGTGGCCGCGAACGCGCGAAATTCTGCGCCGAGCGGCAGCACCTCGCTGAGCACGGCGTCCACTGCGCGTAGCGTCGCGGCTCGCTCACGGGTGAGTTCGCGCTGCCCGGCATCACTGCTCCGATCCGCAAACAATCCGAGGAAACCCATGCCATGTCCGACGACGACGACCTTCGTCCCTTCGTCGAGTCCCGCGAGCGAGCGGGCGTGGCCAAGCGCGTCAGCGAGACCGCCCAGCTCATCGACGAGCCCGAGCTCACGGCCAACCGCTCCGCTCATGATGCGGCCCTCGGCGGCGTTCGCGATGTCCACTTTTTTTCCGGTGCCGCGGCCCTCGGCGACACGCGCGACGAAGAGGTCGTAGATGTCCGTGGTCGCGGCCGTGAGCTTCGCCCGCGTCGCGTCATCCCAAGGCACGAAAGGCGAGCCGTAGAGCGCCCGCGTGCCTCCGCCCTCTTTGGCCGGCACGACCGTGACGTGAACGCCAATCCGCTCGAGGCTCGCGCCGATTGAAAGCTTTCCCATCACGACGCCGATCGAGCCGACGATGCTGCTGCGCTCGGCGAGCACCGTGTTCGCCGCCGACGCGATGTAATAGCCGCCGCTTGCCGCCATCCCGCCGATGCTCGCGACCACGGGCTTCTTGGCACGTAGGCGCCGCACTTCTTGCCAGAGCAGATCGGACGCGAGCGCCGAACCTCCCGGAGAATCGATGCGAAGGACGACGGCGCGCGTGAGCGGATCGTCGGCGAGCTTGCGAAAGAGCGGGGCGAGACGCGCGTAGCTGATGCCATTGCCGCCGCCGAGTGGCGAGCTGCCGCCCATGGTCACCGCACCGGTGGCGCGTACGACGGCGATGTGCGGGACGAGCGGCGCGGGTGCGCCAACAACCGCGCGAAGCACCGCACCAAGCCCGCCGTCCTGGTGCGCGCCCGCGCCGAAGTACACGACGCGGGGAGTCTTGCCTGCAAGCTCGGCCGCACGATTCTGCGCCTCTTCTTCGAAGCCGATCGCATCGACGAGCCCGAGCTCGAGGGCGCGCGGTGCGACGTGCGGGCCGTCCTCGATGCCCAGGTCGTCGGCGGCCCGACCGCGGCCACGCTCGATGCCATCGAGCCAGCCAGCACGAATCGATGAAAGTGTCAAGGCTAGCGATTGGCGGGCATCTTCGCTTGGGTCATTGCGCATGAACGCGTCGCTCGCGCCCTTGAAGCGGCCCACCTGAAGAAAGTCGACCTGCACGCCCAGCTTGTCGAAAAGCTCTCGGCCGAACATGAGCTGCGCCGCGAGCCCCACGGTCTCGACCCCGCCCGCGCGGCTGAGCCACACCTCGGTGCATGCGCGAGCGGCGAACAGCATCGTCGCGTTTCCGTAGCCATCGGCGTGGCACACGACCGGCAGCTTCTTCTCACGCAGCCGGCCAAAGAGGCGACCAAGCTCTTCGGCTTGGGCCATCCCGAGCGAGGCGCTGCCCAAGCGCACGAAGATGCCGCGCGGCTCCACGCTGCCGTCGAGCGCGCCAAGCTCCGCCACGAGGTCGGCGTGGCTCGGCTCGGGCAGCCCCGTCAAGAGTGTGCCGTCGGGCTCCTCGCGGACGCCGCCGCGCAGGTCGAACTCTGCGAGGTGCGGCTCGTTGCGCGAGAACCCGACGGCCTCGTTCGCGCGCGGATCTTGGCGCCGGGGTCGTCCCTCGCACGCGGCGAGCAGCGTGGCGATGGCGAGAATTTGCGCGGGCCGCACGCTTCGACGTTAGCCCAGTTCGCCGCGGCCATCAGGCCAAACGAGCCACCGAGCCGCGCCCCCGACAGAGCGCCTCCAATCAATCGCCAACGAACACCGTGCTGACCGCGATGACGCTGCCAAGGTCGGCATCGGCGGGATCATTGCAGGTGCGAGCGGTGTCGGTC
>SHZB01000039.1 GCA_009692485.1 Myxococcales bacterium
AACCAAATTGCGCTCGCGGCCAAGATGGTGACCTCGCGGGTGCGACGCGCCGGGCTCGCCAACGTGCTCGGGTACACCGGCGTGACCAATGTGCAGGGCGAGGCGGTCCAGAAACTCGATGAGGAGGCCAACGATACGCTCATGCGCGTGCTCGGGCGCCGGCACCACTGCGCCGCGGTGGCGAGCGAAGAAGAAGAGCAGATCCGCGTCTTGTCGGAGCGCGAGGAAGCCTCGTACCTGGTCGTGTTCGACCCGCTCGACGGCTCCTCGAACATCGATGTCAACATCTCGATCGGCACGATCTTCGGGGTCTACAAGAAGGACCACCCGGGACGCGCGACCGAGGCGGACTTCATGAAGCCGGGCAGGGAGCTGAGGGCTGCCGGGTACGTCATTTACGGCTCCTCGACGATGTTCGTGATCACGACCGGGGATGGCGTGCACGGCTTCACGTATGACCCGACGGTCGGCGAGTTCTTGTTGTCGCACGAGGACATTCGCGTGCCGGAGCACTACCCGTCGTATTCGATCAACGAAGGCAACGCGGCCCGCTGGACGAACGAGGTGAAGAGCTGGAACGCGTGGGTCAAGGAGGAAGTGCCGGGCGAGAGCAGGCCCTACTCGATGCGCTACGTCGGCACGCTCGTGGCGGACGCGCACCGGACGCTCTTGCGCGGCGGGATCTTCGCGTACCCCGGGGATCTGAAGAGCCCGGAGGGAAAGCTGCGGCTGCTCTACGAGGCGAATCCGTTCGCGTTCATCTTCGAAGCGGCAGGCGGAGTGGCGACGACGGGGCGCGAGCGCATCCTCGACATCGTGCCGACGAAGCTCCACCAGCGCGTGCCGCTCATCCTCGGCAGCAAACGCAACGTCGAGGAAATGGCGCGTTTTCAGCCGAAATGACTGCGTAGCGCGTGAGCCACGGCGCGTTTTTTATCGAGGTGACTGCGCGGCGCGCGATCTTAGGACGGCATCAGACGCCCGGCGTGTCGGCGCCCCAGATGTATTTGTGAAGTTGCAGGTTGACGCGCACGGGAAGCTTGTCGGCGAGGATCCATTCGACGAGCGCGGTCGGCTCGAGCTTGCCGTGCACCGGTGAGGCGAGCAGCCGCGGGCCGAGGCGATGGAGCGCGTGCTCGTCGATGGCGGCGCGCATCCACTCGTAGTCGGCGCGGTCGAGCAGGACGAACTTGAGCTCGTCCTTCGGCGAGAGATAACGCAGGTTTTTCCAGCGATTTTTGTGTGCTTCGCCCGAGCCAGGCGGCTTGAGATCGACGATTTTGTGAACGCGCGGATCGATGCCGGAGACGTCGAGGTGCCCGCCAGTCTCGAGCAAGACGGTGCGCCCCGCGTCGCAGAGCTCGGCGAGCAAGGGCACGACGGCGGCCTGAAGCAAGGGCTCGCCGCCGGTCACTTCGACGAGCGGCGTACCGAAAGCGAGGGCACGCTCGAGCACCTCCGAGCGCGAGAGACGGGTGCCGCCGTGGAATGCGTGCGGCGTGTCGCACCACGTGCAGCGCAGGTCGCAGCCGGTCGTTCGTACGAAGGCGCAGGGGAGCCCGGCGAACGACGACTCGCCTTGAATGCTGGCGTAGATCTCGTGGATGACGAGCGTCGCCGCCGCGGCTGGCTGGGGTTCGGGCGCGCTCATTGCCAATCCACTTCGCCCGACAGGATGGCATGCGTCGCCCCGTCATCTGCGGTGATCATGAGGCGACCGGCCGGGTCGATCCCAGCGCCGAGGCCGGAACGCTCGCCGACGGAAATGCGACGGCCGCGCAGAAAATCGCGGGCGCCCAGCTCGCCCGAGAGCGCGATGAGCCCGCCGGCTTCGAAGGCACCGCACGCGAGCTCGAGGTGGTGGGCCAAGCGCGCGACGATGACGGAACGATCGAGGTTGGCGCCGGGGACCTCGAGCGCGATGGAGGTGGCAGAGGCCGTGATTTCTGGCGGAAACGCGAGCGCGGCGACGTTGAGCCCGACGCCGATGATGACCACGGTCCGTTGTCCAATGGAGAAGGACTCGAGCAAGACGCCGGCGATTTTTCGCTCACCGACGAAGACGTCGTTCGGCCATTTGATCGAGACGCGCGGCGGCATCATGCGACGCTCGGCGCGAGGAGCGTGCGGTGATGCGCTCGCGAGCTCGGCGTCGACGGTGCGCGCAACGGCGATCCCGGCGGCGAGTGCGAGCGGCGCGAGGAGAGCCGTGTCGATGCTGGGGCGCCACACGAGCGAGAGGTAGACGTTGGCGCCGGGCGGCGAGTGCCACGCATGTCCACCGCGTCCGCGCCCCGCGGATTGATGATCCGAGACGACCATCGCGCCGTGAGGAGCCCCCTCGCGCGCCTCCGCTCGAGCATCGTCGTTGGTCGAAGCGGTCGATACGAGGACCGTGAGCGGACGCCCGAGTTGCGCGTGAAGACGGCTGAGCTCAGCGAGGATGCGATCCGGCGCGAGGCCCCATTCACGAGCAGCCATCGGTGCCGGCTGTGTCACGAAACACCCGGGAAATAGGCCGATTCACGCATCGTAGAGGTCGAGCGCGATGTCGGCAGCGGGAGCCGAGTGCGTCAACGCTCCGATGCTGATGACGTCGACGCCAGCGAGGACGAGCTCGGGGATGCGGTCGAGCGTGATGCCGCCGGACACCTCGACGAGGGGCCCAACGGGCGGGCGGCCGACGGCACGACAGCGCGCGGTTGCCTCTGCGACGGTCGGCGTGTCCATGTTGTCGAGCATCACGATGTCGGCGCGGGCGGCGAGCGCCTCCGCAAGCTCGGCGAGAGACTTGACCTCGACCTCGATGCGTGAAGTGTGCGGGGCGCGGGCGCGAGCGCGTTCGACGGCGAGGGCGATGCCTCCGGCGGCCACGATGTGATTGTCTTTGATCATCACCGCGGCGCCGAGATTGTCGCGATGATTGTGCGCACCACCCGTGCGTACCGCGTAGCGTTCGAGGACGCGCAGGCCCGGCGTCGTCTTGCGCGTGTCGGTGACGCGTGCGCCCTGTGCGGCGAGCGCAAAGCGGCGTGCGAGGGTGGCGATGCCGCTCATGCGCTGGGTGAAATTGAGGGCGACGCGCTCGGCCATGAGCAGACTCTGCGCTGGACCGCGCACGCGCCAAACGACGCTTCCCGCTGCTGCGACGACCCCGTCAGCGAGACACGCCTCGACGACGCAGCGTGGATCGAAGAGCTCGAAAACGCGGGCGAACACGGCGCCGCCGCACACGACAAGCTCTTGACGAGCCACGGCTTCAGCGCGGGCCGTTGCCTCGGGCGCGACACATGCCTCGGTCGTGAGATCGCCACCGCGCAAATCTTCGTCGAGAGCGGCGCGGAGGATCGGGTCAAGGATGACGGGAGAGAGCATGGTGCGAGGCGAAGTGATCGCGAAGGCGGCCAAACCGCGAGGGGTCGAGTCGGAAACGGGGTGCGGGACTGGGGCGCAGAATTGGGGTGCGAGGCGCTCGTCAGAAGCGAATGACCGCGCCGGCCCAGGTGTATCCGCTGCCGAATGCGGCCAGGAGGACCGTGGCGTTCTCGAGCTTGCCGGCTTCCCAACCCTCGCTGAGACCGATCGGGATCGTGGCGGCGGTGGTGTTGCCGTAGCGCACGATGTTGTTGGCTACCTTCTCTTCCGGGATGCCGAGCGCCGCGGCGACGAACTGGTTGATGCGGAGGTTGGCCTGGTGAGGCACGAAGTAGTCGATGTCGGCGATGCTGAGGCCGGTGTCGGCGAGCACCTCGCGCGCGACCTCGGGCATTTTTTCTACGGCCCAACGGAATACCTGTTTGCCGTTCATGTGCGGGAACTGAAGGCCTTGATCGAGCATCTCGTGACTGATGCGAGGATCGTTCTTCGACATCGGGGCCGGGAGCCAGAGGTCCTCGGCGCCGGCACCGTCCGCGTGCAGTCGAATCGAGCGGATCCCCTTGTCGGGGTCGGGGCTCACACCCACGAGCGCGGCACCGGCACCGTCGCCGAAGAGCACCGCGACGGCGCGGCCCCGTTCGTTGAACTCGAGGCCGGTCGAGTGCACCTCGGCACCGACCACGAGCACGTTTTCGTAGGTCCCCGAGCGCACCCACGCGTTCGCGACGCTGAGCCCGTAGATGAACCCGGAGCACTGATTTCGCACGTCGAGCGCCGGGATCGATTTCAATCCGAGCTTGTGCTGCAAGAGGCAGCCCGAGCCGGGAAAGGTCACGTCGGGGCTCAAGGTCGCGAACACGATCGCGTCCACATCGTCGAGGCTTCGCCCGGCACGCTCGACGGCTTGGCGGCACGCCGGAAGCGCGAGATCGCTAGCGCCGATGCCGCTTTTCTCGATGAAGCGCCGCTCTTTGATCCCCGACCGCTGGACGATCCACTCGTCGGTCGTCGTCATGAGTTTCGCCAGATCGGCATTCGTTACGACCCGCGACGGAACGTAATGAGCCACCCCGAGGATTTGCGCGCGCCTCATGAGCCGAGTCATGCCCAGGGGAGCCGTGCGCTTCAACGGCTTTCGACTGCGGCGCGTCGAATGAGCGAGTAGGGTTGGGCGAAGTCGCGGTCTCGCCCGTCGAAGCTGCGTGACCCTCCATTTCGCGGCCGCTCGCCCGCAACGCCACAAGGTCTCGATGCAGCCCCACATCGATCTGGTGATCAACAACAAGTACCGCCTCGTGCGCCTGATTGGCGAAGGCGGAATGGGGAGCGTGTTCGAGGCGCGGCACGAGCTTCTGGGAACGCACGTCGCGCTCAAGTTTCTTCACCCGCAGCTCGCGAAGCGCAAGGGCCTCATCGCGCGCTTCATTCAGGAGGCGCAGGTCTCGGCGCGCATTCGCAGCCCGCACGTCGTGCTCGTCTCCGACGTCGATCGGACGACGGACGATCTCGCGTACATGGTGATGGAGCTCATCGACGGTAAATCGCTGCAGACGCTCTATGAAGAGCTGCACGACAAGCGCGAGAAGCTCAGCTACGGCGACGCGTTCACGTACATCTTGCAGCTCATCGACGGAGTCGGGGCGGCACACAAACACGGGATCGTGCACCGCGATCTCAAGCCCGACAACGTCATGCTCACGCGCAGCGAGAAGGGCAGCCCGCTCGTGAAAATCCTCGATTTCGGCATCGCGAAGCTCAAGGCCAGCGGGGAGCTGGACCGCGGGCTCACGCGACCGGGGATGGTCATGGGGACACCCGAATACATGGCGCCGGAGCAGGCTTTCAGCGCCGATCGGGCCGACGGGCGGGCGGACATTTTTTCGCTGGGCGTGCTGTTTTTCGAGATGTTGACGGGTCGCCGCCCCGCCGAGGGGCACGACGCGCACGGAATTGCGGTTCAACACTTGCAGGGCACGATCGCGCAGCTGAAGGTGCTGAAGCCTTCGCTCGCCGACGAGCTCACGCGCGCGGTGCATCGGGCGCTCGCCCCGCGACCGGAGCATAGATTCGCGACGGTAGAGGAGTTCCGCGTCGCGATCGAACCGTTCGCACCGGAGGGGCTTCCGACTTTCGTGACGGCGACACCGCTTGCGTCGGGCGTGGCCGCACAGGTCGCGGTCGCCGTCGTGCCGAGCGTGCCCTCGGCCGCGGTCGTGCCGAGCGTCGTGCCCGCGGGCGCGGCGGCGGTCGTCGAGACACCTGCGAAGAGCGACGTGATCGTCGAGACAACTGCGAAGGACAACGCGGTGGTCGAGACACCTGCGAAGGGCGAGGTGATCGTCGAGACACTTGCGAAGGGCGAAGCGATCGAGGAGGCACCTGCAACCGGCAACGCGGTTATCGTGATCGAGCCGGCGCGCGGCTCTGCAGCCACGAGCTTGTTGGCCGTGGTCGATGCACCCGCGATCGGCGCGCCGGCGACGCCCCTCATCGACGCGGTCGAGGGCCGCGGCACCGTTCCCGCGCCGCCACCCGTGATCGACGTGGCGGCGGCACCGCGGCCGATTGCGCCACGCCCTGGCGGCACCTTGTTGGGGGACGCATTCATCGCGCCATTCGCGGCCGACGCAGGGCTCGGCGTGGGCGGCGAAAGTGCGGCGCCCGCACAAATTCCGGTGGTTTCGCCAATGGCGCTGCCCGCCGCGAGTCCCGCCATCGGCGCGTATGGCCCCGCGGATCCGCGCGGATACGGAGCCGCGGCGAGCCCCTACGGCGGCGGACATGGCCAAGCCGCGGCGACGCCCTACGGCGGCGGACATGGCCAAGCCGCGGCGACGCCCTACGGCGGCGCGATGACCCCGCGACCTGTCAGCGGCGGCGTGTCCTTCGCGAAGATCGTGGGCACCGCTGGCATGCTCGCGTTGTTGGCCGTTGGCGGATTGGGCCTCGCCAAGTACCTCAGCGATTCCGACAGCGACGATGAGCCGCGCGTCGTGAAGGTGAAGCCGCCCGCGGAGACGCCGCCAACTCCGCAGCTCGAGCCGCAACGAGAAGACGCGCGCACCGATACTTTGGGCGGCGATGCCGTGACTCCACCGGCCGAGCCGATCGCGGCACCCACCGAGCTAAGTCCGCCGGTGGACCCCGCGCCAACAGCGACCGCGCCCGTGACACCGGCCCCCACCGCGAAGCCCACCGGCACGCCGCACCCAACCGCGAAGCCCACCGGCACGCCGCACCCAACCGCGAAGCCCACCGGCACGCCGACGCCCACCGCGAAGCCCACCGGCACGCCGACCCCGACGCCGACGACGCAGCCGACGACGCCACCGCCCTTCGTGCTGCCGTCGAGTTTCCCGCCTTTTCACGGCCTTCCGCCGTTTTTCCCGCTGCCGGGATTGCACGCGCCACCTGCGACGACGACGCCGCCACCGCCACCGCCGCCGCCACCGCCACCGCCCGGAGGCGGACCTAAGTTTCGCATCCCGCGCATCAAACTTCCAAAGGGGAAGTGAGCGCGTGGATCCGGCTTAGATCCGGGTCCGAACGCAACTTGCGGTCGTGCTTCAGGGCCGCGTGTAGCCCGCGAGGATGTCCGCGGTGAGCAGCGCGGCGAGCTCGGCGTAGCCCTTGGGCATGAGGTGCACGCCGTCGGGCGCCGCCTTCTTTTCGTCGCGCCAGCGTGCGAGCGAACCCTTGCCGCCCATCACCGCATAGGTGTTCCAGAACATGCATCCCTCGGCGAGAGCCGCGCGGCGCATGGCGTCGTTGATGGGCGGGATCTTGTCCTCGGCGTCGACGCGGTCCGCAGGGCCGATGACGAGGCACGAGGCCTCAGCGCGAATGCGTTTGCCGCGGACGATGAGCGCGCGCGTGTTTTTCTCGTAGCGGTCGGCAGTCACGACGGCGTCGCTGGCTTCGTTTCCGCCGTATTCGAAGACGAAGAGATCGGGCGGATGGCGCACGACCTCTGAGCCCCACGCGACGTCGTTCCATGCGAGCGCGGTGGCGTAGCGAGCGCCGTTGATTCCGAGGTTGTCGAGCACGACCCCCGCGCTCTCTTGCGGCTCCGTTTCGACGCGCACTCCGCAGAAATCCGGGCGTCCATCGCGGATCGTGACGGCAAGCTTCGCCGGACCGCGGGTCACGAATTGGAAATGGCGAAGTCCCGAGAGCTCGCGACCGGGGGTGATCTGCCGAGCGGAATTTTCACCAACGGTGATCGTGAAGTCATCGGCGGCGAGGCCGGGTTTGTAGCAAAGATCCCATTGTAACGAGCGGCCCGCGAGGCTCGCGTCCACGACCTGCAACGAGGCCGCGCGCCTGCCCGAGAAGCCAGCGTGAAGGATGCCGCCGAGCCCGAATGCGCCGTCACCGGACCGGCCTACGGTCGAGGGCTGCTTCGGCCGCATGCGCCACTGGCCGTCGATCTCGATGGCGATGTCGTCGTGGCGATAGCCCTTCATGCCGAGATGCACGAAGCCCGGACCCGCGTTGCCGAAGCGAGTCTGCAGCGCGGTCCGCACGCCACCGGTCCAGAAGTCGGCCTGCGCGTGCGAGTCGCCGAGCCACATCACCCGCACGTGGGCGCGACGCTCTTTTGCCTCGAGCGCGCGAAGCGAATGGAGGAAGTGTTTCAGCGGCCCGGTGTGAGGAGCCGATAGCGCAGGCAGCGATGGTGGCGGAGGCAGCGGTGGCGCGGGCAGCGATGGTGGCGGAGGCAGCGGTGGCGCGGGCAGCGATGGTGGCGCGGGCAGCGAGAGCGCGGGCGGTGTTGATGGCGCAAGCGGCGGTGCAGTGCCCATCGGCCGGGCGCCGGTGAACGCCGTGCCCGCGGGCGTCGTGCTGCTCGGGAGCGTGCTATGCGCGAGCGAAGTCGCAGCGCTCGCCGAGGGTTCGGGTAGTGCGCCGGTGCTGCTCGACGAGACCGCGACGTGGGTCGATGCCGCGGCGGTGCAGGCGGTCGCGACGACCAACCCGAGGGAGACGAGAGAAGCGCGCATGAGGTGTTCGGCTTGTCTATGCTTCATGGCCCCGCCGGGGCAAGATCCCCCGCGGCCCACACCCAGCTCGGGCAGCGCATCGATCGTGACCAACTCAAGCCAGAGCCAGTGCTCCGCCTGCATCGAGCTCGCGGGCGCGACCTGCGTCCCCGTGTGGCGAGGGCGGCGATAGTGCGTGGCGTCGCCATCGTGTCGACTCTTTCACCGAGCGCGTATGGGCCCTCGATTCGAAGGCATCGAGGTAGTCGCCCGTGGTGAATCGCGCGGATCCCTTCGGTCTCACAGGCACGACGCTCGCGGAGAAATATCGCATCGAGAAGGTCGTGGGCGCTGGCGGATTCGGCGTGGTGTATCGCGGCGAGCACATCGCGTTCGGCGAGCCAATCGCCGTCAAATGCCTCAAAATTCCGGCAGATTTCGGCGCGGAAGATCGGCAGAAGCTGCTCACACGACTGCGGGACGAGGGCCGCGTGTTGCATCGGCTCTCGAAGCTCACGAGCGGGATCGTGCAGGCGCACGACGTGGATGCGGTCACGACGCCCGCAGGTGCTTGGGTTCCGTACCTCGTGCTCGAGTGGGTCGAAGGGCAGACGCTGGGTCGCTTCTGCGCGGATCGGCGCGCGCGCGGACAGGCGGCATTTTCGGTGCGCGAGGCGCTCGAGCTGCTGGGCCCGGCGGCGCACGCGCTCGGGATCGCGCACAGCCAGCGCGTCGCCCACCGTGACGTGAAGCCCGAGAATTTGTTCGTCACCGAGGTCGGCGGTCGGCGCACGATCAAGGTGCTCGACTTCGGGATCGCGAAGGTGCTCACGCACGCGAATTTCACGGTGGCGACGACCGCGACCGAGAAGCAGCCGAGCGCCTTCACGCCCAGCTACGGCGCGCCCGAGCAGTTCAATCGCAAGCGCGGCGCGACCGGGCCGTGGACCGACGTCTTCGCCCTCGCGCTCATCTTCGTCGAGCTGCTCGCGGGTGTGCGCGCACTCGAGGGCGAGGACGCAACGCAGCTCTACATCGCGTCCGCCGATCCGGTAGCGCGCCCGACTCCACGCCACCACGGTGTCGAGGTCGGGGCTCGGGTGGAGGACGTGCTCCGGCGCGCGCTCGCGATCGATCCGCCCGACCGCTATCAAGATGCGACGACGTTCTTCGAAGCGCTGTCGGAGGCCGCTGTGCTCGACGGCGCGCTCGAGTCGAACGCGAATGCGAATGCGAACGCGAGGTCGAGTGGCGTCACGGAGGCCGAGCCGTCCGGGCGCGGAGCCGTCACCGCAGCCGTCGGGTCGAGGCCGCATGCCCCCGACACGGACAAGTTCGTGATGGAGCAAGCCTACGATCTCGACGAGCCCGTCGCGAAGGGCGTACGCGCGCCTGGCGGAAAGGCGGAAGTCCACGCGGCGACGCCAGCCCCTCCGCAGCCAGCCCCTCCGCAGCCAGCTCTTCCGCAGCCAGCTCTTCCGCTGCAAGCTCTTGCGCAGCCGGCGGCACCGCAGCTCGAGACGCCGACCTCGCCCCCGCGCTCGACCGCACCGACGTCGAGCGAGGGCTCGCGCGGCTCGGGATTCTGGCTGCCGTTCGTCGCGATGCTCTCGATCGCTGGGGCCATTGCGCTGTACCTCGAGCTTGACTCGCTAGGCTCCGGCGCGGATCGCGATGGCCCCGAGAGACGAGGCACGACGCGGCGCGACGGGCTCTCAGTGCCGCGCGTCACGACGCCGTCTTCAGCGCAATTCCCGGCCGCATCGGCGAGCGTCACGCCTTTGCCATCGGCAGCTCCGGCGATGTCGACGACAGCGGATGGCGGCGGTCCGCACGGCGGGGCGGATGCCGGTGGGGGCGGCGCAAGCTCGCCCGTCGCGAGTGCATCGGCGAGTGCATCGGCCAGTGCATCGGCCAGTGCGTCGGCGAGCGCATCGGCGAGCGCATCGGCGAGCGCAAGCGCGGTAGTGCCCTTCGTGCCACCCGCGGAGATGCTGCTGCTCACGTCGAACGACGGAGGGCGCTTTCTCTTCGACCGCGGCGAAGTGACGACCAGAGATTACGTCGCGTGCGTAGGCGCCGGGCGATGCAAGAAGGCGACTCGCGCGGTGTTGACCGACGAGGCGGCGAGCGCGCTGGGCGTGCCGGATCTGAGCGCTGCGACCGCCCCCGATCGACTCGCGGCCGCATGGGAGAAACGCTGCAATCAGCGGCGCGGCACGCTCGACCACCCGATCAACTGCGTCAGCTTCGGAAGCGCGGAGGACTACTGCGAATGGCGCGGGCGACGATTGCCAACGGCGGCTGAGTGGCGCCTCGCGGCTTCAGGAGTGAGTGGCCGCGTCCACCCTTGGGGCGATGCGGCACCAAGCTGCGCGACAGCGTGCTTCGGTAAAAATGGCGGCTGCGTCGGCACGGCAAGTGAGGTGGCGAGCTGCGCGGTGGGCAGCCACGCGCTGGACACCACGCCGGAGGGAGCGCTCGATCTCGGAGGCAACATCTCGGAGTGGGTCAGCGACGAAGACCCGCGACCGAGCGCCGACGGCCCGGCGTGGCGCATGCTGATGGGCGGCAGCTTCCTCGACGAAGCGGCGCGGCTCTCGACGTCGACCGCGCGCGCGGCTCCACCCGTGACGGCGTTCGTGTCGATCGGTTTTCGCTGCGCGATGGACGTGCCGGCGACCGCGACAAAGTGACGTTGGGTTCACATTTCGGGGCGCTGCGAATCCGCTCGCTCCGTCGGCGCCGTGGCCGTTCGCTGGCAGCGAGCGCCGCTCTTGCACCGCTCGCGAGACGCGCCTAGATCCCGCGCCCATGGACGACCGCGAGCCTGCTGAATCGCTTCCGTTGCGCGGTGCGCACAACCCCTCGAGTCGCGGGGACGGTACGAATCCGGGCTCGTTCGCGCTGCGGGCGCAGGTGGGCGGACCGCTCGCGTTCGCGTCGCCCGACACCCCGGGAATGCCGGCTCCCAGCGACAAGACGGCGTGGGACTACATGCCCGATGACTGGACGCTCATCGACGGCCGCTGGCAGCCGCCGCGCGAGTTTGTCGCCGTGACGCAGCTGGAGCACGCGCGCCTTGGCACCGTGACGGCCGAGATGCGGCGAGTGGCGGAGCGCGAAGGGCACCTCACGGCTGAGCAAGTGCGCGACGAAGTGGCGGCTGGGCGGCTCATCATCCCGGCGAATCGACATCACCTCGCGGCGGGCCTCGATCCGATGGCGATCGGACGCGCGAGCCGCACGAAAATCAATGCGAACATGGGCGCTTCACCGGTGTCGAGCGGGACCGACGACGAGGTCGAGAAACTCGCCTGGGCCGTGCGCTGGGGCGCGGACACGGTGATGGATCTGTCGACCGGCGGCGATCTCGACGCCTGCCGCACGGCGATCTTGCAGCACAGCACGGTGCCGATCGGCACGGTCCCGATCTACTCGATGATCATCGGTCGCCGCATCGAGGACCTCGACCTCGAGGTGATCTTCGCCGAGCTCGAGAAGCAGGCACGTCAAGGCGTCGACTACTTCACCATCCACGCGGGCGTCCTCCGTGCGCACCTTCCGCTCTTGCGACGGCGGCTCATCGGGATCGTGTCTCGCGGCGGCTCGCTGCTCGCGAAATGGATGCTCCACCACGGCAAAGAAAATCCGATGTACGCGGCGTTCGACCGCATCTGCGAGATCATGCGCGCGCACGACGTCTCGTTCTCACTCGGCGACGGACTGCGCCCCGGAGGCCTGGCGGACGCAACGGACGCGGCCCAGTTGGCCGAGCTCACGACGCTCGCCGAGCTCACCGGTCGTGCGTGGCAGAAGGGCTGTCAGGTGATGGTCGAGGGTCCGGGGCACGTGCCCTTCGATCAGATCGAATTCAACATGAAATTGCAGCGGCGGCTCTGTCACGGGGCGCCGTTCTATGTGCTGGGGCCGCTCGTCACCGACGTGTTTCCTGGCTATGACCACATCACGAGCTGTATCGGCGCGACGGCGGCGGGCTACCACGGCGCGAGCATGCTCTGCTACGTGACGCCGAAAGAGCACGTCGGTCTGCCCAAGAAGGACGACGTCAAGCAGGGCTGCATCGCCTACAAAATCGCGGCGCACGCGGCCGACGTTGCGCTGGGGATCCCGGCGAGCCGAGACTGGGACGACGACCTCACCAAGGCGCGCGCCGCTCTCAACTGGGAGAAACATTTCGAGCTCGCGTTCGACGGCGAGTTCGCGCGCGCACTGCACGATGAGGACCTCGACGTCGACACGGATTTCTGCGCGATGTGTGGACACGACTGGTGCTCGGTTCGCATCAGCAAAGAGATCGTCGAGCTCGCATCGGGCAAGGCCGAAGGCTTCCAGCGCGAGGGGACCTTCAAGAGCGCGGCGCTCACGACCGAGCAGCAACACACGCTCGAGCAACGCGGCGTGCTCGGCGCGGACGAGCTGCACCGGCTCGCCAACAAGACCAAGCGCGCGGTCGGCGCCGACGATGCGAAGGCCTCGTGCCACAGCGACAACGTCGATGCCGGAACTGCGCGAGTCCTTCAAGACCGGCTCGTGTCGCTGACCAAGAAGCCAGCGGTCGCCAACGCGAGCTGAGGTCAACCGGCCGGCGAGAGTCGTCGCGAAGTGTTGACGGCGTCGCGATACAACTCGGCGCCGTTGCCAGCTCCGGCCACGTTGCCGTGAGCCTCGGCCAGCTGCTCGAGGAAGCGCGCCTCGTGGTCAGGCTCGTCGAGCTCGCGGAGCTGCTCGACCAGACGCCCGGCGTAGCGCAGCACTTGGCGCGTCTCGATACCTGACAGATCGCTGAAGAACCAACCGCAGCTCGTGTACATCGTCATCGCGCTGCGTTCGGCCTCGAGCAGTCGGCGGGCGCGGAGCCGAGCGTCGTCGTCGAGCGGGCGAGTTCCGAAGCGCGTGAAGAAGGCGCGGTCGTCCGTACGCGGCGCGAGGATGAGCTCGATGTAGGCGTCGCGTGTCTCCCACGGCGAGAGGCCAAGCTCGTCCATCCCGCGCTCGAAGCTGGCGGTGGCACCTTCACGCAGGACGTCGAGGGCGAGGCGCAGCGGCGTACGCCAACCTTGTTTCCATCCCGGTTTTCCGCCGGTTTGGCACCCGCAGTCGCGAAACCATCGGCCGACGCCGTGCGCGCAACTCCATGCGCTGCCCTTGCCATCGGGGCCCAGCGCGATGTCGACCTCGTGCGCGGGCGCGACGTGATCGAGCAGCTCACCGTAGTTCGTGACGTGGAAGCCGCGCCGCACCGCCTCTACCTCGAGCGCGTAAGCGAGGCACCGCTCGCCGTGACGAAAGTGATGCCCGTAGGTCTCGCCATCGGTGACCGCTTGCACGACCGTGCCCGGCCCGCCCGATGCGCGCTCGAATTTGTCGACGAAGGCGCGGGACGAGCTGAGCAACCCTTCGAACGCGATCGCGCGGGACAGCGGGCCGTCGTAGAAAAACAGCGTGAGCGTGCGCCCCGAACCGTCGGGATGCGAGAAGCGGTACGGCTTACGCGGATCGACGCCGCTGACGTCGCGCCACACTTCCCCGACCTTGATGCGCGCGACTTGTTCGGGAGCGAGAATGGCGAAGCGCATCCCCTCGTCGATGAGCGCGCCGAGCACGCGGCGGTCGCACGCGGTCTCTGGCATCCAGAGCCCCTCGGCAGCGCGGCCGAAGCGGTGGCGAAACTCGGCGAGCCCCCAACGCACTTGGGTGCGGATATCGCGCTCGTTCAAGAGCGGCAGAATCGAGTGGTTGTAGGCTTGCGCGAGTGCGTTGCCGTGTCCGCCGCGCGCGAGCACGCTTGTGCGGTCCGCTTCGATGATGCGCGCGAGGGTGCGTGGATGCTCACGCGCGAGCCACGAGAAAAGCGTGGGACCAAAGTTGAAGCTGATGTGGCGGTAGTTGTTGACGATGTCGAGCGTGGCGCCGCTGTCGTCGTAGATCGGCGCGTAAGCGTTGCTGCGGTACGACTCGCCGTAGATGCGCTCGTTCCAGTCGCGGGCGGGTGCGGCCGAGGGCTCGGGTTCGACGAGCCCGGTCCACGGATTTTCCCGGGGCGGCTGGTAGAAATGTCCGTGGACGATGAGCGCGGGCTTCATGCGCGAGTGGGCGGCGCGGGCTCAGCTTTCGCCGGGGCAGCTGCGGCTCGAAGCGAGGCCGACATCATCGGCGGCTTTTTAGCCCAATCAGCAACGCGGGGCCCACAGATGCGCGCCGGAAGTAACCGGCTCTGCCCGGCAGCACTATGCCCGCGAAACACCGGATCGCCCGGCTCGCAACAAATCGAGCAACACCGCGCTCGGCCGGCCATCCCGCGGGCGCCGCGACTCCTGTAAGGTAGCCCCGCCATGAAACTCGCCGCTCCGCCCAAGGTCATCATTCGTCTTTGCGATCGCTACGACGTCGAGAAAATCCGACGGATCGTGCGCGAGGCGATGGTCGAGCTCAAGTTGACGCCGCATGGTCGAACGCTCTTGAAGCCGAACTGCGTCGCCTCCGGGCCGATGTTCAAAGATGCCTATACGCGGCCAGAATTTCTCGAGGGCGTGCTCCTCGCGCTGAAAGACCGCGCGCAAGGGATGACGGAGCTCGCGGTAGGTGAGCGGTGCGGCATTACGATCCCGACGAGGATGTCCTTCGAGGGGGCCGGCTACTACCCGATGCTCACGCGCGTGGGCGTGAAGCCGTACCACTTCGAGGAGGTGCCGCAGGTGGAGATCCCGCTCACGCACGAGGGCCGGCTGCGCGACTACATCTTCACGCCGGAGCCGGTGGCGCGCGCCGATTTCTTCGTGAATTGCCCCAAATTCAAGTCGCACCCGTGGACCACGGTGACCTTCGCGATGAAGAACTACATCGGCATTCAGGACGATCGGCACCGGCTCATCGATCACGATCATCGGCTCAACGACAAGATCCTCGACCTTCAGCACATCGTGCAGCCGCAGCTCATCTGTATCGACGCGATCACGGCCGGCGAAGGGCGCATGTTGACGCCGATCCCCTTCGAGCTTGGGCTCATCATCATCGGCAACAACTCGGTGGCGTTCGATAGCGTGTGCTCGCGGATCATCGGCGTGGATCCCGAGTCGGTCGAGCACATCCGACTCGCCCGCGAGCACGGCTTCGGACCCACGAACATCGATGAGATCGCCATCAGCGGCGACGTCACGCTCGCGGAGGCACAGGCCCGCGCGAAGGGCTTCAAGGTCGGGCTCATTCGGGTCGAGAAGTACTTCGAGGGCTCCAACATCAGCGCCTACGCGGGGCCACCGCCAGACCCCGAGCGCACGGATTACTGCTGGGGCGGCTGCCCGGGCGCGATCGAAGAGGCCATCGAGATCTTGAGGATCTACGACCGCGAGTGCGACAAGAAAATGCCGCGGATCCACGTCGTTTTCGGCGCATACGAGGGCGCCGTCGACGCAAAGCCCGGCGAGAAGGTGTTCTTCATCGGGGACTGCGCGACCTGGCAGGGCAAGCTTGGCGACAAACTCGTCAAGGTCGAGAGTCTCTACCGCGACCGATCGACGAAAGATCCGCACGAGGCGAAGCACGACGACATCTTCGCCAAGATGCTGAGCGTGTCGAAGAAGCTCCGCGACGCAAAGAACGCAGGCGCGCCCTACGTGCGGCTCGAGGGTTGCCCGGTGAGCGTCGCCGAGCAGGTGCTGACGCTCGTCATGGCCGCGGGCCTCAAGAATCCGTATTTGCAGCCGGAGCAGGCGATCGCGTTCAACAAGGGCTACCTCATGTGGCGCGGCGTGACGGCCATCAAGCGACTCAAGGGCGAGCCGTACCAGAAGCACGGCAGCTTCGAAGCGCGCGGCGAAGCAGCTCCCGAAGCCGACTGAGCGAGTTCCGCGACGGCGAGTCGGTGATGCGCCGAGCACCGCGCGAAAAAGGCGGAATTTCTTGGTTCAGCGCACGATCGATACGCACCAGAGCCGGCTTGCAGTTCGCACGACGGCGACGGGTCTCCTGCGCAGGCTGGCCCACGATCTCGAGCTCGAGGTGACGCGCTACGAGGGCACGGTCGACCTCGAGGGCGAGGGCGAGGGCGAGGGGCTGCGCTGGCGCCTCGAGCTTGTATGTTTCGTCGATGGCCTGCGCGTGGTTGGGGTCGTGCGTCGTGGCGCAGTCGATCGCGGCGTGTTGAGCGCGAGCGAAGCGACGGAGATCGAGCGAAAGCTCCGACAAGAGGTGCTCCCCGGCGAGCGAGTCGTCGTGCGCGGTGCGGGCACGACAAGCCGCGGCGAGCTCACCGTGACGGCGCCACGCGGGGAGCAGACGCTAGCGGTCAGGCCGCGGCTCACGGTAAACGCGGGCACGAGCAAGGCCGAGTGCGAGCTGCGGGTGTCGCTTGCACGACTCGGTGTGGCGGAGGTGAAGGGTCCGCTCGGTGCCTTCAAGGTCGCCGATGAGGTCGTCGTCCTGGCGACGCTGGCGCTGATGCCACCGGCGTAACTGCCAATTGCGGAACTGCCAATTGCGGGACTGCCCGTCGGGTAATTGCCAGTCGGGTAATTGCCAATCGGGGCATCGACGATCGCGTCATCGCCGGCGGCGTGCGCGCGTTTACAGGAGCTTCTCGATGGGCGCGGCTAGCTGGGAGGGCTCGTCTTTGGGGCCGAAGCGCTCGGTCACGTTGCCGGCGCGATCGACCAGAAACTTGGTGAAGTTCCACTTGATGAGCTCGGTGCCGAGCAGGCCAGGCGCTTCGGATTTGAGGTGGACATAGAGCGGATGGGAGTCCGAACCGTTCACGTCGATCTTCGAGAACATCGGGAAGCTCACGCTGTAGTTGAGCGCGCAGAAGCTTACGATTTCGGACTCTGTTCCGGGCTCTTGGGCGCCGAACTGATTGCACGGAAAGCCGAGGATCTCGAGGCCTCGCTCTCGGTAGGTTTGATAGAGGGCCTCAAGCCCGGCGTATTGGGGCGTGAGACCGCATTTGCTGGCGACATTCACGATCACGACGACCTTGCCGGCATAGTCGGCGAGCGTCGTCTGGGTACCGTCGATGCGCGTCACTTCGAAGTCGTGGAGCTTTCCCATGGGGGCGGCGTATAGCACTGCCGGGCGCGCGCAGCTCAATCGGGGAGGCGCGAGAAGAGCCAGAGCAACGTGACGAGCGTGAGCAGGACGAGGGCCACGCTGCTGCCCTTTTGCGACAGCGACATGAGCGCGTCGCCGCCGCCGAGGCTGGTGACGTGCGCGCGCGGAAATGGCGCTGAGATCGCGGTCGCCCCGTCGCCGAGGAGGTAATCGAGGAGCAGCACGAGCCATGCGGCGCGGCCCTTCTTCCATGCGCTGGCACCGAGGACGAGCAGCGTCGAGTACGCGAACGAACCGAGGAGGAGCACGAGCCCCGAGCGGAGCGCGTCGCTGGCAAGGTCGGGCCCGCCGCGGTGAGCGAGCGCGAGAGCGGCGGTGAGCGGCGGCGCGACGACGACGAACGAGCAGAGCGCGGCGCAAGCGATGAGGCCCACCGCGGCGAGCCGACGCGATGCACCGAGACGCGTGATGGCTACGAGCGCACGGTCGAGACGCTCGCCACCGGTAGCCGCACGCACGACCGCGAACGCGACGAGCGGCATCGCGACGCCGAACGCGACGCCCACCGTCTCATCGATGGAGTGCGCTGCGAAGAGCTGTGCGATGGGAGCGACGCCCGGGAGCGCGAGGCCGAGGAGGCAGAGCCCCAGGATGAGCCGGCGCATGCCGATGTTTTGCCATGCGAGCCGCGCGCCGAGGGCGAACGCGACGAGACCGAGCGGGCGCGTCGGGAGCATCATGGCGCTTGGCTCGCATGGCTGGGCGCGGTGGCGGGCGCGTGGATTTGCGCGGTGGCGGGCGCGTGGATTTGCGCGGTGGCGGTCGCGTGGATGTGCGCGGTGGCGGTCGCGCGGGCGGTGGCGAGGAGACCGTCGAGGTCGTTTGCACGCGGGCGAATCGCGACGATCGGAGTCGCGAGCGCGCTGGCGACTTCAGCGATCGCGAGGGCGGCAAGCTCGAGTTCCGGCGCGCCGACGGTCACGACGCTGGTCGATTCGTGCGCGCGCTGTTGCCATGCCACGAGGGTGAGTTCGGGGCGCGTGCCGAGCGCCGCGGCGAGCTTTCGTGCGGCCGAGCCGTCCGCGTCCGTGAGCCACACGACGAGCTCGCCTTGGCCATGAAGGGGGCCGGATGCGCCGCCCGCCAAGCGCCCGCCATCGAGCAGCCACGCCGTCAGTGGCAGCCCGAACGACTCCGCGGGCGAGCTCGTCGCGATCACGATCACGGCGCCCTCGGTCGCGATCGCGCGGAGCCGCTCGCAGAACGACTCGCGCGAGATGGCGCAGGCAAGCGATGGCTCGAACAGCGCCAACAACAGCGGACGCGGAACGGCGAGGGCGAGCGCAAGCTCTACGGCGCGCGCCTCAGCCTGCGAGAGCGAGGCGAGCGTGCGTGGCGCGAGGTAAGTGAGCTCGAGTCGTTCGAGCGCATCGGCGGCGCTGCGTCGTACGATCGAGGCGGCGCGGACCGCATCGGCCACCGTCGTTCCGACAAGCTCGACGCGGGAGCCGAGGACTCCGATGCGACGGCGGAGGGACGCAGAACGGGCCGGATCGCGGCCATCGATGCGGACGCGTCCGGAGCGCGGCGTGCGATCGCCGGCGAGGACCTCGATGAGCGCCGCGGTGCCGTCATGCGGACGCCCGAGGACGAGGTGAAGTCCCGCGCCAAGCACGAGGTCGAGGCCACGAATGGAGCCGAGCGACGTGCCATCGGGGCCAGCCTCGTCCGCAGCGACGACGCCTTGCAGCGACACGATCGCGTCCACCGCGGAGCGCGCGTCGGGTGCGGGGCTCGCTCGGTTGGTGTCGGTCACGCGGCGGCTCCGTTCGTGGACGAGCACGCGAGTGGCCGCATGAGCTCTTGGAATGCGCGTCCGAGCAGCTCAGCCGGCCCCGTGCGCGGGCCGAGCGCCGACTGCGCCAAGAGCCACGGCACGAGCACAAGGAGCACGAGGAGCGAGCGTCCGCGTCGCCGGCCGAGCTCGCCACACGCCGTCGCGAGCGAGCCGAATGCCACGCCGACAAGTATCGCAAATGCCGTAATTCCTGGGGCGAAACTCAATAGCAAGAAGCTCCGTGTGGCGACCGCGAGTACCAAACACGCCAGCAGGGACGGCGTCGCGACGCGCAACGCGCACTCGACGACGGCGGCGAACCATCGCATCCGCGGGAGCGAGTTGGAGTTGCCGCCGTGGAACACGACGAGCGCGTCGATTCCTTCTTCGCGGTCGAGGACAGCGAGCGGGCCGGCGGCTGCGAGCGCCACGCCGGCGGCTCCACCCCAGGCCGAGAGTCGCATCCCTTCGACGAGCAGCGCGCTCGCCTCGCTCAGGTCCGTGGGCGCGTCTCCGAGCACGCCGAAGCACACGGCCACGGGCGGCAGCCACGCGAAAAACCAACCGATGCGCGCCCAAAGGCTCGCGCGAAGACGGCGGCGAGCGAGGGCAAAGGCCGGTGCGAATCGTGTCATCGAGCGATGCAGGCGGCACGCGAACGAGCCCCTGCGATCCCCCAGTGCGATGAGCAAAGCATGCGACGACGTTGAGGATAGTCGCACACGCGGCGAGAGCGCACCGTCGGAGGTGAGCACAGGTCAGAGGTCAGCTCTGAGGACAACTCTGAGGACAGCTCTGAGGACACGCAGCGCCGTTCGGGCCGAATTTTGAATTGACACGGATGTCGATTGTTCTTAGTAACGAGAATCGACATGTCAGTTCTAGACGAACAGAGCGCGAAGCGAACCTATCTGCCGGCCAATGCACGGAGGGCGCAGATCCTGTCGTGTGCGCGCGCTGTGTTTGCAACGCGGGGCTTTCACGTCGCCAGCGTCGCGGACATTTGTAGCGCCGCCGGCATCGGCCGCGGGACGCTCTACCAGTACTTCAGCAACAAGCGGGAGGTGCTGGAAGCGGTGCTGGAGGAGCTGTTCGAGCGCGTGAAGGGTGAGCTCGCGACGCGCCCCGCGGTCAGCCAACTCGATGGTGTGGAGGTCGCTCCGCCTGCGCTAATCACGGCGTTTTGTGCGAACCGACTGCGTCGGATGCTCGATGTGGTGTTCGTCGACGAGGCGAGTCTCCGGCTGCTCTTGCGGTGGGCGCGCGGGCTCGACGGCGGCATCGACACGATCCTCGCGCGCATTGACGATCTCGTGCTCGGCGCGTTGGTTGCGGATCTCGAGGCCGCGCGTCGCATGGGCGTGATCGAATGCCCGGAGCCCGAGCTGGCCGCGCGTTTCGTGTTGGGCGGAGTGGAGAAGCTGGTCCTCACCGCCCTCGCGAGCGACGCCCCGGTCGATCTCGGTCGCATCGTGAGCGTGGCCACGGACATCCACCTCAGCGGCCTCTTGAGCGAGCGAACCCGAGCGGTGGGTCGGCGCACATGACGCCAACTCTCGCAGTGACCGAAGAAGCGACGAATGTGCGGACGAACGAAGCAGCAAACGTGGAGGCAAACGTGGAGGCAAACGTGGAGGTAAACGTGGAGGCAAACGTGGAGGCGGACGGGAACGCGAACGTGAAGGCGAACGTGGAGGCGAACGTGAAGGCGAACGTGACGACGAACGACGTGACAACCGTGAAGGCAAATGACGCTGCGAGCACACGAAACAGGCTCGAGGTTGGCGCTGAGCGAGCGTTTGGTTGGCTCCTTGGCAGCTCGGGCGCGAAGAAACAGTGGCCGCCGTACGAGCTCATCGAGGACACGATCGAGACGACCGCGCGCGCCAAGCTCGACAAGCTCGAGCGGCTCTATCACAAGGGCCAGGACCTCGCGTGGGACGGCCGCGAGGTGCTCAATGCGCTCGTCGAAAAGCACGGCCGCCCGCGTATACCCGAGGACAAGAAGGAGTCGGCGCTCATCCTGCTCGGCCTCTTGATGTGGGGCGAGCTAGCGGCGTGGGCGATCAGCGCGGATCTCGCCGAGCGCATCGATGACGTGGAGGCGAAGATGGCGGCGACGAGCCAGGCCCACGACGAGGCGCGGCATTTCTACGTGCTGCGCGACTATGTGCGGCTGCTCGGCGAGCCCCTCCCGCGTCTCGGCGGCGTGGGGCGCAAGCTGCTCATCGACGTCCTCGAGACCGACTCGCTCGTGCACAAGCTCATTGGTATGCAACTGATGGTCGAGTCGAACGCGCTGGCGATCTTCAGGTCGCTCGTCAACGCCGAGCTCGAGCCCGTGCTGACGGACCTCTTGGCTTACTACGAGCGGGACGAGGCGCGCCACGTCGCTCTCGGCGTCTTGTATCTGCCGCGTCTCTTGTCGAAGCTATCGCGCTTCGAAGCGGCGCGGGCGCAAGCCTTTCAGCTGCGCTGCGTGGGGCTGTTGATCTCGGGTGGGCTGCCCTTGCGGCCGCACCTCGTGCGCCTCGGAATCGACCCACGAAAGATGGCCGAGCGCGTGGTGAAGCTCCAAGGGGAGGTCTTCGATCAGATGCGAGCGACGGCAAAGGAAGAAGAGTCAGGGTGGCTCCGCGGGGTGCTGAATCCAGCGGCCGGGGCAGGCCCGAATCTGCTCGATTTCGTGCATCCGGTCGGAGGCATCGAGGCGGCGCCACCCGTGCATCGCGCGATCCTGAGAGCGTGGGCGCGCGGGGCCAGATTCGCCGATCGCGCGCTTGCATGAGAGCGAGGCCACGTCGTTGTGTGTTTTCGGCGCGGGCTTTTGAAGGGAGCTTTTAGTAGCCTGCGCGGCCGTGAGCTGGCTAGCCGCCTTTCGTCGCGCGATCGTTTTCGCCGCGCTCTTCGTGATCTTGGCGCCGGTCGCGTGGGTGCATGCCCAGGAGTCGGTCGAGACCCGCAAGCTCGTCGCGATCCACACCGACGGACCCGAGGCCGAGGCGCTGCGCGAAGAGCTCGTCCGGCTCATGCCGAGCACGGTGCAAGTCGTGAGCATCGATGTGCTGCCAAAGGCGATGCGCGCGAGCGGCCTCCCGCGTGACGTCGGCGCGCAGCTCGCCAATCGCGGCGCACGAAAATCGCTGCTCAAGGCGCTGGGCAAGGCGCTTGGCAAGGCGCAGCTCGACGCGGCCCTGATTGCGCGGAAAAAGCCGGGCAAATCTCGGGACGTGATGCTGCTCTTCGTGGAGACGAGCGCCGCCGCGGAGCCCCTGGACGTGACCGTCACACCCGCATCGGCGACGGACCGCCCGCAGGCCTTGGAGAGCGCCCTCGCCGCGAGCTTGGGTGCGTTCGCGCCGGCGCCGGAGCCGCCACCGATCGATGAGGCGGAGCAGCGTGCGGAGCTCGAGCGCCAACGCGCCGAGGAGGACCGCAAGAAGAAGGAATTCGTGGCGCATCGTCCTGGCTTCGAGCTGTTCGAGGCGCGCGTCGCATTCGAGCTCGGCGGGCGGTCTTTCAGCTACGCAGAGTCGCCCTCGAACACGCCGAACACGCGGCCCTATGACGTATTCGGAGTGCCCGGGCTCGGCCTTGGCGGCGCCGTCTACCCGGCCGCGACCACCGGCATCCCGGGCTTGAAAGATCTCGGGCTTCTCGTCGAATATGCCCATTTTTTCGGCCTCAGCTCGCAGACAGCCGACGTGCGTGTGTTCGACACGAGCTGGAATCGCTTCGCGGCGGGGCTGCGCTACCGGTTGCGCGTCCGGGACGAGGGAGCTGTCCCGATCATCGGCGCGTTCGGCGCGTTCGGCTTTCAGAATTTCACCTTCGCGCCGCGTGACGCACGTGCGACCGAAATCGAGAATGAGCTCGCGACGGTGCAGTACCGCTACTTGAAAGGGGGCCTCGATGCGCGGATCCCGTTCGGGCGGGTCGCCGTCTCGCCGTCGTTCGCTTACGTCGGGCCGCTCTCGGGCGGGACGGTGTTCGAGCGCTTCCGCGGCGCATCGCTCGCTGGGATCGAGGCCGGGCTCGAGCTCGCCGTGGTCGTCGACTCGGGGATCGAGCTGCGGCTCGGCGGCGATTACACGCGCTTCTTTGCGTCGTTCGTGCCGCTGCCGGGCGACACCTACTTCGCGGACGGTGCCGCCGATCAAATCGTCCGGCTGACGCTCGGCGCTGCGTACTTGTATTGAAGTGCGCCAGCGAGGCTATTGAAGCGCGGCAGCGAGGCTATTGAAGCGCGGCAGCGAGGCTATTGAAGCGCGGCAGCGAGGCGCTATTCCCCGCGAAGCTCGAGCTCTTTCATCTTGAGCTGAAGACCCTTGCGGGAGATTTTCAAGAGCCGCGCCGCGTGGGTCACGTTGCCTTGCGTTTGCCGCAGCGCACGTTCGATGAGCACGCGCTCGACCCGCGCGGACGCCGCCCTCACCTGCTCTTTCAGCCCCTCGCCAAAGGAGGCATCGGAGCCCAAGGGGTCGGTCCACGCCGGCGTCGCCGCGCCCCGATCTTCGCCCGCAGAACGCTCGGGCCCAACCACCTCTGCGGGAAGATCTTCTTCGCGGATCAAAGCGGCGTCGGCGAACAAGACCGCGCGCTCGATGACGTGCTCGAGCTCACGAACGTTGCCGGGCCATCGGTATTGCGAGAGGCGTAGCGCGGCGGCGTCGTCGATCCCGGTGACGCGCTTACCGAGACGCAAGTTCAACT
>SHZB01000040.1 GCA_009692485.1 Myxococcales bacterium
ATCTCGGTGCATGTTTCGCGCAGGCCGAAAGCATTGCCGACGCAGAACGCTTCTTTCGCTACGCCCTCGCGATGACTCCGATGAACCGAAGCGCCGCGCTCGGCCTCCATCGGCTGCTCCACAAAGACGGCCGGCCCGACGAGGCCGCCGCGGTCATCCGCGAGTTCGTCCAATACAATCCCGACGACCCCGAGATCGCAGCGCTCCGCCCCGCGGATTGAGGCACGAGGCTGCGCAGCCAAAGCACCACTTGACCATTGCGCCTACTCTCCGCCCGCGGGGGAGCGCTCCGCGAGTGCCGCTTCGAGCTCTGCGATCCGTACGAGCGCCGCCTCTTTCGCCGTGCACTCTGCCTCTTTCGCCGTGCGCTCTGCCTCTTTCGCCGTGCGCTCTGCCTCTTTCGCCGTGCGCTCTGCTTCCTCCGCCGTCAGCCACCACTCCGTCAATGCAGCGTCGTTGGCGATGCGGAGTTTGCGACCCTCGTCGGTCGCGACGACATACCCGTCGATCGCCTCCGAGCGAACCGGGCCTTCCCCGGCGTAGACGCGCGCGAAGGTTCCACCGGGCTGCCACCGCCACACCTGAATCCGGAACGGACCGCCGCTGCTGGTGGGCCCCACGAGCCTCGGATCGAAGACCCACAACTCGGCCGTGCCGCTCGCTGAATAACGGTCCGGCGCGCTCACGTAGTCCTTGCGCGTGTTGTTCGCGCTCACGACTTCGATCGCAAGCTTGGGGGCCGTGTGCCCGCTCTTCCACAGACACAGGCTCATCAGCTCGTCCCCCTCTGGCGTGCGCGGAGACACGACACACAGGTCCGGATCGATCCCGACGTTCGGGTGCTCAGCGTCCCACCGCACCGCCAAATTTCTGGCCACCTGCGCGTCGCGTCCGGTTCGCGCAACCCACGCCAACAAGAGTGCCTTCAGCAGATCGAGCACGAGGTCGTGAGGCTGCGATTCAGGCACCATGTCCTCCGTCAGCGTCCAGTCATCACGGACTGCGGGCACCTCGTAGCGCACCGTCACCGAGGTGATGCCATTCGCCATACGGTCCACGCTAGCATGCCGCGACTCGGCACCTCACGGCCAGCTCGCCGCGCTGTGCTTGAACAAGCGCCCGCGGCGCGCCGTGTTGCTGTCGCGCGAGGCCGTCGTGTGGACAGTTACGTCGCTCCTCACATGGCGCTTCGGCTAACTTCGACGCCATGCGCGTCGTCCTATGGATGTCATGGTTGCTTCCGCTGTGGCTTGGGTGTGGCGCGGACGAGCGCGGCGGCGGTGGGGTGGCGAGCGGCGGCCTGGCTACGAGCGGCGGCCTGGCTACGAGCGGCGGCGGTGGGGTGGCAGGCGGCGGAGCGGGCGGCACCGGAGCCGGCGGAACAACCACTGCGCCGGGGTATTGCTTTGACGGCACCGTCGATGTGAAAGGTGGCGCACCCAACACGGCGACGACGACGCATTATCGCCTCATCGCCGAGCTGCCGGAGGACCGCACCGAAGAAATGGCGCGGCTCCTGGAATCGAGCTGGGAGGCGTTTGCCGCGTTCTTTGGCGAGGCGCCGAGCGACGATGGGCCGCACACCGTCAAGCTGTTTGCCGACCACGACGCCTGGGCCGCGGGCCTTCAAGCCGACGGGCTCGGCGTGCCAGCCAACGCTGGCGGCTACTACGATCCGAATAGCGGTGTCGCATACCTCTTCGCTCAGCCGACGCGCTACTTCACGCAGGTGCTGCTTTTGCACGAGGCTGCGCACCAATATCACCGCTTGACGGGCGCGCCGACGGGGCTGCCGGCTTGGTATGGCGAAGGCGTGGCCGAGTACCTCTCGCGTCACGACTGGGACGGTAAATGCGTGAAGCTCGGAGTCCTGCCGTTGTTGACCGAAGAGGACTACCCAGCGCAGGCGCTCGTCGAGGTCAGCGGCTTCGGGGTCGATCTCGACGGCATCGTCGCAGGCGCAACGAATGCCTCACGACCGCTCGCCATGGCGGTATTTCGCTTCTTCGAGACGGAGGTGGACAGCTTCGTGTCGTTCCGCGCCGATGTCGACGGCGGCGCCAACGTGTACGACGCCTTCAACGCCAAGGTCGGGCTGCCGAGCGACTTCGAACAGGCCTTCACGAGCTGGCTTGGCGGCGAGCAAGAGCCGCTGACACCAATCTTCATCGAATGGCAGCACGTCGGACCCACGTCGGTCGTCGGCGACAGCGCGCCCTTCGCCATCGCCGCCGTCAAGAATGACGTGACGCACTTCGAGACCGCCTTCGACGCGCTGCCCCCTGGCGCCTCGGCTGGGGTCCTCTTGTCGTTCGACGATGCCGCCAACTGGAACGGGTTCGTCATCGACGAAGACGGCGTCACGTCGAGCTTCGAGGTCGTCGGTGGCAAAGCGACCTGGTGGGGCCAAGGCGCTGTTGCCGCCGCCGAAAGTCACAAAATCGCCGTCGATCACGTCGCGCCCGGAAAGGTCGACATCACCATCGACGGCGACCCCTTCGCCAGCCTCGACATCGCCGCCGCACCCGCTGGCGGCCTCGCTCTCAACGCGGGGCGCGTGAAATTTCGGGACATCGCTTGGCAGTGAAACAGCCGTCTCCCCCGGTGAACGAAACCGATGCCGCCGACGCTCATCGCGCGCGCCTCTTCGAGCTCGCAGACGCCGACGACCCACGCATCGGGGACTACCGCGAGCTGCGCGAAAAGAACCTCGAGCGCCGCGAGATATTCCTCGCCGAGAGCGCGTCGGTGCTGCGCATCCTCGTCGAGCGCGCGACCCACCCGCTCGCGAGCGTGCTCATCTCCAAGTCGCAGTGCGCGTCGCTCGAGGCGCTGCTCATGCGCGTGCCCGTGGCCGTGCCCATCTACGTCGCGAGCCAGGCGGTGCTCGACGCTGTCGCCGGGTTTCACCTGCATCGCGGCGTGATCGCGGCGGCGCATCGAACACCCGTGCCAGGCGTCGAGACGCTGCTCGCGCGGCTCTCGGGTGCTCTCTCGACCGTGGTCGTGCTCGAGGGCCTCACCAACCACGACAACGTCGGCGCGATCTTTCGCAACGCTGCGGCGCTCGGTGCGGATGCCGTCGTCCTCGATCCGGCGACCTGCGATCCGCTCTACCGAAAGGCGATCCGCGTCTCGGTCGGCGCGGCCCTCGTCGTCCCTTACGCCCGCACGACCAGCATCGCCGCCCTCTTGCCGCTGCTCGCGCGCCACGGCTTCGCGACCTTCGCGCTGACACCCAACGAGCCCGCCCGCGACCTTCGCGAAATTCGCACCGCGCGCCCACCGAAGCTCGCGCTCGTCCTCGGCAGCGAGGGCCCCGGCCTGTTGCCCGCGACGCTCGCGCTTTGCACCGAGCGCGTCCGCATTCCACAGCGCGCAAACTTCGACTCGCTCAACGTCGCGACCGCCTGCGGCATCGCCCTCTTCGAACTCATGGGCGACCTCACAAAAGGCTAACTGTCCAATTCGCTTCGTGACCCTCTCGCACGGCTCCAATGTCGCGGGCCAAAGTAGTGTGCGAGGCCGCTCGTTGGTCGAGAGTTAGCTTGTTGGGCCGAGGCGCGTGCGGTGGAGCAGCGTTGTTAGGACACCGATGTCGGCGTCCGCGAGGCGCTTGAGGTAGAGGCATCCCTTGCCGAGCTTGTGCTTGCCCAGCTTCGGCAAGAGGTCGGCGGCGGACGCCTCGATGTCGAAGCCGCAGTAGAGCGTCAACGCAGACTTTCGTGGCGAGAAGCCCAGACAAAACCAGTCGCCCTCGCGGCCCGACGCATATGTGTAGTGGTAGTCACCGAAGCCCACGATGGCCTTCCCCCACAGCCGCGGCTTGGCGCCCGTCACCTGCTCCATGAGTTCTGCCAGCGCGCGGCACTCCGACTGGCGCGGCTCGGCGAGAGTCGCAAGGAAAGCATCGATCGACAGGTCGGTCGCGCGTGTCTCGTTGGCTGCCATTCTTCATTGCCTCGCGAGGTCGCCAAGCGACACAGAATTCGTGCACGGCGCTCTACTCTCTGCCTGCTTCAGCGCCCAGCGGCTCTCGGCTCAGCGGCTCTCGGCTCAGCGGCTCAGCGGCCCTCGGCGCGCGCTCGCTCTTCGGCGAGGTGCCGCTCTTGCCGCCGGCGTAGCCACCGCGCCATCGGCAGCGCAAGCAAGCGGAGGAGGACCTTCGGCGTGAGCGCGTGAAGCGCCATCATCACCTTCATCCCGAGCCCTGGGATCACCAGCGCGCGGCGGCGCGAGAAGCCACGCAGTGCGGCCTTGGCGCATGCGTCCGCGGACAGCTCGATGAACCACGGTGCCCGCGCGCCCGTGAAGTTGCCAGCGACCTTCTCAAACTCTGTCGCGACCGGTCCCGGGCACACCTGGGTCACGACGACCCCCGCGTGCGCGACGTCGAGCCTGAGCGACTCGGTGAACCCCGTGACGAAGTGCTTGGTGCCGATATAGGCCGCAAATCCCGGCAAAAACGCAAGTCCGAAGCTGCTTGAAATGTTGAGCACGCCGCCTCGCCCGCGCGTCACCATGCCGGGCACGAGCCGATGGGTGAGGTAAGTGAGCGCGCGCACGTTGAGCTCGAGCATCTGCTCGGTCTTCTCCCACGACGCCAGATCGAACATCCCCAT
Source organism: Myxococcales bacterium (assembly GCA_009692485.1). GTDB lineage: Bacteria > Myxococcota_A > Polyangia > Polyangiales > Polyangiaceae > SYFR01. The sequence goes on from SHZB01000040.1 coordinate 4,623, forward strand.
GTCGCCCATGCCGGCGTTGTTCACGAGCACATCGATGGTGACGTGCTCTTGCGCGAGTTTGTCGCACAGGGCGGTGAGCGCAGTGCGGTCGGCGAGATCGCACGGCTCGATGGCGATCTCGGCGTGCGGATTGGCGAGGGCCAGCTCGCCCATGAGTCGTTCGAGCCGATCGACGCGGCGGGCGACGAGCACGAGCTTCTTCACCCGCGGTGCAAGCCGGCGCGCCAAAGCTTCGCCGATGCCGCTCGACGCGCCCGTGAGAAGAGCCGTAGAGCCAGCGATGGGTGCGCGCATCATGGGTTCATCACCGTCGTGCCAGTTGCAAGCTCACTCGAGGCTCGGTTGGATGAATGCGGGCGTCATCATGACCGGTTCCGGCTCGTGATGCTGCGGCCATTCACACGAGGCCCGGCCGGCCGCGCAGGATGAGAGCATCTACCACCTCGCGCACGCGCTGGCTGTCTTCGCGACGCACGATCAGCAGCGCGTCCGCGGTCTCGACCACGACTAGACCGCTCACGCCGACGAGCGCGATCACGCGGCCCGCGGAGTCCTCGCGAAGATCGACGACGTGGTTGTCGCGCGCGCCGACGAACACCGCCGACGCGGGAGCGCTGTTGCCGTTTGCGTCTTTCTCGGCGAGCTCCGCCGCGGTGAGCCAGCTGCCGACGTCGCTCCAGCCGAAGTCGCCCGGCACCACCGCCAGCGTCGCGAGCTTCTCCATCACGGCGGTGTCGATGCTCGAAGACGGCAGCGTCGCGAACAGCTCGGCGAGCCCGGCAGCTTCATCACCCCGCGCCGCGAGCGCGTCCAGGTGCTCGAGCCCGTCGGCGAGCGCCGGCAGATGCGCACGGATCGCCGCGAGCATGTCCCTCGCGCGGAAGACGAACATCCCCGCGTTCCAAAGAAACGTTCCCGCCGCGAGGAACGCCTCCGCCTGTGCGCGCCCGGGCTTCTCGACGAAGCGCGCGACCTCCCACACCCGACCGCTCGCCGGCACCGCCTCGATGTAGCCATAGCCGGTCTCAGCGTGGGTCGGCTTGATGCCGATGGTCGTGATCACGCCGCGCGCCGCCGAGTCGATGGCCACGCGCACCGTGTCGAGAAACGCCGGCTCGTCCGCGATGAACTGATCGGCCGGCAGCACCACCACGACCGCGTCCGGATCGCGCCGCGCGATCGTCGTCGCGGCCCAGCCGATGCACGGCGCCGTGTTGCGCGCCATCGGCTCCACCAAGAGTTGCGCGCGCGTCAACGATGGCGTGGCCGCGAGCGTCACATCGACGAGCTGGCTTCCGGTCGCGATCAGCAGCTGCTCTCCCTGCGCGATTGGCGCGATGCGTCGCACGGTCGCCGCGAGCAACATCTCACCGCCGACCAGCGACAACAGCTGCTTGGGGTGCGAACGCCGCGACGCTGGCCAGAAGCGCGTGCCGGCACCGCCCGCGAGAACCACCGCATACACCGGGCCGCTCACGGCGAGAGGCGTACTCCCACACCTTTGCCATCGTCAAGCCGGACTGGGATTTTCCCGCACTCGGCGAGCGGGCGCCGCTATCGTGACCCCGCGCGTCACGCTCAGTGCGAACCCATGCTTGAAGTCAGCCGAGATCCAATTATCGCGGAGCAACAGGTCCGCGCCATCGTCTACATGCTGGTCGCGTTCGCGTACGTCGACGGTGAGTTCGAGCCGCGCGAGCGTGACTACATCTTCGAAGAGCTCGATCGCCTCGCCGAGCGCCGTGCCTCATCGGCCGTGGCCGTCGACGCTGCGGCTTGTTCTGTCCTCGCTCAGAGCCTCGCGATCCATCAACGTGCGCTCGTCACCGGCTTCGACGCCACCGTGCGCGGGCACTTCACGGAGAGCGTCGCCGACGGCGAGACGCACCTCGACTTCGTCCTCACGAAGCTGAAGGTCGGCTGCCTCGAGCTGCTCGCCCACTTCGAGCCGAAGCTCAGGGCAGAGCTCGTCCAAACGGTCGAGAAGCTGATGCACGCCGACGGGCGAGTGGACCCGCGGGAGAGGGCATTCTTTGACGAAGTGTCAGCTTATTCGCAGGCACCGATCGAGTTCGACGACACGGATTCGCAGGCGCTCGAGGCCGGTGCCGTCATCGTCGAGCCGCCGCGTGAGCTCGCCGCGCGCGTACAAACGCACCCGTTTTTCCTGGGAAACGAGGTCGCTTTCGCGAGCGACCCGGCGGCCTTCCGTGAGCAAAGCGAGCGTGAAATGGCGCTCTGCGATCGCGTCGCGGCGACCCTCGTGACCCTCCGCGAAGGCGCCAGAAATCGTCTCGCGGGGCTCCAGACTGCACGCCAGCTCGCGGTCGGGGAGCGCGTCCTCGACGGGTACGTCTACGCGCACCGGCCCGACCCCGCGCGTCGCTACGAGCTCCTCGTCTTGGGAGATCTGCACGGCTGCTACTCGTGCCTCAAGGCCGCTCTCTTGCAGGCCGATTTTTTCGAGCGCGCGCGCCTGCATCGCGAGAGCCCGGCAGAGCATCCCGAGCCGGGCGTCGTGCTGCTGGGCGATTACGTCGATCGCGGCCGCTTCGGCTTCGAGGGCACGCTGCGGCTCACGATGGAGCTCGTCGCGCAATACCCCGAATACGTCGTCGCGCTTCGCGGCAACCACGAATTTTACATCGAGCAGGCCGGTCGCATCGTCGCGCCGGTGCGACCTTGCGAGTCGCTCGACGCCCTCGCCGCGCTCGACTCCGAAGCCATGCTCGCGCGCTACCGCAAGCTCTTCGACGACATGCCGACGAGCTATCTCTTCGGCACGACGATCTTCGCCCACGGTGGGATCCCACGCGACCAGACGCTCGAGACGAGGTGGCGCGGGCTCCACTCGCTCAACGATCCGGCCATTCGCTTCGAGATGCTGTGGAGCGATCCGAGCCCGGTCGACGTCGTGCCCCGGGAGCTGCAACGTCAGAGCGCGCGCTTCGCGTTCGGGCGCCGCCAACTGAAAAAATTTCTGGCCCTCACCGGGTGCACGCTGATGGTGCGCGGTCACGACCGGGTCCTCGCGGGCTTCGAGCTCGTGTTCGACGAACCGGGTGCGCGGCTCATCACCTTGTTCTCGTCGGGGGGAGCCACGAACGCGGATCTGCCAGCGAAGAGCAACTACCGCGAGGTGCGCCCGAAGGCGATGCGGCTCACGCACGAGCACGGTGTCACAACCGTGGCGCCCTTTCCGATCGACTACGCCGCGTTTCAGGCTGCCGACACGAACGGCTTCTTCGAAACGGCGCCGCCCACTACCCGCCGCGTGCCGGGGCCATGAGCGGTGAATCGAAGCACCCTCGATTTGCGGTGCTGTCGACTCGGGCACTGCTGGCACTGCTGTTTTTTACCCCTCGATTCTCCTGAATCGAGGCACTAGCGTGCGGCGTGCTGGGTGACTGAACTTTCTGACGGAGGAGCGCGTGAACTCTGCGAAGCTGACGGTCAACTTAGGCGGCGACGAGAAGTCGATGGATCTGCCGGTGCTCATCGGCACCGAGGCCGAGGTGGCGCTCGACATTCGCAACTTGCGCCAGCAGCTCGGCGTCATCGTCCTCGACCCGGCGTACGGCAACACCGGCTCGTGCACGAGCGCGATCACGTACATCGACGGCGAAAAAGGGATCCTTCGATATCGCGGGATCCCGATCGAGCAGCTCGGAGAGAAGTCCACCTTCGTCGAGGTCAGCTACCTGCTCATCAACGGCCGGCTGCCGAACAAGCACGAGCTGAGCGAGTACTCCCGCAAGCTCACCATGCATTCCCTCATCCACGAGGACATGAAGCACTTCTTCGATGGCTACCCGGCGACGGCGCACCCGATGGCCATTCTGTCGGCGATGGTGTGCTCGCTCTCGAGCTTCTATCCCGAGGCGCTCGATGCGACGAACACCGAGGTCTTCGACATCACGGCCACGCGGCTCTTGAGCAAGCTGCGAACGATCGCGGCCTTTTCCTACAAGAAGTCGATCGGCCAGCCTTTCATGTACCCGAAGAACGAGCTCAGTTACTGCGCGAACCTTATTCACATGATGTTTGCGACGCCCTGCGAGCCGTATCCGATCGATGACGACATCGTGAAGGTCATCAACCTGCTCTTGATTTTGCACGCCGACCACGAGCAGAACTGCTCCACCAGCACCGTGCGCCTCGTCGGCAGCGGGCAGGCGAATCTCTTCGCCTCGATCGCCTCGGGGATCTGCGCCTTGTGGGGGCCGCGACACGGCGGCGCCAATCAAGAGGTCATCACGATGCTCGCGCAGATCCGAAAAAACGGCGACGACGTGAACAAGTTTCTCACGCTCGTAAAAGACCGGCAGAGCGGCGTGAAGCTGATGGGCTTCGGCCATCGCGTGTACAAGAATTTCGATCCGCGCGCGGTGCTGATCAAGTCGGCGGCCGACAAAGTATTGAGCAAGCTCGGGCGCAACGATCCACTGCTAGAGACCGCCAAGCGGCTCGAAGAGGCGGCGCTCAAGGACTCGTACTTCGTCGATCGGCGGCTCTATCCGAACGTCGATTTCTACAGCGGCATCATCTACCGCGCGCTCGGCTTCGCGACGAACATGTTCACGGTCTTGTTCGCGCTCGGGCGTCTGCCGGGCTGGATCGCCCAGTGGAAAGAGATGAACGAAGATCCGAGCACGCGCATCGGCCGCCCGCGCCAAGTCTACACGGGCAACACCGCGCTCGATTACACGCCGATCGATCAGCGCGAGTAAGCGCTCACCCGCGAAGCTGCGTCTGCGTTCGTCTCCTGCTTCGAAGCTGCGTCTGCGCCTGCGTTCGTCTCCTGCTTCGAAGCTGCGTCTGCGATCGCGTCTCCCGGCTAAGCGGCCGGCCGCCACCACAGATTTGCTTGGCGCTTTTATGCCGCCGCCGCCTGAAGTATTCACGTCGGCATGAACCGCGTGCACGCCTCGCTCAGCCGCCGCATTCTCATCGCCGTCTCTTCGCTCGTGATCGCCGTCGCGTTCGCCGCTTCCGCGCACGCGGACGGAAACGAGTCGCTGGCGAAGGTCGACAAGACCGTGAACGCGTGGAAGACCATCGACTACCATTTCGAGGTCACGACCAAGAGTGGCGCGACCACGACGGTGCTCAAGCTCCGAACGCGCGCGCGCAACCGGGGCACGTACAACAAGCAGCTGATCGTGATCAGCGAGCCCGCGGACATGGCGGGCACCAAGGTGCTCAGCACCAAGCCGACGAAGATGTACATCTACCTGCCGGCCTTCAAAAAAATCCGTCGCATCGCCAGCCACGTCAACGAGCAGGGCTTCTTGGGCACGGCCCTCTCTTCGAAAGACCTCGATTTGACCCACTACGGCGTCTACTTCAACGCCACCGAGCTCGCGGATGCCGGCGGCAAGGTGAAGCTCGCGCTGACCGCAAAGGACGAGACCGCGCCCTACCCGAAGCTCGAGATGGACGTCGACAAAAGCAAATGGGTGCCGAGCGAAATTCGATACCTGAACGAGGCCGGCAAGGTGCTCAAGACCGAGACCCGCAGCGATTATTTTTGCGAGGGCGACTACTGCGTCCCCAAGACCATGCTGATGGTCGACCACACGAAAAACGTGTCGTCGCGCATGCTGCTCGCCGAGCACAAGATCAACCCGAAGCTCGACAAAGGCCTCTTCAGCAAGCGCAACTTGAACTGAATCCCGTCCGATGGGCGGCGCGACTCTCATGCATCGACGGGACGGGTCGTGGTCCGTTGCGTAACTCACGGACGATCGCGGCGCTCCTCGCGGCTGTGCCGCTCTGCTCGGTCTTCTCGCTCGTGTGTACGTCCGCTCCCGTGACGGGCGTCTCCGACAGACGCGGGAGCCTGCCAGCAGAAACGTCGGCGTCGTCCGCCGCAGCGAGCGGCACCGCGAAAGCGCAAGCGAGCAGCACCGCGACAGCGCAAGCGAGCGACTCCGCGACAGAGTCAGCAAACGGTGCCGCGATGGCAACGGCCGCAGCGCAAGCGAGCGACCGAGCGACGGTGACGGCCGCAGCGCAAGCGAGTGACCAAGCGACGGCAGCGGCCGCAGCGACAGCGCCTCCGCCGGTGCTCGCGATGGGGGGCGTACATGCGGTGCGGGGCGCTCGCGGAATGGTCGCGAGCGAGGACGCGCATGCGACGCGGATCGGCGCGGCAGTGCTCGAAAATGGCGGCAACGCTATCGACGCGGCGGTGGCGGTGGGCTTCGCGCTCAGCGTCACGCACCACTCGGCCGGGAGCCTCGGCGGCGGCGGGTTCATGCTGGTGCGGCTCGCGACCGGCGAGTCGGTGGCGATCGATTATCGCGAGACCGCACCGGCGAAAGCCACCGAGGCCTTCAACAAAAAGCAGCTCGCACGCGGGGCGCACGGCTATGCGTCAGCGCCCGTTCCCGGTGTCGTGGCGGGCCTCGTGCTTGCGCGTGATCGCTTCGGCTCGTTGCCGCTCGCAGAGCTCGTCCGTCCGTCGATCGAGCTCGCCGACAAGGGCCACGCGCTGCCGGCCCGCGAAGCCCTGGTCTTGTCTTGGTACTGGAAACGGCTCGCGAAGGACGCCCAGCTCGCGGCGCTGCTCGGTCGCCGCGGCGCGCCCCTCTCGGCCGGGATGAAGCTACGCCAGCCCGCTCTCGCCGAGACCCTTAGAGCGATCGCCGCGCGCGGAAAAGCCGGCTTTTACGAGGGCGCCGTCGCAGAAAAGGTCGCGCACGCGATGCAAAAAAATGGCGGGCTCGTGACCCTCGCCGACCTCGCGGGCTACCAGGCGAAGCTGCGCGAGCCGCTCAAGTTTCATTATCGCGGGCTCGAGATCCACACGATGCCGCCGCCGTCGATGGGCGGCGTTGCGCTCGCGTCGATCATGCTCAACCTCGAGGCTGCGCGCGCATTCGAGGCCCCACCGGGCTCGGCCCTCGCGCGCCACCTCTTCATCGAGAGTTCGCGGCGCGCCTACGCGGACCGCCGCACCGTGGGCGCCGATCCAGAATTTGCCGACGCCAAAGAAGTACAGCCGCTGCTCGCGTCCTTGCTCGATGTTGGGTTTCACGCACGCCGGCAACCGCCCATCTTGCGCGATCGAGCGACGCCGTCGAGCGCCGTCACGCCCCTTCGTGCGAGCGTCGCCACCACCGAGTCCACCGAGACCACGCATTTCTCTGTGGTCGATGCACAAGGCAACGCCGTCTCGTGCACGACCACGCTCTCAGCAGCGTTCGGGGCGTGGGTGCTCATTGCGGGGACGGGCATCATCCCGTCGAACGCGATGGGGGCCTTCTCACCGAGCGGCATCAACGCCGTGACTCCCCAAAAGAGAATGGCCAGCTCGATGACCCCGACCCTCGTCGTACGCGAGGGCCACACCGTCGCCATGCTCGGCTCGCCAGGCGGCGACACGATCCCGAACACGGTCGCGCAAGTGCTCCGCAACCTTGTCGACGAGGGCATGACCATCGATCGCGCCGTCGAAGAGGGGCGCATCCATCATCAATACAAACCGGACCAAGTTCGCTTCGAGCAAAAGCGCCCGCCCGCGCCGGCCCTCCAGGCACAGCTCGCGCGCCTCGGCCACAAGCTCACAAAAAATCCGATGGACATCGGTGCTGCCAATTGCATCGTGTTCGACCCCAAGAGCCGCACCGCCTGGGGCTTCGCCGACACTCGCAAGCACGGCCTCGCGCTAGGCCCCTGAGCGCGAACGGCAAAAAACTCATCGTTCAAGCCCGCACGCCCTTTGAACGGCGAGAAAACCGAAATTCGGGCGCGCGAAATTGCGCCTTGCCACGGCGGGTGCAGCCTGGTAGACAGCGCGTCCCCTTGTGGGACCGTAACGGCGACTTCGAGCGCCGCCTGCTCGTACGGCCATCGCGCGGAAGACGCCGGTGACGCGACGAGGACCGAGGCAAAGTGCCTCCTGGCAGCGAAACGAAGACGAACGACGGACAGAAAACGAATCGAGCCGCGCGAGCGGTGATGGAAGTGCTCCCCCGACGGCTGCCACCGAGTTTCTCAACTCACTGGCCGCCCCAAGGGGAGGTCGACGAGGAATCGACCGATGATCAGCAAGGCCAGCGCAAGGTTTAGCCGGATTGCCCCCCGCAAGGCTCGGGTGATTGCCAGTCTCGTGCGCGGACGCGGCGTCGCTGAGGCGCTGCATTTGCTCAAGTTCACGCAGAAAAGCGCGGCCAGCGTCGTCATCAAGCTCCTCGAGAGCGCCCTCGCGAACGCGCTTCAGAACAACGCCGACCCGGATTCGCTGATCATCAGCAAGGCCACAGTCGACAAAGCGCCGGACAAGAACTGGCGCCGATGGCGTCCGCGGGCGATGGGGCGCGCGACCCGCGTCACCAAGGGCATGTCGCACATCGCGATCGAGCTCGCGCAGGCCAAGAGCTAAAGCGCGTCACCGACCGCCAAATCTCAGTGCTGCACACGTTCATTCTACAGCTAGTCAGGCAGCTCAAAGTTCATTCAGGCTCAAGGCACTCAGAGGATAGAGGATAGAGCGTGGGACAAAAGACCCATCCAATTGGCTTCCGCCTCGGCGTCATCAAGACGTGGAGCAGCAAGTGGTATCAGGCAGGGCCGAAATACCGCCAGTGGCTGCACGAGGACATTCGCATCAAGCGAGCCGTCAAGCGCTTCCTCTTCAACGCAAGCATCGCTGGCGTTGAGATAGAGCGAGCTGCCAACCGCGCCAAGGTGATCGTCTTCACGGCCCGACCCGGAATGGTCATCGGCAAAGGCGGCAAGGGGATAGAGACGCTCAAGAGCGGCAATCTCGCGACCGCCACCAAAGAAGAGCCGAAGTTTCCCGGCGTCGTCTCGTTCACCAAGAACGAGGTGTTCATCGACGTGCAAGAGGTCCGCAAGGCCGAGACCAATGCACAGCTCGTGGCCGAGAACGTCGCGGCCCAGCTCGAGCGCCGCATCGCCTTCCGTCGCGCGATGAAAAAGGCCGTCGCAATTGCCATGAAGTTTGGCGCCAAGGGCATTCGAATTCGCTGCGCCGGTCGGCTCGGCGGCTCCGAAATGTCTCGCGTAGAGATGTATCGCGAAGGCCGCGTGCCGCTGCACACGCTGCGCGCAGATATTGAGTTTGGTCTCGCCGAGGCCCGCACCAAAGTCGGAATGATCGGCGTCAAGGTGTGGATTTTCAAAGGCGAGGTCCTCACACGCAAGGCTCGCGTCATCGGGACCTGAGCGAACGCACCACACACTGCGCCTAACCGCCTGGACCTGAGCAAACGCCGGGACCCGCGCAAACAGAGACGAGAGGGCACCCATGCTCCAACCCAAGAAGACCAAGTACCGCAAGGCTCAAAAGGGCCATAACAGAGGCCTCGCGTGGTCCGGCAGCGACGTGTCCTTCGGCGATTTTGGCCTGCAATCGCTTGCCCCCGGGCGCCTTACGACACGCCAGATCGAGGCTGCGCGAATGGCGATTCAGCGCCACTGCAAGCGGGCCGGCAAGCTCTGGATTCGCATCTTCCCGGATCGCCCGGTGACGCGAAAGCCGCTCGAAGTCCGCATGGGCGGGGGAAAGGGCGCACCCGAGGATTGGGTCGCGCCCGTGAAGCCCGGCCGCATGCTCTATGAGCTCTCCGGAGTACCTGAAGCCGTCGCTCGGGAGGCATTTCGAATCGCAGCGCACAAACTGCCAATCGACTGCCGGTTCATCGCGCGCGATTTCTTGATGTGATCTCGCTCGCCTTCCCGACTGCATTGTTTGTCGAAGAAGTTGAAATGAATCTCGAAGAAAAAGCCCTTCGAACAAGACGCTAACTGAATACGGAGTGAAGACGTGGACCTCAAAGAACTACACGAGTGCAGCGCCGAGCGCCTAGGCGAGCTCGAGCAACAGCTGCGACGAGAAGTCTTCGACGCTCGCATCAAGAACTTCACGAACCAGCTCGACGACACGGCCAAAATTCGCCGTACTCGCCGCGATCTAGCGCGCGTGAAGACTCTCATCCGACAGCGCGCGCTCATCCAGCCCGTGCTCATAAAGCAGAGCGCGGTGGCTCAAGCGCAGGTGCAGGAGAATGCCAATGGCTGACGCGACTGAACTCAAGACCCCGGCCGGCCTCAAGGCGAAGCCAAAAGAAGGCTTTCGCCGCAAGCTCGTCGGACTCGTCATGAGCAACAAGATGGACAAGACCGTCGTCGTAGAAGTGACGCGGTCTTACGTAGCGCCCAAATACAAGAAGTACGTCCGCTCGCGCGCCCGGTACAAGGCGCACGACCCGAAGAACGAATATTTGGCTGGCGACCGCGTCGAGATCCAGGAGTGCAGCCCAATTTCACGTGAGAAGAGCTGGGTCGTCACCCGTCTCGTGAGCGGCTCGAGCGCACGTCAAGTAGGCGGCCAAGAACTGCCCGCAGTCGGCTGAGCGGCTGACCTGCATTCGGTTCCGCAACTGACCTGCATTTGGCCGCGCCACTGACCTGCATTCGGCTGCGGCACTGAACTTCATACGGCTGCGGCACTGAACTTCATACGGCTGCGGCACTGAACTTCATACGGCTGCGGCACAAGGAGTCCCACCATGATTCAAGTCGAAACCACGCTCGAAGTCGCCGACAACTCCGGCGCCAAGACCGTCCGTTGCATCAAGGTGCTCGGCGGCACCCGACGCCGCTATGCCGGGCTCGGGGATGTCATCGTGGTCACGGTGCAGGAATGCATGCCCAACACCAAGCTCAAGCGGGGAGAAATTGCCCGCGCCGTGGTGGTGCGTACAACCAAAGAACACCGCCGCGCAGACGGCAGCTACATCAAGTTCGACGCCAACAGCGCGGTGCTCATCAATGCTCAGAAAGAGCCGGTCGGCACTCGCATCTTCGGGCCAGTCGCGCGCGAGCTGCGTGCCCGCAAATTCATGAAGATCGTCTCGTTGGCGCCGGAGGTCATCTGATGCAGCGGCTTAAAGTTGGCGATCTCGTCCAGGTCATTTCTGGCAAAGAGAAGGGCAAGCGCGGTCGTCTCGTGAAGATCACGGACGAGCGCGTCACCGTCGAAGGTTTGAACATGGTCGTGCGGCACACTCGCCCCAGCCAGCAGAACCAAGAGGGCGGCCGCATCAAAAAAGAGGGGACCATTCACATCTCCAATGTGATGCCGGTCGACTCGGGCAGCGATAAGCCCACGCGCGTGAAGTCCGTCACCGTCGACGGCAAGAAGAGCCGCATCGGCAAGAGCGGCCAGGCAATTCAGCAGAGCTGAAAAGAGCGAATCGAGCCATGGCGAAGAAGGAAAAAACGACAAAGGTCGAAGCCGCTGTAAGCGATGGCGGGCCGACCTACGAGCCCGGGTACACGCCGCGACTCGCGATGGAGTACCGCACGAAGGTTTGTGCGGCGCTGAAAGAGAAGTTTGGTTACGAAAACGCGATGCGGATCCCCCGCCTCGAGAAGATCGTGATCAACATCGGACTCGGCGCTGCCGTCCAGAACCCCAAGCTCGTCGACACCGCACGCGAAGATCTGCGGTCCATCTCCGGTCAGCAGCCGCTCGTACGGCGCTCGCGGAAATCGATCGCGAGCTTCAAGCTCCGCGAGGGCCTTCCCATCGGACTGATGGTCACGCTCCGGCGTAACCGTATGTGGGAGTTCGCCGATCGGCTCATCAACGTAGCGCTGCCTCGCGTTCGTGACTTCAAGGGCGTCAGCCCGAAGGGGTTTGACGGGGCCGGCAACTTCACGATGGGGCTCCGCGAGCAGATCATCTTCCCCGAGGTCGACTACGACAAAGTCGACGCAGTTCGCGGAATGAATGTCTCGTTCGTGACGTCCGCCACGACCAATGAGGAGGGGCGCGAGCTCCTCCGCCAACTCGGTATGCCGTTCCGGGCCTAGTGCCCGAGCGTTGAAGGGATAGAAAGAACATGGCGCGCGCACAGGCCATTGCGAAGCTCAATCAGGTGCAGAAATTCGCGACCCGGCACCGTAACCGCTGCAAAGTTTGCGGTCGGTCCCGTGCCTATTATCGCGACTTCGAGCTGTGCCGGCTTTGCCTACGTAACTTCGCACTTCGGGGAGAAATCCCCGGTGTCATCAAGGCGAGTTGGTGAGGCCCCATGGTGAACGATCCCATCGCTGATTTGTTGACGCGCATCCGCAATGCGCTCGGCGCCAAGCACGACAAGACCAACGTGCCCGGTAGCCGACTGAAGTTGCGGGTCGCGCAAATCCTCAAAGAAGAGGGCTTCGTCTCGGATGTGCGCGAGGTGGCTGACACCGCCGGGCGCAACAACATCGAGATTGTGCTCAAGTATGACCGGCACCGAAAGGGCGCCATCGACGGTTTGCGCCGCGTCTCGAAGCCAGGCTGCCGGGTCTATGTGACGCATGACGCCATTCCGGGTGTGTATGCGGGTCTCGGCATCTCGATCCTCTCGACTTCGAGCGGCGTGATGTCAGACGGCGAGGCGCGACGCCGGCGCGTTGGTGGCGAGCTGTTGTGCGAGGTTTGGTGATGGCCACTAGTGCGCAAAAGAGCCAAAAGGGCGCTCCAGAAGCCGCCCCGCCCGCGGCGCCACGCGTCTCGCGGGTTGGCAAACAGCCGATCCTCGTGCCGAAGGGCGTGACGGTGACGCTCGGCGCGACCAACGTGACTGTGAAAGGTCCGAAGGGCGAGCTCGCGTTCACCTTGCCGGGTCTCGTCACGGTCGCTCAGGCGAACGGTGAGCTCAACATCAAGTCGAGCGCACCGGGTCGTGACGCTGCCCGGCTTCAGGGCACCGCGCGCTCGGTGATTGCCAACATGGTGCACGGAGTCTCGACCGGCTTCGCCAAGACCCTCGAGCTGCAAGGCACCGGCTATCGCGTAGAACTGAAGGGCCCCGCCGCGCTCAATTGCGTGCTGGGTTTCTCGCATCAAATCGAGTTGAAGCTCCCGCCCGGCGTCACCGCCGACGTGCCGAAAGAATCCAAAGGGACGATCGTCACGATCAGCGGAGCGGATAAGGGTGCTGTTGGCCAGGTCGCCGCCACGTTGCGCGGCTATCGGCCCGCGGAGCCCTACGGTGGCAAAGGCGTGCGCTACAAGGGTGAGCGGATCCGCGAAAAGGCTGGCAAATCCGGCAAATCCGGCAAGAAGTAATCATGACCGCTGCGAATCAAAAATTGGACGGACGCACGAAGCGCAAATTGCGCATTCGCAAAACAGTGGTCGGCACCGCCGAGCGCCCACGCATGTCGGTATTCCGAAGCGCGCGCCACATCTACGCCCAGGTCATCGACGATCTGGGTGGCGTCACGATGGCCGCTGCGTCGACCATGTCGCCGGACTTGCGTGGCAATCTCGACGGCAACAAGACCGCCTCCGCCAAGAAGGTGGGCGCGCTCGTGGCAGAGATGTGCAAGGCCAAGAGCATCGTGAAGGTCGTCTTCGACCGAAACGGCTATCGCTATCATGGCCGCATCAAGGCCCTGGCAGACGCCGCGCGCGAAGGTGGCCTCGAGTTCTGACGAGACCTGAATACCCCAAAGACTAGCCCCAACAAGCGTAGCGAATCGACGACAGCACGGGACCGAAGGAAGAGCACATGGCGTTCGAGCAAACCGACGACGAGCGAATCAAAGAGCGCGTCATCCATATCAATCGCGTGGCCAAGGTGGTCAAAGGCGGTCGCCGCTTCAGCTTCTCGGCCCTCGTGGTCGTAGGCGACGAAGCCGGCCAGGTGGGTGTCGGACTTGGGAAGGCCAAAGAGGTCCCCGAGGCCATTCGCAAGGGCAACGATCAGGCCCGAAAGAACATGTTCAAGGTGCCGCTCGACGGCGTGACAATCCCGCATATGGTCATCGGCGTGGCGGGCGCGGGTCGCGTATTGCTCAAGCCGGCAAGTCCCGGTACGGGCGTCATCGCGGGCGGCCCGGTGCGCGCGGTCGTAGCGTCAGCGGGGATCCACGACGTGCTCACGAAGTCGCTCGGTTCGGGCAACAAGCACAACGTCGTCAATGCCACCGTGAAGGCCCTCAAGAGCCTCTCCAGCGCAGATGATTTCGCCAAGAAGCGGAACGTGTCGCGCGACCGCTTGAGCTACAAGTCGAAGTCCGCTGTTGCCGTGCCTCCCCCCGCGGTCAGTCGCGCCATGGCCGAGGTGATCCCGACCGAAACCGGAGATGAGAAATGAGCTCCGGCGCTTCGCTCAAGATTACCCAAGTGGGCAGTCGGATCAGTGAGACTCCGGGTGCGCGCGCGGTGCTGAAGGGTCTTGGACTCGGACGTATTGGTCATTCCGTCACCGTCGCCAACACGCCCTCGTTCCGGGGGATGGTCAAGAAGGTGATGCACCTCGTTCGCATCGAGGAGGTCAAATAGCCATGGCGATTCTCTCGCGACTGAAGCCGAATCCCGGCGCTAAACAGAAGGCGGCCCGTGTCGGTCGTGGACCGGGCTCAGGGCTCGGAAAGACTGCGGGCCGCGGCCAAAAGGGCCAGAAGGCGCGCGCCAGCGGCATCAAGCCGGGCTTCGAGGGCGGGCAAACTCCCCTCGCGCGGCGACTGCCCAAGGTCGGGTTCAAGAACATTTTTGCGCCGACAGTCGTGAACGTCAACGTTGGTGAGCTCGATGCATTCGCGGCCGGTGCCGACGTGACCCTCGAGGCTTTGCGACAGAAGCGCCTCGTGCAGGGCAGGTTCGATCTCGTGAAGATCCTCGGCGACGGCGAGCTGACCAAAGGGCTCACCGTTCACGCACATGCGTTTTCGGCGGGTGCCAAGGCGAAGATCGTCGGCGCTGGCGGCACGGTGCAGCTCATCAGCCTGCCGAAGCCGCGCATAGCTCGTGATCGGCGTAGCGAAGAGGCGGCCGGCTGAGCGACGGATGCAGTCCCGCGCTCGGGCTAACGCCTGAGCCTCGACGCTCTACGTAGGACCATGTCCACCACGCTCGCCACGCTTGCCAATTGGCACAAGATCCCTGAGCTTCGGCGCAGGATCTTCTTCACGTTGGCGCTTTTGGCGGTCTACCGCGTAGGCGTGTTCATCTCGACTCCGGGCGTCGATCGCAACGCGATGCGAGAGTTCGTCGGCTCGCAGTCGGGCGGAATCGTCGGCTTCGTCAACCTCTTTTCGGGCGGAGCGCTCGGCAACCTGTCCATCTTCGCGCTCGGGATCATGCCGTACATTTCGGCATCGATCATCCTTCAGCTGATGGGAATGGTGTCCCCGCGGCTCGGCGAGATGCGCAAAGAGGGGGAGGCCGGACGCCGCAAGATCGAGCAATACACGCGCTACGGAACGATCCTGCTCGCGGGATTTCAGTCCTATGCATTGGCGCGTTGGATTGAGGGGCAGAGCGTCGCCTCCGGGGGCTCTGCCATCGGAATCGTGAGCGATCCGGGCCTGGTCTTCGAGGCGATGACCATCATTACGCTGACGACCGGCACGGCCTTCGTCATGTGGCTCGGTGAGCAGATCACCGAGCGCGGCATCGGCAACGGCACTTCGCTCATCATCATGAGCGGCATTGTCTCGGGCATTCCCAGCACGGTGTGGCAGTACATTCAGCAGAACGCTGGCGATCCACGGCCGCTCAACATGGCGGGAGTCGGTGTGCTCTTGCTCGCGTGCATCGCGATCGTCGCGATGTTCGAGAATGGCCGACGGCTCATCCCGATCGTCTATTCGCGGCGGCAGGTCGGTTATCGCGTCTATGGCGCACAGCAGGCGCATCTTCCGCTGAAAGTGAACATGGCGGGCGTGATTCCCCCCATTTTCGCGTCGTCTCTCTTGATGTTTCCCGCGACCCTGGCGGGCTTCAATGTTCCCGGGATGAATGAGCTTCAGCAGCAACTTGGTCGGGGCGATTGGGTGTTCAACACGCTCTTCGCGGCGCTGATCGCGTTCTTCTGCTTCTTCTACACGGGCATCGTGATGCAGCCCGTGGACGTCGCGGAGAACCTCAAGAAGCAGCAGGCCAATATTCCCGGAATTCGGCCCGGCAAGCAGACGGCTGAGTTCATCGATTTTGTGATCCAGCGGATTACGGTCGTTGGCGCCATCTACGTCGCGGCGATCTGCGTCGTGCCCTCGATTCTCGGCAACATGATCCGCGTGCCGATCACCTTCGGCGGAACCACGATCATCATCGTCGTCGGCGTGACGCTCGACACGATGCAACAGATCGAAGGGCACCTGCTCAAGAAGAGTTACGAAGGTCTGACCGGGCCAGGTCGCGCCAATGTGCGAGGCCGGCGCTTCGGTGGCGACTCCGAGGGCGAGGGAGCGGCGACGTGATCACGGTGCTAGTTGGACCTCCCGGATCCGGCAAGGGAACCCAGGCGAAAGGGCTCTGCAAGCACTTCGGGCTCGCCCATATCTCTACCGGAGACATGCTGCGCGACGCGAAGAGGCGTGGGGCGCTCGCGGTCGAGCTCGTGCAACAGATGGACACCGGAGGGCTCGTCCCCGACGAGGTCGTCCTCGGGCTCATCGATGGGCGAACCCAAGCGGAAGACTGCCGCCGCGGGTTCTTGCTCGATGGCTTTCCGCGAACGGTGCCGCAAGCAGACGGGCTGGGGGACATGCTCGAAGCGCGCAAACAAGCGGTTACCGCGGTCGTGCAACTCGATGTCCCGCGGGAGCTGCTCGAAGAGAGGCTCATTCATCGGCGAACCGACAAAGCCACTGGACAGATCTACCATCTTCACTATAGTCCGCCGCCCCAAGGGGCCGACCTGGAGCATCGCGGAGATGACCAGCCGGCCGCAGTCAAGAAGCGACTCGACGCTTATGAATCCATGACCGTCGCGTTGCTTCCCTATTACCAGGCGCGCGGACTCTTGTTCCGGGTGGATGGCGTGGGCGCTCCAGAGTTGATTTCAAAGCGGATCTTCGCCGCACTGCCGATTACGAGCTGAATCAAATGGGTCGAAGGAGACCGGACCAAGACAAGCCGCGGGAGCCCAAGGACGACAAATTACTCTTCAATGGAGTCGTCGAAGAAGCCCTGCCAAACGCGATGTTTCGCGTCGTCGCCGAGAATGACATCGCTGTCCTCGCGACCATCAGCGGCAAGATGCGCCAGTACTACATTCGAATTCTTCCGGGCGACCGCGTGACCGTAGAGGTCTCGCCCTACGACCCGACCCGCGGCCGAATCACCTATCGCCACAAGTAGCTAGTGCCGCAAAAGAAGAGTGCCCCAAAAGCCTAGCGCCCCCAAGACTAGCGTCCCATCAAGCCTGCGAACGCCACGAGCTACCAGAACTACGAGCCGTACGAGAAGCCCATGAAAGTCCGACCGAGCGTCAAGAAGATCTGCGACAAATGCAAGGTTCTGCGTCGGCGCGGGGTCGTGCGCGTGATTTGCGAAAACCCGCGTCACAAGCAACGTCAAGGAGCCTGAGCCATGGCACGCATTTCAGGAGTTGACCTTCCCCGGCGCAAGCAAATCGCGTACGCCCTGCCGTATCTCTACGGTGTGGGTCGGACGCTAGCGCGCGCGATCTGCGACAAGGCCAAGGTTGACCCGACGCGCACCGTTGACGTGTTGACCGACGCCGAGGTGAAGAGCATTCGCGACGTCATCGACGCCGACTACAAGGTCGAGGGTGATCTGCGGCGCGAAGAGCAGATGAACATCAAGCGGCTCATGGATCTAGGCTGCTATCGCGGGCTGCGCCACCGAAAAGGGCTGCCCGTGCGTGGCCAGCGCACCCATACCAATGCGCGTACCCGCAAGGGACCCCGTAAGCGCCTCGTGCGCAAGTGAGCGCGCGCCGCGGGTGAATTCGATCTACCCCGGCGTCGCGAACAGAGCCCTTCTGGGGCCGAGATAGTTTGGCCTCCACACGCAATCAAGATTTCCCATGGCAACACCGAAAGCAGCAGCCGCTACGAAGGCAAAGGGTAAGAAGCGCGTCAAGAAGAACGTCGCGCTCGGCATTGCCCATGTCCGCTCGACCTTCAACAACACCATCATCACGATCGCGGACGTGAACGGCAATACCGTGTCGTCGTGCTCGTCGGGCGCGCGCGGGTTCAAGGGCTCGCGCAAGTCGACGCCGTTTGCCGCGCAGGTTGCGGCCGAGCAGGCGGGACGCTCCGCGATGGATTGTGGAATGCGGAGCGTCGCAGTGTTCTTGGTCGGTCCGGGCGGCGGGCGTGAGAGCGCGCTGCGTGCCCTTCAATCCGCCGGCCTACGCGTGACCGTCATTCGCGACGTAACACCAATCCCCCACAACGGTTGCCGACCGCCTAAACGGCGCCGCGTCTGAGGATCACTTCCCATGGCTCGTTACATTGGACCAGTCTGCAAGCTCTGTCGCCGTGAGGGCACGAAGCTCTATCTCAAGGGCGATCGCTGCTACACCGAGAAATGCGCGTTTACGCGACGCCCGACACCGCCCGGCCAGCATGGCCTGGCGCGGATCAAGCTGAGCGAGTACGCGATTCGGTTGCGTGAAAAGCAGAAGCTGCGCCGCATCTACGGCGTGCTCGAGCAACAGTTCCGCGGCTACTATCACAACGCGTCGCGCCGCCAGGGCCGCACGGGTGAAGAGATGATGTCGCTCTTGGAGCGCCGTCTCGACAACGTCGTTTACCGGCTCGGATTTGCGGGGTCGCGCAGTGACGCGCGGCAGCTTCTGCGCCATGGCCATGTCCACGTGAACGGGCGGCGGCTCGACATCCCGTCGTACCTTACGCGGGTCGGTGATCGCGTCGAGGTGATCGAGTCGGCGCGTAGCTTCAAGCGGACCTTGGCGGCCGTCGCGGGTGCTGCGTCGCGGCCACTCGTATCGTGGCTCGAAGTGGACCGCGCGAATTTCGTCGGCACCTTCAAGGGCGCTCCCGTTCGCCAAGAGCTCAATGAGCCGGCTGTCGTCGAGCAGCTGATTGTCGAGTACTACTCGCGCTGAAGTGGCCAATTCAGCACGTGGAGTCCGGCACGGTGGCGGCGCCCAAGCGCTTGCTGCCGACTGAGAATTTCTAACTAAGTACTGTCCAACGAACAACCATAGAACTGGCAATGAACTGCGGGCCGAGGCGGCTCCGGTGCTTCGAGTGCGGGGCCCGGAGCGGGACCTACGAATGGATGCGATCGCACTCGGCACGGAGCCAGCCATTTCGCCGGTGCGTGAGCCATCGGGCGACGGCGTGCGTGAGCCATCGAGCGACGGAGTGCGTGAGCTTCGCATCGAGGTCGGTCG